>JAOPYG010000443.1 GCA_025964685.1 Actinoallomurus sp. | reverse complement strand
GATCGCCGCCTGGCTGTGGTTCACGGTGCTGTTCGCCAATTTCGCCGAGGCCGTCGCCGAAGGGCGCGGCAAGGCGCAGGCCGAAGCTCTGCGCAGGGCCAAGACCGACACGATGGCGCGCCGGCTGTCCGGCTGGGCGCCGGGCAGGCCGGTGCCGGAGGAGCCGGTGCCCGCACCGCAGCTCCGGCAGGGCGACCACGTGGTCGTCGAGGCGGGCCAGATCATCCCCGGCGACGGTGACGTCGTCGAGGGCATCGCCAGCGTGGACGAGTCGGCCATCACCGGAGAGTCCGCCCCGGTCATCCGGGAGTCCGGCGGCGACCGCAGCGCGGTCACCGGCGGCACCAAGGTGCTGTCCGACCGGATCGTCGTGAAGATCACCCAGAAGCCGGGGGAGAGCTTCATCGTCAAGATGATCGCGCTGGTGGAGGGGGCGAACCGGCAGAAGACGCCGAACGAGATCGCCCTCAACATCCTGCTCGCCTCGCTGACCATCATCTTCGTGATGGCGGTGGCCACGCTGCAGCCGCTGGCGATCTTCTCGAAGGCGAACCAGCCGGGTGTGCCGGACTCGCTGTCCCTGAACGCGCACGGCGTCACCGGCATCGTGATGGTCTCGCTGCTGGTCTGCCTGATCCCGACGACCATCGGGGCGCTGCTGAGCGCGATCGGCATCGCCGGCATGGACCGGCTCGTCCAGCGGAACGTGCTGGCGATGAGCGGCCGGGCCGTGGAGGCGGCCGGGGACGTGGACACGCTGCTGCTCGACAAGACGGGCACGATCACCCTCGGCAACCGGCAGGCGGCGGAGTTCACACCGGTCGACGGCGTGACCGAACAGCGGCTCGCGGACGCGGCGCAGCTGTCCAGCCTCGCGGACGAGACGCCGGAAGGCCGCTCGATCGTGGTGTTCGCCAAGACCGAGTACGGGCTGCGGGAGCGTACGCCGGGGGAGCTCGGCCACGCCACCTGGGTCGAGTTCACCGCCCAGACCCGGATGTCCGGCGTCGACCTCGAGGAGACACGGTCCCTGCGCAAGGGCGCCGCGACCGCGGTGATGAAGTGGGTCCGCGACAACGGCGGTCACCCGACCGACGAGGTCGGCCACATCGTGGACGGCATCTCGGCCAGCGGCGGCACGCCGCTCGTGGTCGGCGAGGTCGTACGCGAGGGTGGGGGCGTCATCGCCCACGTGCTCGGGGTCATCCACCTCAAGGACGTCGTCAAGGCGGGCATGCGGGAGCGCTTCGACGAGATGCGCAGCATGGGCATTCGCACCGTGATGATCACAGGCGACAACCCGCTGACGGCAAAGGCCATCGCCGACGAGGCCGGGGTGGACGACTTCCTGGCCGAGGCCAAGCCCGAAGACAAGATGGCGTTGATCAAGAAGGAGCAGGAGGGCGGCAAGCTCGTCGCCATGACCGGTGACGGCACCAACGACGCGCCCGCGCTCGCGCAGGCCGACGTCGGAGTGGCGATGAACACCGGCACGTCGGCCGCCAAGGAGGCCGGCAACATGGTCGACCTGGACTCCAACCAGACGAAGCTCATCGAGATCGTGGAGATCGGCAAGCAACTCCTCATCACCCGGGGCGCGCTGACGACCTTCTCGATCGCCAACGACATCGCCAAGTACTTCGCGATCATCCCGGCGATGTTCGCGGTGGTCTATCCGGGCCTGGACAAACTCAACATCATGCGGCTGCACAGCCCGCAGTCGGCGATCCTGTCCGCGGTCATCTTCAACGCGGTCGTCATCGTGGCGCTGATCCCGCTGGCCCTGCGCGGGGTGAAGTACCGCCCGTCCAGCGCGTCCAAGCTGCTCAGCCGCAACCTCTATGTGTACGGCCTGGGCGGCATCATCGCGCCGTTCCTCGGCATCAAGCTCATCGACCTTCTCATCCAATTCCTTCCGGGGATGTCCTGACATGCGCCTGCCAAGCTGGATCCGCCAGCACCTCGCCGCGCTCCGTGCCCTTCTGGTCCTGACGGTGATCCTGGGGATCATCTATCCGGTCGCGATCTGGGTCGTGGCCCTCATCCCCGGCCTGCACGGCAGTGCCGAGGGGGCGATGATCAAGGGCGCCGACGGCAAGGTCGTCGGCAGCCGGATCATCGGCCAGAGTTTCACGGACCAGGACGGGAACGCGCTCAAGCAGTACTTCCAGAGCCGTCCGTCCGACGCCGGTGACGGCTACGACCCGACCGCCACGGCCGCGGGGAACCTCGGCCCGGAGAGCATCGTCGACACGCTGCCCGACCCCAAGGTCGTCGCGGCCGGCAAGGAGGACCAGAACGCCTCGACGAGCCTGCTCACCCAGGTATGCACGCGCAGCGCCGATGTCGCCAAGCTGGAGGGCGTGGACGGCTCCCGGCCGTTCTGCACCCCGGGCGGCGTGGGCGCGGTGCTGGCGCTCATCGGTCCCCGCGACCGCCAGGGCCACGTGACCCACCCGACCCAGGTGGTGAGCCTGAACGAGGAGTGCGGTGTGGTGAACACGCCGTTCGTCGCCACCTACAAGGGGGTCACCGTCCAGTGCGCGAAGTACGGTGAGGACTACACGAAGGGTGAGGTCGTGCCGATCCGGGGCGGCGCCCCGGCCGAGCCGAAGGTGCCCGCCGACGCCGTGACCGCGAGCGGCAGCGGCCTGGACCCGCACATCTCGCCCGCGTACGCACGGCTCCAGGCACCGCGGATCGCCAAGGCACGCGGCGTCCAGGAGGCGCAGGTGCTGCAGGCGATCAAGGACAACGAGGACGGCCGGGTGCTCGGCTTCGTCGGCGCCCCCCGCGTCAACGTCCTGACGCTCAACATCGAGCTCGACAAGAAGTACCCGTTCCGCGGATGAGGACCGAGACGCGGCGCGGCCCTTCACCGGAGCGCGCGCCGCGTCTCACCGGAGGAGTGATGTGGCCATGACTCGCGGGCGGCTGCGCGTCTATCTCGGCGCCGCCCCCGGCGTGGGCAAGACCTACGCCATGCTGGGCGAAGGCCATCGCCGGCGCGGCCGCGGCACCGACGTCGTCGTCGGGTTCGTGGAGTGCCACGGCCGCCCCCGTACCCTCGAGCTTCTTGAAGGGCTGGAGACGGTGCCGCGCAAGACGATGGAGTACCGAGGCGCGAGCTTCACCGAGCTCGACGCGGACGCCGTGATCGCCCGTGCCCCCCAGGTGGCGCTGATCGACGAGCTGGCGCACACCAACATCCCCGGGTCGCGCTACGAGAAGCGCTGGCGGGACGTCGAGGACATCCTCGAGGCCGGCATCGACGTGATCACCACGCTGAACATCCAGCACCTCGACTCGCTGAACGACGTCGTCGAGCAGATCACCGGAGTGCCGCAGCGGGAGACGGTGCCGGACGAGGTCGTACGGCGGGCGGACCAGGTCGAGCTGGTCGACATGACACCGGAGGCACTGCGCCGCCGGATGGCGCACGGCAACGTCTATCAGGCGGAGAAGGTCGACGCGGCGCTGTCGAACTACTTCCGGGTCGGCAACCTCACCGCGCTGCGCGAGCTGGCGCTGCTCTGGCTGGCCGACAAGGTCGACGACCAGCTCGACCGCTACCGCGCCGACCACCGCATCGACGCGACCTGGGAGGCGCGCGAGCGGGTCGTGGTCGCGCTGACCGGTGGACCCGAAGGCGACACGCTGATCCGCCGCGCGGCGCGGATCGCCGACCGGGCCAAGGGCTCGGACCTGTTCGCCGTGCACGTGACCGTGGGCGACGGCCTCACCGGCGCCAGCCCCGCCCACCTCGCGCGCCAGCGTGACCTGGTGGAGAGCCTGGGCGGCACCTACCACCAGGTCGTCGGCGACGACATCTCCCAGGCCCTGCTCGACTTCGCACGCGGCGTGAACGCCACCCAGCTCGTGCTCGGCGCCTCGCGCCGCGGGCGACTCGCGCAGATCTTCTCCCGTGGCGTGGGGGTGACGACGACCGCGCTGTCCGGGGCGATCGACGTGCACATGGTCACGCACGAGGAGGTGAGCCAGGGGCGCCGCAGGTCCGTGCGGGCCGGTGGGCTGACCAGGGGGCGCCGGATCGCGGGCTTCGGCTGTGCCCTCATCGGGCTGCCGCTGCTCACGTTGCTGCTCGTCAACCTGCGCGGCCAGCTCTCCCTCGCCAGCGAGATCCTGCTCTTCCTCGTCGCGGTCGTGGGTGTGGCGCTGGCCGGCGGCCTGTACCCGGCGCTGTTCGCGGCGATCGCCGGGTCGCTGCTGCTCAACTACTTCTTCACCCCGCCGATCTATGAGTTCACTATCAGCGAGTGGGAGAACGCCCTCGCGCTGGCCGCGTTCGTGCTGGTCGCCGTGGCGGTGAGCGTGGTGGTCGACCTCGCCGCGCGGCGCACCCGCGAGGCCGCTCGGGCCGGCGCCGACGCGGAGATGGTCTCCAACCTGGCGGGCAGTGTGCTGCGCGGCGAGAGCACGCCCGGCGACCTGCTCGAGCGGCTGCGGGTGGCGTTCGGGCTGGACTCCGTGACGTTGCTCGAACGGCGTCCCGAGGCCCCGCTGACCCCCGGCCGCCAGGCCGATCCGGACTGCTGGCGGATCGTCGCGACCGTCGGCGAAGAGCCCTGCTGCAGCCCCGACGAGGGTGCCGCGGAGATCGCGGTCGACGACGACCTCACGCTCGTGCTCCGTGGCCGTACGCCGTCGGCGGCCGACCAGCGTGTGCTGGAGGCGTTCGCCGCGCAGGCGGGGCTGGCACTCCGGCAGCACCGCCTGACGGAGGAGGCCGAGCAGGCGCGTCCGCTCGCCGCCGCAGACCGCATGCGGACCGCGCTGCTCGCCGCGGTCAGCCATGATCTGCGCTCGCCGCTGTCCTCGGCCAAGGCCGCGGTGGAGAGCCTGCGGACCGGGGACGTGACCTGGACCGAACGAGAGCGGGAGGAGCTCCTGGCCACCGCCGACGAGTCGCTGGAGCGGCTCGCCCAGCTGGTCGCCAACCTGCTCGACATGAGCCGGCTGCAGGCGGGCCTGCTCGGTGTCTCGGCCGAGCTGGTCGCCGCGGAGGAGGTCGTCCCGCACGCGGTCGACGACCTCGGCCCGGCCGGGGCCGGCGTGCGCGTGCGAATCCCCGCCGGGTTGCCCGACGTGGTCGCCGACCCCACGCTCCTGGAACGCGTGCTGGTCAACCTCATCGCCAACGCCGTCCGGTACGGCTCGGCGGAGCAGCCCGTCCTCGTCACCGCCAGCTCGCACGCCGACCGGGTGGAGCTGCGGGTCATCGACCGCGGTCCGGGCATCCCGCGGGCCGACCGCGACCGCGTGTTCCTGCCCTTCCAGCGACTCGGCGACCGCGACAACGACACTGGTGTCGGCCTCGGCCTGGCGCTGTCCCGCGGGCTCGTGGAGACCATGGGAGGCACGCTGGAGCCCGATGACACCCCGGGCGGCGGCCTCACCATGATCGTGACGCTCCCGGCGTACACGCCGGATCTGGCCGATCCGAGGCTCACCTCACGCGTCGACTCCGTACGCGAGAGGCGGGGCCGGTGACCCGCGTGCCGATCGAGGCCGGACCCCGGCGCATCCGCCCGTCCGACGGGCATGGGCATGACGCCGCTCACCCGCTGACCGAGCCCGGCACGGGCCACCGCTTCCGGCCGTAGGAGATCGTCCCTCATGAGTGTCATCTCCGCGCGGCGGAGCCCGGAGCGCGACGCCGGGCACGGCGACGCGGCCGAACGCCACCGCCTGTCGGTCAGCGGCGGCCTCGCCGCGCTCTCCCTGGACGCGATGGCCTCGGTCGCGTACGGCCCGGAGGCCATCGTCATCGTTCTGGCCGCCGGCGGGGGAGCGGCGCTCGGCTACACCGTCCCGGTGACGCTGGCCATCGCGCTGCTGCTCGGCGTCCTCACGCTGTCCTACCGGCAGGTGATCGCCGCGTTTCCGCAGGGTGGCGGCGCCTACGGGGTCGCCAAGACCTACCTCGGCCGCCGCGTCTCCCTGGTCGCGGCGGCGTCCCTGGTCGTCGACTACGTGCTCAACGTCGCGGTGTCGATCGCGGCGGGGGTGGCCGCGCTGACCTCGGCGCTGCCGAGCCTGCTGCCGTACACGGTGTGGCTCTGCCTGGCGGTGCTCGCGGCTGTCACCGCCGTCAACCTGCGCGGCATCGCGCACAGCGCCCGGCTGTTCATCGTCCCCACCGCGGTCTTCGTGCTGTCGGTGCTCGCCGTGATCGCCGTCGGGCTGTTCCGCGACCGGCCCGTCACGGCCGCGCACGCCGTAGCGCAGGCGCACTCCCTCCGTGCCGTCGGCCTGTTCCTGCTGCTGCGGGCCTTCGCCAACGGATGCGCCGCGCTGACCGGTGTCGAGGCGATCGCGAACGCGGTGCCCTCCTTCCGGCGGCCCCGGGTGCGGCGCGCCCAGCGCGCCGAGGTGGCACTCGGCGCGCTGCTCGGCGTCATGCTGGTCGGAATCTCCGCGCTGATCGTCCGTTTCCACATCCGCCCGGTGGCGGGGATCACGGTCCTGTCGCAGGTGACGGAGGGGTCGCTGGGACACGGGATCGGTTACTACGTCGTGCAGTTCGCCACGGTCGTGCTGCTGGCACTGGCCGCCAACACCTCCTTCGGCGGCATGCCCGTGCTCGCGCAACTGCTCGCCAAGGACAACAACCTGCCGCACCTGTTCGCGCTGCGGGCCGAACGCCAGGTGCACCGGTACGGCATCTCCTTCCTCGCCGGCACCGGGGCCCTGCTGCTCATCGGCACGGGCGGCGACATGAACACCCTCGTCCCGCTGTTCGCCATCGGGGTGTTCGTCGGCTTCACACTCTCGCAGGCCGGCATGGTGCGGCACTGGTGGACCGATCGCCCGTACGGCTGGCGGTCCCGGGCGGCGCTCAACGGGTTCGGCGCGCTGCTGACCGGGGTGGCCGCGGTCGTCGTCACGGTCACGAAGTTCCCCGAGGGCGGCTGGCTGATCGTCGCGACGATGCCGCTCTTGGTCTGGCTGATGTCGGGGATCAACCGCGCCTACCGGCGGATCGGGGAGCGGCTGGAGCTGGACCGGGTGCCGGCGCGGCCTCGGCCCCGCAGGTCGCTGGCGATCGTGCCGGTCGGCGGCGTGAACCGCCTCACGAAAGAGGCGATCTCGGCCGCTCTCTCCCTCGGTGACCGGGTCGTCGCGCTGCGGGTCATCCATCCCGACGAGCCCGAGGAGACCACCGACTTCATCAAGGCGTGGGAACGCTGGGCGCCGGACGTCAACCTCGCGCTGGTGGGCGACGCCCGTCGCCGGCTCGTGGATCCGATCGTGGAGTACGTGCGGGGCGTCGGCGAGCCGCACGTCTTCGTGCTCATCCCCGAGGTCGAGCCGGCCCACATCTGGCAGCGCGTCCTGCAGAACCAGCGGGGCGCCGTACTGGCCCACGCCCTTCGCCGCGACACCGGTGCCGTCGTCTGCCGGCTGCGCTTCCGCCTCGACGACGAGCCTGTCCGCCGGCCGGGTCACAATGCGTAGAGGAGGTGAGCCCGACGACCAAGCGCGGCAGGCTCAAGATCTACTTCGGCGCGGCGACCGGGGTCGGCAAGACGTACGCCATGCTCGGTGAGGCGATCCGGCGCCACGAGCGCGGCACGGACCTGGTCGTCGGCTTCGCCGAACCCCACGGCCGCCCCCGTACGGCCGCGCTGCTGGAGGGCCTGGAGGCCGTCCCGTTGCGCCAGGGCGAGATGGACGTCGACGCCGTGCTCGCGCGGGCTCCCCAGGTCGCCTTCGTCGACGAGCTCGCGCACACCAACGCCCCCGGGGCGCGCAACGGCAAACGCTGGCAGGACGTCGAGGAGTTGCTCGGCGCGGGCATCGACGTCGTCTCCACGGTCAACGTCGAACACCTCGAGTCACTGGCCGACGTGGTCGAGCGCATCACGGGCGTACGCCGGCACGAGACGGTGCCCGACGAGGTCGTACGCCGGGCCGAGCAGATCGAGCTGGTCGACATGTCGCCGGAGTCGTTGCGCCGCCGCCTCGCCCACGGCGACGTCTACCCGCCCGAACGCGTCGACGCCGCGCTCTCGGACTACTTCCGCCTCGGCGACCTCACCGCCCTGCGCGAGCTGGCCCTGCTGTGGGTCGCCGACCGCGTGGACGACGCCCTCGCGCGTTACCGCGACGAGAAGGGCATCACCGAGACCTGGGCGGCCCGCGAGCGCATCGTCGTGGCGCTGACCGGCGGCCCCGAGGGCGACACGCTCATCCGCCGCGCCGCCCGGATCGCCGCACGCGCCGGTCACGTCGGCCAAGGGGACCTGGTGGCGGTGCACGTGGCCCGGGTGAACACCGGATCCGCCGGACTCGCCGACGGCGCGCCGGAGGCGCTGGCGCGCCAGCGTGCCCTGGTCGAGGGCATGGGCGGCTCCTACCACCAGGTGACCGGCGACGACGTGCCCGGGGCGCTGATCGAGTTCGCGCAGGCGGTGAACGCCACTCAGATCGTGCTCGGGTCCAGCCGCCGCAAGCGATGGCAGTACATCTCCGGGCCCGGCGTAGGTGCGACCGTCGCGGGCCGCTCCGCCGACGTTGACGTGCACATCGTCACCCACGACTACGCCGGCAAGGGCCGCGGGCTGACGGCCGTGGCCCGCACGTCCCTGGGGCGCAGGAGACTGACCGCCGGCTGGCTGCTGGCCCTGATCGGCCCCCCGGCGCTCACCGGGCTGATGTCGGTACCCGGCGAGCGGCTCGGCCTCCCGACCGAGCTGCTGTTCTTCCTCGCCCTGACCGTCGGCGTGGCCCTGGTCGGCGGCCTGTGGCCCGCGATCGTGGCGGCCGTCGCCGGTTTCCTGCTGCTCAACTGGTTCTTCACGCCGCCGCTGCACCCCTTGACGATCGCCGAGCTGGAGAACGCCTTCGCGCTGCTCGTGTTCGTCGCGGTGGCCGTCGCGGTGGCCACCGTCGTCGACCTCGCCGCGCGGCGCAGCTCACAGGCCGCGCGGGCCCGCTCGGAGGCGACCACGCTGAGCCTGCTCGCGACGAGCGTGCTGCGCGGTGAGGACGCCCTGCCGGAGCTGCTCGAACGCGTACGCGAGACCTTCGGGCTGGGCTCGGTGTCACTGCTCGAACGCACCGGCGACACGTGGGAACGGGTGGCCTCCGCGGGATCCGAGCCGTGCGGGCGGCCGGCCGACGCGGACGTACTCGTCCAGGTCAGCGACACCCTGATGCTGGCCCTGCGAGGCCGGGTGCTGCCCGCCGCGGACCGCCGCGTCCTGTCCGCCTTCGCCTACCAGGCCGCCGCGGCGCTAGACCGGCAGCGGCTCGCGGAGCAGGCCCGGCAGGCCGGCCGGCTCGCGGAGGGCAACAAGATCCGTACGGCGCTGCTCGCCGCGGTCTCCCACGACCTGCGCACCCCGCTGGCCTCCATCAAGGCCAGCGTCGGCAGCCTGCGCTCCGACGAGGTCCAGTGGGACGCCTCCGACGAGGCCGAACTGCTCGCCACGATCGAGGAGTCGGCCGACCGGCTCGACCGCCTGGTCGCCAACCTGCTCGACATGAGCCGCCTGCAGACCGGCGTCGTCAACCCGCTCGCCCGTACGGTCTCCATCGACGAGGTGCTCCAGCCCTCACTGGCGAACGTGCCCGGCGACCAGGTCAAGATCGAGGTGCCGGACAACCTCCCGCCCGTCGTGGCCGACCCCGGCCTGCTGGAGCGGTCCCTGGCCAACGTGGTCGAGAACGCCGTACGGCACGGCGGCACCGAACCCGTACGGATCACCGCGCGCGAGCACGGCGGCGTCATCGACCTGCGGATCACCGACCGCGGTCCGGGCGTGCCGGACTCACTCAAGAGCCAGATGTTCGAGCCGTTCCAGCGGCTGGGAGACCGGCCGCGCGGCGTCGGCGTGGGCCTCGGCCTCGCGGTGGCGCGCGGCTTCGCCGAGGCCATCGGCGGTGACCTGCACGCCGAGGACACCCCCGGCGGAGGACTGACCATGATCTTCACGTTGCCCGTGGCCGGGTCACCGGCCGGATCACCGGCTGAGGAGCGAATGTGACACGAGTTCTCGTCGTCGACGATGAGCCGCAGATCGTCCGGGCGCTGCGCATCAACCTGCGTGCCCGCGGCTACGAGGTCGACGCCGCTCCCGACGGCCGTACCGCGCTGGACCTGGCCGCCCGCCGTCACCCCGACGTGATCGTGCTGGATCTCGGCCTGCCCGACATGGAGGGCGCCGAGGTGATCAGGGGCCTGCGCGGCTGGACCAGCGTGCCGATCATCGTGCTGACCGCACGGCACGCCTCGGAGGAGAAGGTCGAGATGCTCGACGTCGGCGCCGACGACTACGTGACCAAGCCGTTCGGCATGGATGAGCTGCTCGCCCGGCTGCGCGCGGCCGTACGCCGCGCGGCGCCGCCGGAGGAGGACGCCGTGGTCGTCACCGACGACTTCACGGTCGACCTGGCGGCCAAGAAGACGACACGCGACGGCAAGGACGTACGCCTGACCCCGACGGAGTGGCACGTGCTGGAGGTGCTCGTCCGCGGCGCCGGCCGGCTGATCAGCCAGCAGCAGCTGCTCCGCGAGGTGTGGGGCCCGTCGTACGCGAACGAGACCGGCTACCTGCGCGTCTACCTCGCCCAGCTCCGCCGCAAGCTGGAGGCCGATCCCTCCCACCCCCGTCACCTGATCACCGAACCGGGCATGGGCTACCGCTTCGAACGCTGACCGGACCCACCGCGGGAACGCGGCCCGGGCGGCGGCATCGGGCGCTGAGGACGCGGGCGTTAGGGAGGCGTTAAGAAGGCCGGCGGAGGCGTTAAGGCGGCGTTAGGGATGCATGTTCACGCCCGGTCCGGGCTATTTGCTGGCGATCGTGAAGCAAGCCGCTCTTCAGCTCCCCAAGCGTTTCCTCGTCGGCCGTCCGCTGCGGACCGGGCAGATGGGGGAGACGCTCCTGCCAAAGAAGCTGGCCCTGCCGGTCTTCTGCAGTGACCCGCTGTCCTCCGTGGCGTACGCGACGGAGGAGATCCTGCTCGCGCTCAGCCTCGGCGGCCTGGCGATGTTCTACCTCTCGTGGTGGGTGGGCGCCGGTGTCGTCTTCCTGCTGCTCGTCGTGACCGCGTCGTACCGGCAGACCTGCCACGCCTACCCGAACGGCGGTGGCGCGTACGCGGTCAGCCGGGCCAACCTCGGGGAGAACGCCTCGCTGATCGCGGCCAGCGCGCTGCTCATCGACTACGTGATGACGGTCGCGGTCTCGGTCGCGGCCGGCGTCGCCAACATCGTCTCGGCGATCCCCGCGCTGGGGACCCACGCGGTCGTCATCTCGATCGCGCTGATCATGGTGATCGCCGTGATGAACCTCCGGGGCGTCAGGGAGTCCGGCCGCGCCTTCGCCATCCCCACGTACGGCTTCGTGGTGAGCGTCTTCCTGATGGTGGCCGTGGGCCTGCTGCGTACGCTGGCCGGGCACACGCCGAGGGCGGAGTCGGCGTCCCTCACCGTCCACGCCTCACACGGCACCGCCGGGGCGGCCGTGCTGCTGCTGGCGCTCCGCGCCTTCGCACAGGGCTGTACGGCACTGACCGGCGTCGAGGCGGTCAGCAACGGCGTACCCAACTTCAAGCGGCCCAAGAGCAAGAACGCCGCCGGCACCTTGACGATCATGGCGCTGCTGGCGGTGACCATGTTCGGCGGCATCACCGCCCTCGCGTCCATCGCGCACGTGCACGTCGCCGGCGATCCGGCGCGGCTCATCGGCGCTCCGGTCGGCTATGAGCAGAAGACCGTCATCGCCCAGCTCGGCAGCGCCGTGTTCGGGCACGGGTCGATCCTGTTCTTCCTGGTGCAGGCGTTCACCGCCGCGATCCTCGTGCTGGCCGCCAACACCGCGTTCAACGGCTTTCCGATCCTCGCCTCGATCCTCGGCGGCGACGGGTACCTGCCCCGGCAGTTCGCCCGCCGCGGCGACCGGCTCGTCTTCAGCAACGGCATCGTGATCCTCTCGCTGCTGGCCGGCGGCCTGATCTGGGCGTTCGACGCGAGCACGACCCGCCTCATCCAGCTGTACATCATCGGGGTGTTCGTGTCGTTCACGCTGAGCCAGACCGGGATGGTGAGGCACTGGGGCGGCGAACTGCGCCGCGTGTCCGACCAGGCGCGCAGGCGCGCGATCCACCGGTCCCGGGCGATCAACCTCGTCGGGGCGGTCCTCACCGGGCTCGTCCTGGTCATCGTGCTGCTCACCAAGTTCACGCACGGCGCCTGGATCGTCGTGGTGATGATGCCGGTGGTGTTCCTGATGATGAAGGCGATCAACCGCCACTACCGGCGGGTCGCGGCGGAGCTGGAGCCGCGCGAGGACGGCGTCGCGCTGCCCAGCCGGATCCACGCCGTCGTCCTGGTCTCCAGGCTGCACACGCCGACCCTGCGGGCGCTGGCGTTCGCCCGTGCCACCCGGCCGAGCACGCTGACCGCCCTGTCCGTCGCGACCAGCGAGGAGGAAGCCGCGACACTACGGCGGGAGTGGGGCGAACGCGACATCCCGGTGCCGTTGACCATCCTCGACTCGCCGTACCGCGACATCACCGGGCCGGTGCTCGACTACGTCGGCCGGATCCGGACCAAGAGCCCGCGCGACGTCACGAGCGTCTTCATCCCGGAGTACGTCGTCGGGCGCTGGTGGGAACACCTCCTGCACAACCAGAGCGCCTTCCGGTTGAAGGCGCGCCTGCTCTTCCGTCCGGGGGTGATGGTCACGAGCGTTCCGTGGCAGCTCGGGTCGGCTGAGGCGGCCCTCGCTCGGCGCCCGGAGGACCCCGGTTTCGCGGCTCGGCGGCGGGTACGTTCGGGTGCAGCCTGATCTGACCATTACAGCCGCTTTGTTTCTCAGGGAGATGGCCTACTCTTTCCAATCATGGAAGACGTGCCCGAGACGAGCGACGACGGTCTGGGATCACGCGGTCTGCGCGGGTTCATCCGCCGGTTGACGTCGACAAAGGCGGAACTCGAGGCCCAGGAACTCCAGAAGACCAGCGACTCCGAGGGCGCCACTCCGATCAAGGCCTGTGCCGCTCGGCGACGCGCCTGCGTAGCGGGTACGCTACGCACTGTGACATTGCGACCACGCGGCGGAGCGCCCGCGCTCGAGGCCGAGCTGTACGACGGGTCCGACGTGATCGAGCTCGTCTGGCTCGGCCGGCGGCGCATCGCCGGCATCGAGCCGGGCCGCCTCGTGCGCGCCGAAGGCCTCGTCAGCGTGCAGGACGGCCGCAAGGTCATGTTCAACCCCCGCTACGAGCTGCGGAGCGGCACGTGATCGTGGGCGCCCGCGAGGAGGTCCGGTGACCGATCCGACCAGACCGGACTCCGCACGAGCCGACGTCGATGCGCCCGTCCCCGAGGACGGGCCGGGCAAGGCCGCCGCGTACGACACCGTCGAGGAGGCGGTCCGCGCCCAGCTGTCCAAGGCTCTCGGCGGCGCCCGCGGAGTCGTCGAGGCGGCCATCCCCACCATCGGGTTCACCGTCTCCTGGATCGTGACCAAGGAGCTGAAGCTCTCGCTCGGCATCGGTGCCGGGCTCGCCGTGCTCCTGCTGGTCATCCGGCTGGCGCAGCGTTCCACCGTGCAGTTCGTGCTCAACAGCATCTTCGGCATCGCGATCGCGGCCCTGTTCGCGCTGCGTTCGGGCAAGGCCGAGGACGCGTTCCTGCCGGGCATCCTCTACAACGCCGGCTACGCGGCGGCGATGCTGCTGTCGATCGTGATCCGCTGGCCGCTGGTCGGCTTCATCATCGGCTCGGTCACCGGTGATCCCACCGCCTGGCACCGCGACCGCGAGACCGTCCGGCTGTGCTCCCGGCTGACCTGGCTGCTGCTCATTCCGTGCCTGATCCGCGTCGCTGTCCAGTACCCGCTCTACCTCGCCGGCCACGTGGCCTGGCTCGGCGCCGCGAAGGTCGCTCTGGGCTGGCCGCTGCAGGTCGCCGCCCTGGCGGCGATGGTCTGGCTCCTGGCCCGCGGCCGTACGCCCCTGGACCGCACCCCGCCGCCCGCCCCGGAGACCTGAGCGCGCACGTATGGTGACTGTACGTAGCGAAAGGCGGGTATGAGACCGTCCGGAGCGTTTGTTCCGGAGCGGACCATTACGGGGGCCTCCTCATGCCTGGCAAGTTCCACGTGGTCACGGCCATCGCACTCGGCGCGGGGGCGGCGGCACTCGGCGCCGCGGCGGCCGACCGGATCCTCGCCCAGCCCGGCATACCCGGCGGCGCCGTCATCAAGAACACCGCCGGCAAGACCGTCGGCTCACTCCGCATCGACGACGACGGACGCCACAAGGCCAAGATCACCGTCAGCGTGAAGGACCTGCCACCCGGATACCACGGCTTCCACATCCACAAGAAGGGCGTCTGCGACCCCAAGTCGACCGACCCGAAGACCGGCAGCCCGTTCTTCAGCGCCGGCCCGCACTTCGACCTGGACTCGCACTCCCACCCGGCGCACTCGGGCGACCTGCCGGACCTCCTGGTCACCGCGGACGGCACGGGACGAGCGACGGTCGTGACCGACCGCTTCCGGCTGAGACAGCTCCTCGACAGCGACGGCAGCGCGATCATCGTCCACGCCCTGGCGGACAACCAGGCCAACGTGCCACAGCGCTACCAGACGGGAGGCAAGCCGGGCCCCGACGCGGAGAGCCGCAAAACCGGCGACTCCGGCGCCCGCATCGCCTGCGGCGTGATCGCCAAACGCTGACGCCCGTGGGCGTCGGGTGATCAGGACCCGAGCGAAAACGAACCGTCGCACGCGTGGGCGTCTTCAGCCTCTGACCAGGGTGGCGACCAGCTCCACGTGCTGGGTCATCGGGAACGCGTCGAAGGCGCGCAGGGCGGACAGGGTCCAGCCCAGTTCGGAGAAGTACGCCAGGTCGCGGGACAGGGTCGCCGGGTCGCATGAGACGTACGCGATGCGGCGGTGGGCGAGTTCGGCGACGCGCTTGACGACCTCGCGGCCGGCGCCGGTGCGTGGCGGGTCGAGGACGACCAGGTCCGCGCGGGTCAGCTTGGACTTGCCGCGGCCGAACTGGATCTCGTCCAGGACGCTCTCCACCTCGCCGCGTTCGATCGAGACGTGGGGCATGTCGCGCAGGTTGAAACGTGCGTCGCGGACCGACTGGGCGTCGGACTCGATGCCGACGACCAGGCCGTCCGAGCCGACCTGTTCGCCCAGCAGGCCGGCGAACAGGCCCACGCCGCAGTAGAGGTCCACGACCACCTCGCCGCGCCGGGGCTCGAGTGTCTCCAGCACGGCGTCCGCGAGCGCCTGTGCGGCGCCCGGATGGACCTGCCAGAACCCGCTGCCGCTGACCTGCCAGAGCCGCCCAGCGACGTCCTCACGGACGAACGGCGGCTTGTCGGGTTTTTTGTCGCTGACGAGGCGTACGGGCGCGTCCATGCGAGGGACGCGGGCGCGGCCGCGGGTGGAGAGGATGGCCAGCCGGTCGCCCGTGCCGGCGGAGGCGATGGCCTCCACGCCGGACGCTCCCGGCCAGCGCTTGCGCTCGATGCCGAGGACCTCGACCTCGGGATGGGCGATCAGGCACTCGTCGATGGGCTCGATCGTGTGGGAACGGTGCTTGCGCAGGCCGACGGCGCCGTCGCGGCGTACCGCGAACTGCATGCGGGTGCGCCAGCCGAGGCCGTCCGGGGCGCCGGGCACCTCCTCGACGACCACCTCGCGTTCGATCCCGGCGACGCGGCGGAGCTGCTCCTCGACCACCGCGGCCTTCAGCCGTCGCTGGGCCGGGAGGGACACGTGCTGCCAGTCGCATCCGCCGCAGCGCCCGGGGCCGGCGAACGGGCACGGCTCGGGTACGCGGTCCGGCGAGGCCTCCAGGATCTCCACGGCGTCGGCGCGGAGGAAGTGCTTTGTCTCCTGGGTGATCCGGGCGCGTACGCGCTCGCCCGGCAGGGTGTGCCGGACGAAAACGACGCGTCCTTCGTGCCTCGCCACGCACGCGCCGCCGTTGGCGACCGCGTCGATCTGGAGTTCGATCAGTTCAGAGGATTCCACCGGCGGCACGTGACCCCTTCGATTCTGCGTCCTGTTCGGCGTACGGACGGCGTATGGAACCCGGCGCCGCCCGCTCCGGACGCCCCTTGAGGCGGTCGGAGGAGGCGAGCTGCCACGGAACGCTCGTCACCATCACACCGGGCACGAAGAGCAGGCGCGTCTTGAGCCGCAGCGCGCTCTGGTTGTGCAACAGGTGTTCCCACCAGTGTCCCACGACATATTCGGGGAGGAACACGGTCACCACGTCGCGTGGGCTGCGCCGCCGTACGTGCTTGACGTACTCCAGGATCGGCCGGGTGATCTCCCGGTACGGAGAGTCCAGGATCTTCAGGGGGACGGGCAGCTCGTGCGCGTCCCAGGCCTCCTGGAGCTCGTTGGACTCCTCGGGATCGACCGCGACGGTCACCGCCTCGATCGTCGAGGGCCGGGTGGCCCGCGCGTACGAGAGCGCCCGCAACGTGGGCTTGTGGATCTTGGAGACGAGCACGATGGCGTGGTTGCGCGGGGGGAGCGCGACGTCCTCGCCGGTCGCCACCAGCTCGGCGGACACGCGGTCGTAGTGCCGCCGGATGCCGCGCATCATGCAGAAGAGCACGACCATGGCCACGCAGGCGATCCAGGCGCCGAGCAGGAACTTGGTGATGAGGACGACGACGAGCACGATGCCGGTGACGACCGCGCCGAACGCGTTGATCGCCCGCGACGTCATCATCCGGCGGCGGCGGCCCGGGTCGGTCTCGGTGCGCAGCAGGCGGTTCCAGTGGCGGACCATGCCGGTCTGGCTGATCGTGAACGACACGAACACGCCGACGATGTAGAGCTGGATCAGCGCGGTGACCGAGGCGCCGTACGCGTAGATCAGCAGGCCCGCCATGGCGCCCAGGATGATGATCCCGTTGCTGAACGCGAGCCGGTCACCGCGCGTGTGCAGCTGGCGGGGCAGGTAGCGGTTCTGGGCCAGCACGGAGCCGAGCACCGGGAAGCCGTTGAACGCCGTGTTGGCCGCGAGGGTCAGGATCAGCGCCGTCATCACGGTGACGTAGGCGAAGCCCGGTGTGAAGTTGCTGAACACCGCGTGCGCGACCTGCGCGATGATCGGGTCCTGGTTCGAGACGTCCTTGCCGCTGCCGTTGATCAGATGGGTGCCCAGGGCCGGGTCGGCGAACTTGGCCTTGGTCGTGTAGGCGAGCGCGACGATGCCGCCGAACATCGTGGCGGCGACCACCCCGAGCAACAGCAGCGTGGTCGCGGCGTTCTTGCCCTTGGGCTTGCGGAAGGCCGGCACCCCGTTGCTGATCGCCTCGACGCCGGTCAGCGCGGCACAGCCGGAGGAGAACGCCCGCAGCAGCAGGAAGACCAGCGCGAACCCCCCGACGCCGACCTCGTGCCCCTTGACGGTCAGATTGGCGGTCTCGGCGTGCAGGTGGGCCCCGAGCGCGAGACGGCCCAGCCCCCAGATCAGCATGACGAAGACGCCGAACATGAACAGGTAGGTCGGAATCGCGAAGGCGACGCCGGACTCCCGGATCCCTCGCAGGTTCATGACCGTCAAGATCGCGACGATCACGATCGCCACGAGCACCTTGTGAGGCTGGAGGAAGTGGATGAGCGCGCCGAGGTTCTCGACGCCGGATGAGACCGACACCGCGACGGTCATCACGTAGTCGACGAGCAGGGCGCTCGCCACCACGATGCCGGAGTTGCTGCCGAGGTTGGTGCTGGCGACCTCGAAGTCGCCGCCGCCGCTGGTGTAGGCGCGGACGTTCTGCCGGTACGAGGCCACGACCGTCAGGAGGATGACGATCACCGCGCCGGCCACCCACGGGGTGAAGTGGTACGTCGCCAGCCCGGCCAGGCCGAGAGCGATCAGGATCTCCTGCGGGGCGTACGCCACGGACGACAGAGCGTCACTGGCGAACACCGGCAGGGCGACCGTCTTGGGGAGGGTTTGCTCGTGCTGCTGGGCGCTTCGTAGAGCCCGGCCAAGCAGGAGCCTCTTGACGAGGTCGGGAGCCTTCGACACGACGGTGATGCTAGTCGCTAACCGGACTGTGAAAACCCACCCTGGTATGGGCAAGGAAAGAAGTAGACCCATCGGACGGGTCAAGGAGTTCTTTCCCGCGCCCGGCCATGTGTAGGTTTCTCAGGTCAAGACGGAGCCAAGAGGACCGGACGGCGCCGGAGAGGACGACCGTGCACATCGTGATCATGGGGTGCGGGCGTGTCGGATCGACACTTGCCCACATTCTTGAGGATAAAGGCCACAGTGTGGCCATCATCGATCAGAGCCCTGAGGCGTTCCGCCGCTTGCGCGGTGGATTCAAGGGCCGCCGGATCACCGGGTTCGGCTTCGACCGCGACGTGCTCGTCGATGCCGGCATCGAGAAGGCATCCGCGTTCGTCGCGGTGAGCAGCGGTGACAACTCCAACATCATCTCCGCTCGTGTGGCACGGGAGACCTTCGGCGTCGAGAACGTCGTCGCCCGCATCTACGACCCCCGGCGGGCCGAGGTGTACCAGCGCCTCGGCATCCCGACGGTGGCGACCGTGCGCTGGACGGCCGACCAGATGCTGCGCCGGCTGCTTCCGGAAGGGCCCGCTCCGCTGTGGCGCGATCCGACCGGCGAGGTCGTCCTGGCCGAGGTGCAGCTCGATCCGAAATGGGTGGGCGCCAAGGTGTCCGCGCTGGAGGACGCCGCGCAGACCCGGGTGACCTTCCTGAACCGTATGGGCGAGGCCGTCGTCGCGGACGGCGACACCGTCATCCAGGACGGTGACGTGGTCCATGTGATGGCCGTCGCGGCCGAGATGGAGCGCATCAACGACGCCGTGTCACAGCGGCCCGAGGAGAAGGCGGACTAATGCGGGTCGCCATTGCCGGCGCGGGAGCGGTCGGCCGCTCCATCGCCCAGGAGCTCCTGGAGAACGGCCACGAGGTCCTTCTCATCGACAAGAACCCCCGGTCCATCAAGGTCGAGGTGGTGTCGAAGGCCGAATGGCTCCTCGCCGACGCCTGCGAAATCGCCTCGCTCGACGACGCGGGGCTCGAGCGCTGCCACGTCGTCGTGGCCGCGAGCGGTGACGACAAGGTCAACCTCGTCGTCTCGCTCCTGGCCAAGACGGAGTACGGCGTGCCGCGCGTGGTGGCACGCATCAACCACCCCAAGAACGAATGGCTGTTCAACGAGTCCTGGGGCGTGGACGTCGCGGTCTCGACGCCGCGGCTGCTGTCCGCGCTCGTCGAGGAGGCCGTCAGCGTCGGCGATCTCGTCCGCCTGATGACGTTCCGCCAGGGCGAGGCGAACCTCGTCGAGCTCACGCTGCCCGAAGACGCTCCGTTGGCGGGCCAGCTCGTCGGGTCGGTGGCGTGGCCGCAGGACACCGCGCTGGTCGCCATCCTGCGCGAGGGGCGCGTGCTGGTGCCGAGTGCGGACGACACTCTCGAGGGCGGTGATGAGCTCATGTTCGTCGCCAACCAGAGCGTCGAGGACGAGCTCGGCGAACTCCTGTCCGCACGCTGAGCGGTTTCGCGGGGAGTTCCCGCGGGCGAGAGCGGCCGTCGCGGGCCGCTCTCGTCTCGTTGCCGATCCCCATCGTTACACTGTGTAGTCACTCCAGTACGGCGTTTTGGGGACGACTATGCGGATCATTCTGTTGGCGATGGTGCTCCTGCTCGCCGCGTGTTCGAGCGGTGGCCGTTCCGGCGGACCGGCGGGCACTCCCGCGCCGCCGACGACGGCGCCCACATACGCCACCGGCCCGCTCGCCACGCCGACCCCCGGAAGGGGGGCGACCGTGCCGCCGGAGACCGGCACGGGCGCGCATACGGTGACGTTCGCCATTCGCGGCAGCGTCCCGCGCGCCTCGGTGACCTACACGACACCGGGCGGGCAGAAACGCCGCAGCGTCGTGTCGCCGCCCTGGAGCAAGACGTTCGCCGTCGCCGACGGGCAGAGCGTCGACGTCAACGCGCACAGCACCGGCGGCGGTGAGCTCACCTGCACCCTGAAAGTGGACGGCGAGCTCCTCAAGAGCGCCACGAGCTCCGGTGATTCGGCGACCGTCGACTGCGGCGACAGCCTCGATTTCTGACCCCGGCGCGCTGACGCGTCAGGAGGTGGAGGCGGTCGATCTCCTGGCCACCGGCTCCGCCAGATCGGGGCGATGGGTGTGCGGTGCCATGTACCCGGCGACGGCGGCCAGGACTGTGGTTATCGCCGCCGCCACTTCGGAGGGAATGTCGACACCGGTCAAGTGCAGGATCCAGACGAGGATCGTGACGACGGCACCGGCAAGTGTGGCCGCGGTGACCTTTTTCTCGGGCACGGGGGTCCATTCCTTTTTGGTCGAAAGGCCGTCAAAGGAAACTATCGTCATCCACCCCCGGCGTTACCGGCGACCACCGTGCAGGCGGGTTTTTAC
>JAOPYG010000423.1 GCA_025964685.1 Actinoallomurus sp. | reverse complement strand
GCCTCGCTGGCCCGGCTGCTGACCGGACCGCGCTGGCGGCTCGGCCCGCGCGACCTGGTGGCGCTCGGCCGCCGGGCCCGCGAGCTGGCGCGGGAGGCCGCGCGCGACGTCCACCCCGACGCCGGCGCGCCGCCCGAACGGACCACCGCCGACCCGCTGCGGCAGGTGGTCGAGGAGCTCAACGACGAGAGCGGCAGCCTCGTCGACGCCCTCGACGATCTCGGCTCCGGCGAGACCTACACCGAGGAGGGCTTCGCCCGGCTGGAGCGGCTGCGCGACGAGCTGCGGATCCTGCGCCGGCACGTCGGCCTCGCCCTGCCCGACCTGGTCACCGAGGTCGAGCGCACGCTCGGCCTGGACATCGAGGTCGCCGCACGTACGGGCCTGGACCCGGTGACGGCCCGCGCCGACCTGGACGCGTTCGTGGACGCCGCGGCCTCCTTCGCCGGTGACGCCGAGGACCCGACGCTGGGCGCCTTCCTCGCCTATCTCAAGGCGGCCGAGTCGGAGGAGTTCGGGCTGGAGGCCGGGCGGGTCGGCGAGACGAACAGCGTGAAGCTGCTGACGGTGCACGCCGCCAAGGGCCTCGAATGGGAGGTCGTCGCCATCCCGGGCCTGGTCTTCCTTCCCACCAAGGACGGCGCTCCCGGCAAGGGCTCGGTCTTCCCCACGAGCCCGCAGAGCTCCTCGCGGTGGACCACCAACGCCCGCACCCTCCCGTACCCGCTGCGCGGCGACCGGGCCGACCTGCCGGACCTGCCCGGGCTGCAGAAGGAGGACATCGAGACCTTCAACGGCGCCACCGCCGAGCGGGACGTACGCGAGGAGCGCCGCCTGGCGTACGTCGCAGTGACCCGGGCCAAGCACCTGCTCGTCACCACCGGGTACCGCTGGGGTACGGCCGGCCGGCCGCTCCAGCCCTCGCCGTTCCTGGAGGAGATCCGCGAGGCGTGCGAGGCCGGCGCGGGCGAGGTCGGCTACTGGGCGGAGGAGCCGATCGGCGAGGAGAACCCCCTGCTCGCCGAGCAGCAGACCGCCACCTGGCCGGTCGCACCTGACCCGGGGGACGAGCGGTACGCGGCCGTGGCAGAGGGCGCCCGCATGGTGAACGACGCGATGAGCGGCCGTCCGCGCCGGGGCGCCGCGGCCTACTCCGCCGTGCCCGCCGCCGAGCGCGGGCGCGTCTCCGCCTGGGCCCGCGACGTCGAGCTGCTCCTGGCCGAGCGCGACCGCTCCCGCGGCAACGACGGGCTCGCCGTCGACCTGCCCGCGCACCTGTCGGTGTCCTCACTCGTCGCGCTCGCCCGCGACCCGGCCGCGCTGGCCCGGCAGATCCGCCGCCCGCTGCCGAGGCCGCCCGCGCCGTACGCCCGGCGCGGCACCGCGTTCCACCGCTGGCTGGAGTCCCGCTGGGGCCAGCAGCGGCTGCTCGACCTGGACGACCTACCCGGCGCCTCCGACGACGGCGCGGCGGCGGACGGGCAGCTCGAGGCGCTGCAGGCGGCCTTCGAGGCGAGCGTTTGGGCAGGGCGGGAGCCGCACGACATCGAGGTGCCGTTCGAGACGCTGATCGGCGACCGGCTCGTCCGTGGCCGGATGGACGCGGTGTTCCGCGACGGCGACGGCGGCTATGAGGTCGTGGACTGGAAGACCGGCCGTCCGCCGTCGGGCGACGAGGCGCGGGTGGTGGCCGTGCAGCTCGCCGCCTACCGGCTCGCGTGGGCACAGCTGGCCGGCGTGGAGGTCGGCCGGGTCAGCGCCGCGTTCCACTATGTGGCCGCGGACGTGACCGTACGCCCGGCCGACCTGCTGGACGAGACCGGCCTCACCGCGCTGCTCGAACGGATCCCGCAGGGCTGATCTCGCTGTGGAGAACCGATTAAGATGAGCATTCCGTCCTGGGCTTTCGTCGGTAGTTGAGCAGTCGCTTCCGAAGTTCCTTAGTCGTTAATATTCGTCGGCGATCGTTCCAGGGTTCGGGTTCAGGAGAATGTCGTTGCGTAGTCGGCGGCGAATTGTTCGAAGGGGCGAGCCGGCCGATGGAGAAGTGCCGGTACGTCCCGGGAGAGCCAGGCGGCGTCGCCCTCGGCGATGAGGCTGAACGCTTGGGCGTTCATCTCGGCTGTGGGTGCGGGCACGCCCGCGCGGATCATCGCTTCCTTGTCCTGCTCGAACGTCCGCTCGTGATAGGTGATCGGCCGACCGAGCAGTTCTGAGAGCGCTGCGGCGATGTCCGTATAGGAGATCAGTTCAGGGCCGGTCAACCAGTAGGTCTTGCCATTGTGGAGGGCGGGTGCCGCGGCGATCTCGGCGGCGACGGCGGCGACGTCGCGCGCGTCGATCATGCCGACGCGTCCTGTTCCTGCTGATGAGCCAAAGCCGCTGGCCCTCACGATCGCGGGCGCGAGGGTCAGGACGTTCTGCATGTAGGCGTTGGCCCGCAGGAGCGTGTAGCTCAGGCCGGAGGCGACCAGCCCGGCTTCGATCTCGGCTTGTCCGCGCCGGCGGGCGATGGGCGAGTCGGCCGATGCCTTGCTGGTGATCTTCACGACGTGGCCGACGCCGGAGCGAACGGCGCTGTCGACGACGTAGAGTTCCTGTTTCGGTACGGCCGGGCTGACGAGGATGACACTGGTGATGCCGGTCAGCGCTGCGTCGACGGTGTCCGGTACTTCGAAGTCTCCTTCGGCGATTTCCGCGCCGGCGGTTGCGAGCGCCTCGGCCTTCTCCCGGTTCCGGACGAGGGCCCGCACGGGCAGTCCTCGCCGGGAGAGCAGGCGTACGGCTTCGGAACCGACTTTGCCGGTTGCTCCGGTGACCAGGATCATGGCTTGTTTCCTTTCTCCAGGGTGCGCGGACATGGCGTCTCAGAGTGCGGAGACACGGCCGCCGTCGACGGGGATGACGGCTCCGGTGAGGTAGCTCGCGGTGTCGCCGGCGAGGTACGCGATCGTCTCGGCGATCTCGATGGGTTCCGCTGCGCGGCCCAGTGGGCTGGCGGCGGCCAGGGTGTCGAGCAGCTCGCCCATGGAGGCGGTCACCGGTGTCCGGGTCGGCCCGAGCGCCACGGCGTTGACGCGTACTTTTCGTGGTCCGTATTCGGCTGCCCAGGCCCGAGTGAGTGATTCCAGCGCCGCCTTGGACGCGCTGTAGGCGGCCATGCCCGCTGCCCCGCGGGAGGCAACCATGCTCGACACGTTGACGACTGCGCCGCCACCGTTGCTCGCCATCAGCGGGGCGTAGGCGGCGGTGAGGAAGAACGGACCCTTGACGTTGACGGCGAACATCTCGTCGAAGCCGCTTTCGGTGGTTTCGTGCGTCGGACCCAGCTCCCAGTAGCCGGCGTCGTTGATCAGCACGTCGACCGGCCCGGCCTCATGAGGCAGCCATTGCACGTCTTTGTGGGTCGACAGATCGGCGCGGACGAACCGCGCCCGGCCCCCGGCGGCGGTGATTTCAGCCACTACGGCCTTCCCGCGCTGCTCGTCGCGGCCGGTGATGATGACGGTCGCGCCGTGTCCGGCGAACAGCCGCGCCGTGTGTCGTCCGACACCGGACGTGCCGCCAGTGACGAGGACGGTCTTGCCGTTGAACTGCATGGTCGTTTCCTTCCGTTCACGTGACGAGCGGCCGGCGCCCGTACCTGGTGAGCATGCTCGCGGGTGCGACAGGTGCCGCCAGGGGACAGTTGGGCCGCCGCTGTCGCTCGCCGCAGTGGGTCAGCAGATTGGATTACCTAATCCAATCTGCTGCACAAGGTCTGGATAGTCAAATCCAGAATTTGGTAGGGTGGATGTCATGGTCACCAGCGTGGCGCCGGACGCTCAGCAGCTCACCACCAAGGGCCGGGCAACCCGGGACAGGATCGTGCGCGCCGCGGCGGACCTGATGTTCCGGCACGGTGCCGCGGGCACCAGCACGCCCGCCGTCCGGGATGCGGCCGGCGTCAGCTCGTCGCAGATCTATCACTACTTCGCCGACAAGGACGCGCTGACCAGGGCCGTCATCGCGCACCAGACCGAGACGATCCTTGCCAACCAAACCGCCCTACTCGGCCGGCTCGACAGCTTCGAAGCGCTCAAGGCATGGCGTGACGTCGTCGTCCAGGCCGAGCGAGACCTCGGCTATGTCGGCGGCTGCCCGCTCGGCTCTCTGTCGAGCGAAGTGTCGGATCACATCCCCGACGCCCGCCAAGCGCTGGCCGACGGCTTCACACAATGGTCCGGCGCCATCCGTGGCGGGTTGCAGCACATGATCGACCGAGGTGTCCTTCGCGCGGACGCCGATCCCGAACGGCTGTCCCTGGCGATGCTCGCCGCCCTGCAAGGCGGCCTGCTACTGGCCCAGGCCCAGCGCAGCACGGCCGCGCTGGAAGCCGGCCTCGACACGATTGTCGAGAGCATCCGCTGCTACGCCACTGAAGACGTAACGGACGATCCGCAGTAACGATGACGGGCTTCACGGCCGAGCACCGCTCCCGGTTCGGAAGTGAAAAGCGATTCGGTGCGACCGCCAGGACCGGCCACATCAGTAAGGGAACCCCCTGCATCACAGAACATCGGCCGACGAGGGCGACCCGTCCACGACCTAACGCGACCGCTGTCGTCTTCGTGACGCGGTTGGCTGCACTGCTCAAGTAGGTCGACCGTTGCTCATGTAGTGCTCAACTATGAGGATGATCGCTCATCTTCGCCGGTTCCCTACACTCGTCCACGTAGTGGACGGACGGCTTCGGGTGCATGAGGAAGTCGTGGTGGGAGATGTTCCAGGCGTACGCCCCGGCCATCGCGAAGGCCACGACGTCGCCGACGGCGATGCGCTCCACCGGCACGTTGCGCGCCAGCACGTCCTTGGGCGTGCACAGCTGGCCGACGAGCGTGACCGGCTCGCCGGTCGCGGGACCGTCGCCCACCGGCAGCACCGTGAACGGCTGGTCGTGTCCCTTGGCCACCGGCGTGCGCAGGTGGTGGGTGCCGCCGCGCAGCACGGCGTACCACGCGCCGTGCGTCCGCTTCAGGTCGAGCACGTCGGTGACGTACCAGCCGCAGTACGCCGTGACGGCGCGGCCCGGCTCGACCCGCAGGCGTTCACCGGGCCGCCGCAGCGCCGCGAGCCCGGCGCCGTACGCGGCCCAGTCGAACCGGCGCTCCGGGTGGCGGTAGTCGACGGCCATGCCGCCGCCCAGGTTGATCTCCGCCGGCCCGTCGAGCCCGTCGAGCCCGTCGGTCCACGAACGTGTCCAGCCGAGCACCTGAGCCGCCACCTCGAGCAGCGGCCCCGCCTCCAGGCCCGACGCCAGGTGGGCGTGCATGCCGCGCAGCCGCAGCCACGGCGTACGGGCCAGCAGGTCCACGCAGGCGCCCAGCGCTTCGGCGTCCATCCCGAACGGCCCGCTCATCCGCAGTGACGCGCCGGCCGCCGCGACCGGCAGGTTGACCCGCAGCAGCACGTCGGCCGCGCGGCCCAGGGCGGCCAGCCGCCGGAGCTCCAGCGGCGACTCGACGTGGATCCGGTGCACCGGCGCCGGATCCGCGAACGCCGCGGCCAGCTCCGCGTCGGTCTTGCCCGGCCCGCCGAACGCCAGGCGCGACTCCGGGAGGACCTCACGTACGTGGGCCAGCTCACCGCCGGAGGAGACCTCGAACCCGTCGACGTAGGGCGCGAGCGTCGCCAGGATCCGTGCGTCCGGGTTGGCCTTGGCCGCGTAGAACAGCTCCGTCGGGACCGCCGCGCGGATCGAGGCGGCGTGCGCGCGCAGGCCGGGCAGATCGTAGACGTACGCGGGCGGCGCGACGGACAGCGCGCGTGCCCGCACGGCCGCAGGCGGCATCACTGTCCCGCCTGCAGATCGGCCAGCGGGTTGGGCACGGGCACATACGCGGCGGCGCGGTCGGGATCGCGGGCCCAGCGGGTGCGCAGGTTGGCCTTCGCGGGCAGCGGAACTCCGGCGAGCAGGGCGCGCAGGCGCGCCGCGCCCCCGGGCACGGTCGGCGTCTCCCCGGTGCAGCGCACCACGTGGTGCCGGGTCAGCCGCCACAGCTCGCGCTCCAGGGGCGGGCACAGGTCCGCGATGGCCGCGGCGACCTCGGCGAGGTGGTTGACGAACAGGCAGTACACCACCCGGTCCCAGCCACGCTCGGCGTCGTAGGTCATGGCGTCGGCCACCGGGCAGGGCAGCTCGCCGAGGAAGGACGCCCACGGCCCCGGCAGCAGCTTGGTGCCCTCCAGATCCCGGAAGATCGCCTGGATCGGCATGCCGCCGTCGTCGACCGAGACCAGGACGTTCTGCAGGTGGGGTTCGAGGACGACGCCGTGCTCCAGGTAGGCCCGCAGCACGGGAGGGACGACGTGCCGGACGTACGCGTCCCACCAGGCCAGCAGGTGTTCGGGAGACGAACCGGCGAGACGGCGGGCGATGGCGGCGCCGCTGCGGGCGTACGGGTCGGCGATGGCGGCGGCGAGCAGAGGGGTGCCCGCGAACCCGCGTACGCCGTCGCGCACGATGACACCCAGGCCCTCGTGGAGCCGTGGGTCTCCCAGGGAGACCGTCCGGTAGCCGGGCTCGCCGAGCAGCCCGGCGCCGAGGCCGTCGAAGAGCGGCCGCAGGGCACGGGTCAGCGCGACCGCGCCGGGCATCTCGTACCAGGCGTTCTTGCGTACGCAGTTGGTGATGCGCACGTCGAGGCTGAACTTCAGATGGGCGTCCGGGACGTACACCGTCCGCACCGACGAGGTCGGCACGGCCTCCGGACCGTACGGCCCGAGGTCGGTGATCGCCGCGGACTCCGGCCGCAGCAGCGCGAGCTGCCAGGGGTGCGCGGGCAGCACCCGGTAGCCCTCGCGCACGGGCGGCCCGAGGCGGTCGAGCAGCGACACGTCGCCCTCTTCGGCGATCGCGTCCTCGTGTACCGCGAGCCAGTGCAGGGGGAACCGGCGGCCGGTCTCCGGGGCGTAGCGCGGCCAGTCGGCGCCCTGCCGGGCCTTGGGCGAAGGGTGGAAGCGGTGCCCGGCGAGCAGGGCCTGCTCCGAGTCCAGGTACGGATCGTCCGCCGGCCGCCGTCCCTCGCGGATCACTTCGGCGATGGCGTCGTGGCTCGCCGTGACCTGGTCGGCGAACTCCGGGTTGGCCTCGCCGGTCGTCAGCTCCAGCTCGCCGGCGACCAGCTCGGCCAGCCGCCGCCAGCCGAGCGGGCTCCAGCCGTCGCGCAATTCCTCGACGGGTGCCGCGAGCCGTGGGGTCATGAGCGGGGGACGCAGCAGGCGCGCCCGCAGCATCACACCGGCGCGGGGGAGGCGCACGACGAGGTAGGGGTGCGCCGGCCAGATCTGCCGGCCCGGCCCGCACAGCTCGCGCACCGCGCAGTTGAGCAGGGCCAGCGCGGTGATCTCACCCGCGTCGGCCCGCGGCCGTGGCTGGGCGGGGGCGGGCCGGGAGGGTACGGCGTGGGCGAGCGACGTCAATGCGCAGACCTCTTCAGATAGTTCGGTCCCGGCGGACCGTAGTGCTTGTTGATGTCCTCCGCGCCGGTGCGGTCCTTGCCGACGAGTGTCCCGGCGGTGACCATCGCCTTGCCGGGTAGCCGGTCGGCGTCAAGGGTGCGGGCGCGGAGGAAGCCCGTGTCGTCGTGTGCGTCGAGTGCCGCGCCGAGGTGGTCGCGGACCAGCTCGAGGCCCCTGCCGAGGGGCAGCAGGCCGCGTTCGGCGAGTCCGAAGGCGAGCGCCCCGGCGCACAGGTGCACGGTGATCGTGACGAACACCCGGGCCAGCGCCTCGGGGTCGGAGGTGAGCAGCCGCCGGTCGGCGAACTCCGCCGGCTCCGGGGCATGTCCCAGGGCGTAACGGACGCGCCGCAGGTCGATCAGCGCGCCGTCGTTGTCCTTGATCATCAGCCGTGGGGGCTCGCCGGGGACGACCGAGACGTTCTGCTGGTGGGCTTCGAGCGCGATGCCGTATTTGGTCAGCAGCGCGACGTTCCAGCCGAACAGCGCGCTCAGGTACGTGCCGAAGAAGGACTCCACGTCGTCGGTGAGCTCCTCGATGACGTGCCGTCCGGGGGCGTCCGGCGTACGGGCCAGCAGTGCCGCGACCGGCACTCCCTCGGCGGGCATCCGCCGCAGCAGGTAGCCGCGGAGCGGGTCGTCGGCATGCCCCCAGGTCTGCTCGTCGGCCAGCAGCACGGGTGCCTGCTCTCGTTCCACCACGGCGTGGAGCAGCCGCTCGACGAGGGCGCCGTCGGCGAGCGTCCCCGGCATGATCACCCGGCGGTTGCGCAGGCCGAGAGTGCTGATCGGCAGCGGCAGCTTGAGCTGCTCGCGGGCGCCGACGGCGACCGTTCGCATGGACAGAGTGGGCCGGACCGTGACGGCCGGGCCGGGCACCGTCGGGACCAGCCGCGCGGTGAGCGGATGCACCGGGAACACGTCCAGGTGACCCGGCAGGCCGAGGTCGGCGGCGGTGGGCCACCAGTCCGGGCGCACGCCCTGCCGGGTGGAGCGGGTCACCGCCGTCCAGCAGAGCCGGAAGGAGGACCCGAACTCCGGAGCGTACGCCAGGAGGTCGCGCTCCTCGAGGCCGAGGCGGCAGTGCGCCGTCGGGTACACCGGATGGTCGAGCGTTGCGGCGAGCGCCTCGTGGCGGGTCGCGCCGGCGGGACGCGAGGGGACGGCGTCGCCCAGCCGGAGCGCGCGTAGCGCCTCACGGCACTCGCGCTCGAAGGCCGTGACGTCGTCGCGCGGGTCGGCCAGCGCGCGCACGGCCGCGAACACCTCGTCCAGGCCGACCGCGTCGTCCACCACGAGGTCGGCCAGGAAGCCGGGGTACCGGCCCGGGGCGGATCGCTCGCGCGTCAGGGCGACGACCCGGCCGCCGGGCAGTGTCAGGCGGTCACCGCGGACGCGCAGCGAGAGCCCGCAGTAGTCCTCGCGCAGCAGCGCGTCGAGCACCCGGGCGGCGAGATGGGCCTCACGGCCGGAGTGGCGTCCGTCTCCGGCGGTCACCGGGGCGTCGGCGGTCACGGGACGATCTCCCACCGGTGCCGGGCGCGGAATCCCCGGATCGCCGCGTCGACCCCTGCCGGGTCGGTGCCGACCGCCCGGATCATGCCGACGTAGTCGCGGTTGGTCCGGGTCAGCTCGATCACGTCGCCGGTCGTGCGCACCGGCCAGTAGGCGAGGCGCACGCCGCCCGTCTCGTACTCCTGGCGTCCGGGCGCGACGGCCAGCGTGCCGGACCGGTCGGCGATGACCGAGTCGACCGCGGCGTGCCCGGATGCGGCCGGCAGTGGCGGCATCGGCTCGCCGAGATGGGCGCGCAGCACCCATTCGAAGATGGGCACGCCGAGCAGGTCGGCGAGCAGGAAGTCGCAGTGGTCGCCGATGATCCGGTAGTTCACCTCGACGATCCGGGCGCGGCCCTCGTGCACGGCGTACTCGGTGTGGCAGGCGCCGAGATCGACCCCGAGCGTTCGCAGGCCGGCCAGGACCTGGTCGGCATACGGCGGCGGCACCCAGTCGAGGCGCTCCTCGACGAAGTGCGGGGGTGCCGAGAGGCGGGTGCGGAACCCGCCGATGACCTGGCCGTTCAGCGTCTCCAGTGTGTGCAGCGCGCCGGGGAGGTGCTCCTCGGCGACGAGCGCCTCGGGCCGCCTCGTCCAGATCTCACGGCAGCGCGCCCCGAGCTCGGCCGCGTCGCCGACCAGGAAGACGTCCTCGCTGGCCACGCCCTCGCGGGGTTTGACCACGAGCGGGTAGGGCGCGTCGCCGGGCGGCTCCTCACCGGGCCGCAGCTCGGTCGCGTACACCCCGCCGAGGGTGCGGCGCATGAGCGCCTTGTTCTTCGTGCGCAGGGCGGCGCGCCAGTCCTTGCCCGGCAGCCCGAAGTACTCCGCGGCCAGCGCGGTGGGCGCCTGCAGGTGATCGCTGTTGGAGAAGATCGCCGCGGGTGTGCCGTCGCGGGCGACGGTCGCGATGATCGACCGGAAGTCGGTGACGTCACAACGCAGGCTGCCGGCCCCCGGCCAGGCACGATCGGTGAGCAGAGTGACGTCGAGGCCCAGCGCGGCGGCGGCCGGGAGAAAGCCGTGCGTCACCGAGTCGGTCTGCTTGCCGGCCACGATGTAGAGCCGCACTGGGTCCCCCGGGACATGAGGTGAGGTAAGGCTTACCTAAACTCAGAGTGACCATAGTGGCCCGGGCTCCCGAGGCTACGCAACCACGGGCCCCGCGCGTGTCTTCGATAGCCTCTCAGGCGATGAGCACTGTGAAGCCGACCGTGCTGAGAGCAGAGGATGTCCGGTTCGTGCGTGACCGCCGGGCCCTGCTCGATGACGTGTCCCTGACCATCCGCGAGGGCGAGCACTGGGCCCTGCTCGGCGCCAACGGTGCCGGCAAGTCCACGCTGCTCAGCCTGCTCGGCGCACACCAGCACCCGACGAGCGGGCAGGTGGACGTGCTCGGCCACCGCCTCGGCAGGGTGGACGTGCGTGAGCTGCGCGCCGAGATCGGGCACGTCACGCCCGGCCATCCGCTCCGTTCCGCCCGCAGCGTGCACGAGATCGTCCTCACCGGCGTCACCGGCAGCGTCGAGCTGGTGCCGCACTGGAAGCCCGAGCCGGAGGAGCTCGACCGCGCCGAGGAGCTCATCGAGCTGCTCGGGCTCGGTTCGCACCGCGAGGCCCGCTGGCCGACGCTGTCCCACGGTGAGCGCGGCCGCACGCTGATCGCCCGCGCCCTCATGCCGAGTCCCCGGCTGCTCCTGCTCGACGAACCCGCGACCGGCCTAGACGTGGCGGCCCGCGAGCGTTTGCTGAGCTCCATCGACGTGCTCCGGCGCGCCCAGCCCGCGCTGACCAGCGTGCTCGTCACCCATCACCTGGAGGAGCTGCCGGCCAGCACCACCCACGCGATGCTGCTCCGGCAGGGCCGCGTGCTCGCCTCGGGTGCTGCGGACGGCGTGCTGACCACCGGCCTGATCAGCGCCTGCTTCGACCACCCGATCACCATCGATAAGGCCGGTGGCCGCTGGGCCGCGAGGGCCGCCTGATGGACCTGCTGCCGCGCTGGCCGGGCCCGGAGCCGCTCGGGGCCGACCTGCTCCGCCGCTACGCCGAGCCGCACCGCCGCTACCACACCACCGAGCACCTCGCCGCGGTGCTCGACCACGTCGAGGAACTCCGCCATGAGGCCGATGACGCCGACGCCGTACGCCTGGCGGCCTGGTTCCACGACGCGGTCTATGACCCCTCACGTGACGACAACGAGGAGCGCAGCGCGGTGCTGGCCGAGCGAATGCTCGCCGAGACCGGCCTGCCGGCGGGGACGATCGCCGAGGTGGCCCGGCTGGTCCGGCTGACCACCACGCACGATGCGGCCGAAGGAGATCGCAACGGCGCCGTCCTGTCCGACGCCGACCTGGCGATCCTCGCCGCTCCGCCGGACGGCTACGCGGCGTACGCCGCCGCCGTCCGCGAGGAGTACGCCGCGGTGCCGGACGAGATGTTCCGTGAGGGCCGCGCCCACGTCCTGCGGAGCCTTCTGGACCTGCCCTCGCTGTTCCGTACGGCGCCCGCCCGAGAGCGGTGGGAGGAGGCCGCCCGGCACAACCTGCGAACCGAGCTCATGCTCCTCGGAGGTACTTCCGGCGGCGGAGGCCCGCGCGGGTGAGGCGCGCCACCAGCTCCTGTGAGCCGATGGGCTCGGCTCCCAGCCGCAGCGCCGGCTCGTACAGGTCCGAGGGCACGTCGTAGTGGTCGCGTTCGAAGGCGCGCGGGGGCATGCCGAGCCCCGCGGCGAAGGCGTGCAACTCCTCGAACGACGTGTCGCTGACCATGTGCGACCACAGCCGTCCGCGGGCCGGCCAGAGGGGGCGGTCGATGAAGATGGTCACCGCAATAGAGTGCCAGAGGTAGATCCGCCTGCGAGGAAGCAGTTCAATGGACGTACGCGAATACATCGAGGCCAACGCGAGCGGCTTCTTCGCCGCACTCAAGGAGTGGCTCGCGATCCCGTCGATCTCCGGTGACCCCGCGCGCCGCGACGACGTACGGCGCTCCGCCGAGTGGCTCCACGAGCATCTGCGCGAGACCGGCTTCCCGGTCGTGGAGATCTGGGAGACCGGCAGCCCCGCGGAGCCGGGACTGCCCGCCGTCTTCGCCGAGTGGCCGGCCGCCGACCCCGCAGCGCCCACCGTCGTCGTCTACGGCCACCACGACGTCCAGCCGGTCGAGCCGCTCGACGAGTGGAAGACCGCGCCGTTCTCGCCGGTCGAGCAGGGTGACCAGCTCATCGGCCGGGGCGCCTCCGATGACAAGGGGCAGGTCTTCTTCCACACGCTGGGGCTGAAGGCCGCCCTGGCCGCCGGCGGCCAGGCCGCGCCGCCCGTGACGATCAAGATGCTGGTCGAGGGCGAGGAGGAGTCCGGCTCGCCGCACTTCGCCCAGCTGCTCCGCGACCAGCGCGACCGGCTGGCCTGCGACGCCGTCGTCATCAGCGACACCACCATGTGGGCCGCCGACGTCCCGTCCATGTGCACCGGCATGCGGGGCCTCACCGAAGCCGAGATCTCGCTGTACGGGCCGTCCCTCGACCTGCACTCCGGGTCGTTCGGAGGCGCGGTGCCCAACCCGCTGCACGCGATGGCCTCGCTGCTGGCCGGCCTGCACGACGAGCGGAACCGCGTCACGCTCAAGGGCTTCTACGACGGCGTCGTCGAGCTCACGGGCGAGGAGCGTGAGCTGTTCGCGCGGCTGCCCTTCGACGAGGCCGAATGGCTCCGGACGGCGGGCGGCAGCCGGGCCGCCCTCGGTGAAGAGGGGTTCACGACCCTGGAGCGCGTCTGGGCGCGGCCGACCGCGGAGATCAACGGTATGTGGGGCGGCCACACCGGTCCCGGGGGCAAGACGATCGTGCCGCGAGAGGCGCACGCGAAGGTGTCGTTCCGGCTGGTCGCCGGGCAGGACCCGCAAGCCGTGCAGGAGGCCTTCGCGGCCTACGTCGCCGAGCACACCCCGCCCGGCGTCGAGGCGCGCGTGGAGTTCCCCAGCCTCGGCGTACGCCCCTGCTTCTCGCCGATCGACTCACCGGGCGTGCTGGCGGCCAAGCGGGCGATGGAACGCGCGTTCGGCAAGGAGGTGCTGTTCACCCGCGAGGGGGGCAGCGGCCCCGAGGCCGATCTGGCCGACATCCTGGCGGCGCCGCTGGTGTTCGTCGCGGTCGGGCTGGACGAGGACCGCATCCACGCACCGAACGAGAAGGTCGAGATGCCGCTCCTCCTCAAGGGCGCCGAAGCCGCGGCGTACCTGTGGGTCGAGTTCGCCGGACGCTAGGAGAGCTTCCGTGACTTGCCGAGTTGGCCGATGAAGGGGATCTCGTGACCGCTGACGAGAATGCCGGCCGTCACGGCCTGGAAGACGCCGTGGCGGGGTCCACCCTCGGCTGGCTGGCGCTGGCCCGGGGCTCGCTCGACCGCGTCGGCGAGCGTCGCCGCGACGACGCCTGGCTCGCGAAGGCATGGGCGGATCAGCGCAGCCGGGTCCTGGTCATCGACAAGGGCAACGCGCTGGTCCGCGCGGAGCCCGCGCTGGTCCTGCTCAGCCCGGACGAGGCGCCCGACGGCGAGCGGTATCTGCTGGGCGTCGACGACGGCGAGATCGCCTACTTCGGGGTGTCGGCCCCGCTTCCCGCGATCGAGGGCACCGAACCGGCGGGCCTGCGCCAGACGGGCGCGCTGCTCAGCGACCGTGACGCGGGACTGCTCACCCAGGCCGTCGCCCTGCAGAACTGGCACGAGACCCACACGCACTGCCCGCGCTGCGGCGCACATACGGTCCTGGCGTCCGCGGGGCACACGCGGATCTGCACGGCCGACGGCTCGGAGCACTTCCCGCGGACGGACCCGGCAGTGATCATGCTGGTCCACGACGACGAGCGGATCCTGCTCGCCCGCAGCGCGGCCTGGCCGGCGCGGCGAGTGTCGATCCTCGCCGGCTTCGTGGAGCCCGGAGAGTCACTGGAGCAGGCGGTGGCCCGTGAGGTCAAGGAGGAGGTCGGGATCGAGGTCCACGACTGCCGCTATCTCGGCAGCCAGCCCTGGCCGCTGCCGCGCAGCCTCATGCTGGGATTCTTCGCCCGCGCCTACGACGGCCAGGACCTGCGCGTGGACGGCGAGGAGATCAAGAGCGCCCGCTGGTACACCCGTGCGGAGCTCCGCACCGCTGTCGAATCCGGTGAGCTCCTGCTGCCGGGGCGGATCTCCATCGCCCGGCAGCTCATCGAGCGGTGGTACGGCGACGAGCTGTCCGGTGATTGGTGAACGTGACGGACAGCCCGCCGCCGGTGTGCGGGGGAAGGGGAACCGGCCGTACGGCCTGGTCGACGGGGGCCAACGTCGCCAGACCGTACGGCGGTCCTGCGGCCTGGGGATGAGCCGTCGGTCGGGGGCCGGGGTTCAGTTGGAGGCCGGGCGCCTCGCCGTGGCCGCTCAGTAGGGGAGCGGGCGGCCGGACGGGGAGCGAAGGTCGAGCTCGGGGCTGGTGCGCGGCCGGCGCACCTTGATGCGGATGCGACGCATTGGGCGATCCTTCCGCTCGTTCATCGAGAACTCAGGCGGCGAGCGTCAGAGGGCGGGCTCGGTGCGGTGAAACGGTGTGCCCGTCCGGGAACAGTTCGCCGGTGTCATCGAAGACCACGACACCGTTGCAGAGCAGGCTCCATCCCTGCTCAGGGTGCGCGGAGATGACGCGTGCGGCAATATGGTCTTCCGCGGTGGCTGAGGGGCACTGCGGTAGGTGCTGGCACATGACGCCTTCTCCTCTCACAGCTGGTTGGGGTTTCGGGGTTATGACTCCACACTCCCGCCTACGGCGCGCCCCGTCTGCGCCGCCAGCCCCCATTCGCCTGTCATGCCAGCCGCAGTGCCGACCCCCCTGCTAGCCGGTACGAAGCCGTCTACGCCGGGCCGGAGCACCCATGGGCGATGCTGTGACCTGCGCTGTAATCGGCCCCTCAGGTGGCGCCCCGCCAGCGGGAACGCCTATATTCCGGTTAGCGGCAATGCGTATCCAGCATCGAATGGCGAGACTGGGGCAATGGACATGCGCTGTCTGATCGTTGACGACAACGACCGCTTCCTGGCGACCGCACGGGGCGTTCTGAAACGCGACGGGATCGCTGTGGTCGGAGTGGCATCAGACGGCCGTGAGGCGCTCGAAAAAGCCGACCTGCTCCGCCCCGACGTGGTGCTCGTCGATGTCTGCCTCGGCGAGGAGTGCGGCGTGGAGCTCGCCGGCCGGCTCGTCGGGCAATCCCCTGGCAACCCGATCGTGATCCTGATTTCGACGTACCCGGAAGATGATTTCGCCGACATCGTCGCCAGCAGCGCGGCCCTCGGATTCCTGCCGAAGTCGGAGCTGTCCGGCGCGGCCGTCCGCGGGATGGTCGCCGATGCGGGCGACCGGATGCCCGCGCAGCAGGGCAAGCCGCCCGCGCTCGGCCACTGACCGAATCCGGTGACCGTACGCAGCGGCGTCCGTCGGATACGCCCTAACGGTTGTCCAAGAAGGTGATCACGGCGAGCACGCGCCGGTGGTCATCCTCGGTCTCCGGCAGCTGCATCCGCGCGAGAATGCTGCGCACGTGCTTTTCCACGGTTCCCTCAGTGATCCACAGGCGGTTGGCGATGCCGGCGTTCGACCGGCCCTCCGCCATCAGCGCGAGCACCTCGCGCTCGCGTTCGGTGAGGCCCTCCAGCGGGTCGTCCTTGTGGCGGGCCGTGAGGAGCTCCTGCACGAGCCCCGGGTCGACGACCGAGCCGCCGTGGGCGATCCGCTCGACCGTCTCGATGAACTCCCTCACCTCGGTCACCCGGCTTTTCAGCAGGTAACCGACGCGTTGACCGGCGGCGAGGAGCTCGGTCGCCTGGTCGACCTCCACATGCGCGGACAGCAGGAGGATCCCGATCTCGGGGAACTCCCTGCGGATCACCTGGGCCGCGTCCAGTCCTTCCGTCTCGTACGCCGGAGGCATGCGGATGTCGACGATGGCGACGTCGGGACGATGCTCGCGCACGGCGGCGATCAGGTCCTGCCCGTCGCCCGCCTGTGCCACGATCTCGAAGCCCGAACGCTCCAGCAGGCTCGCCAGCCCCGCCCGGAGCAGCACGTCGTCTTCGGCCACCGCGAGTCGTGCTTTTGGTTCGACCATCACTCTCCTCCGCACGTAGAGTGATTCCACACCAACCCTAATCTCATTATCGGCCAGTTCCCGCTGGTCGAAAGGATGGGCATGACCGGATGGGCCTCACGCCGCTCGCAACTGCGGGTCGATGCTCCACGGGGCCTGAGCCGGAGGATGATCATCGCGAGCGTCCTGCTCGCGTGCCTGATGGCCGCGACGTTCTTGATCCTGGTCGGGGCGATCGCCGGACTGCGCCACGCGGCGACCATCACCGGCCGGTCCGAGGAGGTGCTCGCCGCCTCGAACCGGCTCGAGCGGCTCATCGTGGATCTGGAGACCGGCGAGCGCGGCTACCTCATCACGAAGGATCAGGCCTTCCTCAAGCCGTGGGTGGCGGCACGTGCCGCCCTTCCCGCGCAGACGGAGGACTTCCGCCGGCTCAGCGCCGAGATCAACGCCGAGCAGGGCAGGCGGGCCGACCGGATCGCGCGGGAAACCACGTCCTACCTGCAGGACTTCTCGATTCCGCTTGTGACCAAGGCGGAGCAGGGACAGCCGGGCCTGCGGCCCGCCCAGGAGGTCGCGGACGGACAGCGGCGCGTCGACGCCATCCGCGCCGACTTCGACCGGTTCGTCGACGTGCAGCGCCGGCTCGCCTCCCAGTACGAGCAGCGCTCACTGGCGGCGGCCCGCCGGGCCATGGCGATGGCGGGTGCCGCCGCGGTCGGCTCGATCGTGCTGGTCTTCGTCTTCACCTCGTACCTGACCCGCGCGCTCGTCCGGCCCGTCCGCCGCGCGTCGATCATGGCCGGTGACCTGGCCCGCGGCGAGCTGGGCGTACGGATGCCCGAGACCTCGCTCGGCGAGATCGGCGTGCTGGAACGCGCTTTCAACACCATGGCGCGCTCCCTGGAGGTGAGCCACCACAAGCTCCGCCGGGTCGCCGACGAGCAGGCCGCGCTCCGTCGCGTCGCGACGCTCGTGGCCCGCGCCGCCTCACCGCCCGAGGTGTTCGAGGCGGTCGCCGCCGAACTGGGCCGCATCGTCGGGGCGGACTTCATCGTGATCAACCGGTTCGAGCCCGACCGGATGGCGACCGTGGTCGGGTCCTGGAAGTCCGCGGACAATCCCGAGCCTGCCCCGCCCGTCGGCTCATGCTGGTCACTGGAGGGCCGGAGCCTGGAGGCGTCGGTGGAGCAGACCGGGCGCCCGGCCCGCATGACCGACTATGACCGTGCCACCAGCGGCATCGGCGTGTGGGCACGGACGCGAGGGGTCAGGTCGGCGGCCGGCAGCCCGGTCGTGGTCGAAGGCCGCCTGTGGGGCGTGATGATCGCCTTCTCGAAGGCGGAAGCGCCCCAGCCGGAAGGGATCGAGGGCCGCATGATCGAGTACACCGAACTCGTCGGCACCGCGATCGCCAACGCCGAGAGCCGCGCGAAGCTCACCGCCGCGCGCGCACGCCTGGTGGCGGCCACCGACCAGACGCGCCGACGGATCGAACGCGACCTCCATGACGGCGCGCAGCAGCGTCTCGTCTCGCTCGGGCTGGAGCTGAGGGCGGCGGAGGCGGGCGTACCGGACGGCCAGGAGCCGCTGCGGGAGCGGATCTCCGGGACCGCCTCGGGCCTGTCCGTGGTGCTGGAGGACCTGCAGGAGATCTCCCGGGGCCTGCATCCGGCGATCCTCTCCAAGGGCGGTCTCCCACCCGCCATCAAGGCGCTCGCCCGCCGGGCCGGCGCCCCGGTCGAGCTGGACGTCCAGGTCGAACGGCGCCCGGACGAGCGGATCGAGGTGGCCGTCTACTACATCGTCGCTGAGGCGGTGACGAACGCGATCAAGCATGCGTCCGCCTCTGTCGTACGCGTCCGGCTGCGCGTGGGCGGCGAGGAGATCAGGCTGAGCGTCGAGGATGACGGGGTCGGCGGAGCCGCTGTGGGGGAGGGATCGGGGTTGATCGGCCTCAAGGATCGCGTCGAGGCGCTGGGCGGCACGATCAAGGTCGAGAGCCCCGGCGGCAAGGGCACGTCGCTCAACGTGCACATCCCGGCCTCGAGCGCCTGAAATCCTCTGGCAGACCATCACCGCACGGTCCGCGTGCAGCCCCCACGACCAAGGTCGATGGCCTGGTTCTGCCCTTCACGACACCACGCATGCTCCGCCGCTGATCCGCCGTGACCTGTGATCGTTCATGCCGATTTCACTATTGACACTCGGGCACATGTGGGCGTAAACAAAGGGAAACCAAAGCGAAACGGCGGTGAAGCAACACGATGGGCGCTGAGGAGAAGCGGTGGGTCGTCCCGAACGGGGCGCCCGCCGCACCACGTCCGGGCGCGGGCCGTCACGCCGCACCCGTTCGCCGCGCGGGCCGGCCGATCCCGGCACGTCGCGCGGTCGGAAGGCCGCCGCACACGGTGGCCGCGACGCCCGTCGCCACCACGACACTCGTGGGGATCCTCGCGCTGGGGGAGGCGCGGCACGCGCCGACGTCCCCTGCACCGCGCGGTCCCGCCACGGGGACGCGAGTGCGACCGAGCGGGACGGGTGCCGCATGATCGTCACCTTGACACTCAACCCCAGCCTCGACCGCACCATCGAGGTCGAGCGGCTCGTCCGGGGCACGATGACCCGCGCGACCTCGGCGCGGCTCGATCCCGGAGGGAAGGGCGTGAACGTCTCGCGGGCCCTGCTCGCGAACGGCGTTCCCTCGGTCGCGGTGGTGCCCGTAGGCGGCGCGGACGGCGAGCAGCTCGTCCGCCTGCTCGAGGCCGACGGGATACCGCTCCGCGCGGTGGGGGTCGCCGGCCGCACGCGTTCGAACGTGACGATCGCCGAACCCGACGGCGTGGTCACCAAGCTGAACGAACCGGGAGAGCCGCTCTCCCGTAAGGAGCTCGACGCGGTCGCCGACGCGGTGCTCGGGGAGACCGAGTCCGCGAGCTGGGTGGTGACCTGTGGCAGTCTGCCGCCCGGCGTACCCGCCGGGATCTATGCCCAGATGTGTGAGTTCTTCACCGAGGCGGGGGTCCAGGTCGCCGTCGACGCGAGCGGTCCGGCGCTGCTGGCCGCGGTCGACGCCGCCCCGGTGCTGATCAAGCCCAACCGGGAGGAGCTCGCCGAGGCCGTCGGCCGGCCGGTCGACAGCGTCGGCGACGCCGTCGAGGCGGCACAGAAGTTGCGTGAGCGAGGCGCCGGAAGTGTGCTCGCCAGCCTCGGCGCCGACGGCGCCGTACTGGTCGAGGACGGCGGCGTCACGATCGGCGATGCGCCGGTCGCCGGGGCGAGGAGCACGGTGGGGGCGGGCGACGCCCTGCTCGCCGGGTTCCTGGCCGCCGGTGCGCGGGGGAGTAAGGCGCTCGCCGAAGGGCTGGCATGGGGAGCGGCAGCCGTACGCCTGCCCGCCAGCCGAATGCCGCGGCCGGAGGACATCCGCCGCGACATCGTCCGTATCCATTCGCGGCCGGACTTGAGCCGGTCGCTGATCGCCTGATCTGCCTCCGCAGATTTCCCAACCCCCCAAGGGAGGCCCTCAATGGCCACTCCGTACACCCCAGAAGTCACCGGTGGTGGTGCCAAAGCCACCATCCAGCGAGTGGGCGGCTATCTCGCCGGGATGGTGATGCCGAACATCGGTGCGTTCATCGCGTGGGGTTTGATCACTGCGCTGTTCATTCCGACCGGGTGGCTGCCGAACAAGGAGTTCGGTGCGCTGGTCGATCCAACGATCAATGTGTTGCTGCCGGTGCTGATCGGTTACACCGGCGGGCGGATGGTGCACGGCCAGCGTGGTGCGGTGGTCGGTGCGGTGGCCACGATCGGGGTCGTGGTCGGTGCGGGTATCCCGATGTTCCTGGGCGCGATGATCATGGGCCCGGCCTCGGCGTACGTGCTGAAGAAGATCGACGAGTTCACGCAGGAGAAGACCAAAGCCGGCTTCGAGATGCTGGTGGACAACTTCTCCGCCGGGATCGTGGGCGCGGCGGCCGCGGTGTTCGGTTCGTGGGCGATCAAGCCGATCGTCAAGCACGTGACGGACGTGGCGGGCAACGGCGTGGAGTGGCTGATCCACCACCACCTGCTGCCGCTGGCGTCGGTGCTGATCGAGCCGGCCAAGGTGCTGTTCCTCAACAACGCCGTCAACCACGGTGTGCTGGGGCCGCTGGGTGTGGCCGAAGCGGTCAAGCACGGTAAGTCGATCCTGTTCATGCTGGAGTCCAACCCTGGTCCGGGCCTCGGCGTGCTGCTGGCCTACCTGCTGTTCGGGCCGAAGCGGCTGCGTCCGAGCGTGCCAGCGGCGATCGTCATCCAGTTCCTGGGCGGCATCCACGAGATCTACTTCCCTTACATCCTGATGAAGCCGCGTCTTATCCTCGCCTCCATGGCCGGTGGCGCCGCGGGTATCGGGATGTTCATGATCACCGGCGCGGGCCTGGTCGCCACCCCGGCACCGGGCAGCATCTTCGCCTACGCCGCCGAAACCCCCCGAGGCAGCTACTTCGGGGTGTTCGCCGGAGTCGTGGTCGCGGCGGCGGTGTCCTTCGCGGTCGGTTCGGTCCTGCTCGGCTTCGGCCGGCTCGCCGGAGACTCCGAGGATCCCGAGGACGGCGAACCCGAGGCGACGGCCGAGGCCGGCGAGGAACCGGCCGCGGCGACGACAACACGGACGGACGAAGCGCCGGCCACCGAAACAGCACCCCATGGAGCGTGACCACCGATGAACGGCAAGGACGTACACAAGATCGTCGTAGCCTGCGACGCCGGAATGGGCAGCAGCGTCATGCTGGCCAGCCAGCTGCGCAAGGAGCTCAAGAAGTTCTCGGTCGAGGTGGAGCACACCCCGGTCAACACCATCCCGGATGACGCCGACGTCGTCGTGTGCCATCAGGGCCTCGCCGCCCGTGCGGCGGTCGGCGCGGGTGGGAAGCCGATCGTGAAGTTCCAGGTCTTCCTCGGCGACCCGGCGGTCAAGAAGCTCGTCAACGCGATCAAGAACGGTGGCGAAATCGGTGCCTGAACTCCTTCACCGCGGCGCCGTACGTCTCGACGCGACCGCGACCGGCCGCGACGACGCCATCCGCCAGTGTGGCGAGGCGCTCGTACGGACCGGCGCGGTGGAGCCGGCGTACGTCGACACGATGCTCGAACGCGAGCAGTCCGTGTCGACGTACGTCGGGGAGGGCGTGGCGATCCCTCACGGCACCCTGAACGGTAAGGACTCCGTGCGCCACGACGCCGTCTCCTTCGTCCGCTTTCCGGACGGCGTGACCTGGGGCGATGACCAGCAGGTGGTGCTGTGCATCGGCATCGCCGCCCGCGGTGACGGCCACGTACGCCTGCTGTCCGAGCTCGCCCAGATCCTGCTCGACCCGGACCAGGCCCGCGCCCTCCGGGAGACGAACGACATCGATGAAGTGGTCCGGCTGCTGCAGCCGGCCGGAGAAGAGGAACCAGCGTGAAGGTCGCCCGCTTCTATTCGCCCGGGGACATCCGTGTCGAGGACGCCCCCGAGCCCTACCCCGGTCCCGGGGACGTCAAGATCCGGGTCCGCAACTGCTCCACCTGCGGCACGGACGTGAAGATCTCCAAGTTCGGCCATCACCACATCCGGCCGCCGCGCGTGATGGGGCACGAGATCGCCGGTGAGGTGGTGGAGCTCGGCGAAGGCGTGACCGGCTGGCAGCCGGGCGACCGCGTGCAGGTCATCGCGGCCATTCCCGACGGCAGCTGCGAGGAGTGCCGGCGCGGCCGGATGACCGTCTGCCCGAACCAGGAGTCGATGGGCTACCACTACGAAGGTGGCTTCGCCGAGTACACGATCGTGCCGGCCAAGGTGCTCGCCGTCGACGGCCTCAACCGCGTCCCGGACGGGCTGGGCTTCGCCGAGGCGTCGGTGGCCGAGCCGCTCGCGTGCGTGCTCAACGGCCAGGAGCTGGCCCGCATCGGTGAGGGCGACGACGTCGTCATCATCGGAGCCGGCCCGATCGGCTGCCTGCACGTACGCCTGGCGCGTGCCCGCGGCGCGGCCCGTGTCCTCCTCGCCGACCTGAACCCCGACCGGCTGGCCATGTCGGCCCAGCGGGTCGAGCCGGACGCCGCGATCCA
>JAOPYG010000368.1 GCA_025964685.1 Actinoallomurus sp. | reverse complement strand
CGGATGAAGATCAGATAGACCAGTCGCAAAGCCACGAACATGGATCCTGCCGTTCCCAGGCCGGGCTTGCATGCTGAGCGAGAAACCCCAGGTCACACCTGGTGGCCCAATTCTGGGCACCCACACGTCGGTCCGCCCCAGGGTCGCCACCGCCCAGAAGCGTTGCATCGCCGCGATGTCCAACGCGTCAATCACGATCCCGCTCAGCATCCCGCCCCCCATGCGCAGCGAAGGTCAGGGTGTGTCCACCGGTCGGCCGGCCCGCAGGGCGGCGTCGATCCACTGGCTGAGCTGGGCCGCGCCCGCTCGTAGCGGGGCGAGGCCGCCGGGTGGCGGGGCGCCTCCTCGCTTGTACCACTCGTACCGCACCTCGGTCAGCATGTTGCGGGTGCGGAGGATGACGATGGCGTAGTAGTCCCGGGCCTGCTCCTCGCCGGTGATCCGGTCGTAGGCGAACGCCTCGTCCCCGGCGCCGGCGAGGGGCCGCGGGGGACTGCTCACGCTCGTCGGCGGGGCGGTCCGCAGACGGGCGAATTCGGCACGGGCCGGTTTCACGGGGTCCGGCGATCCTACTCGGATCGGCCGGGTCATGATGGCGGCGGTGTGGCCGTCCTCGATCGAGCTGCGCTCGTTCCACTGGCAGGACTCGACCTCGTGGTGGACCTCCCAATCGAAGTACGGTGGGGCGCTGCCCGCGTCGCCGCCCAGGCCGGCCTGGGGGACCAGGCGGTTCATCCGGGCCACGCTGATCAGCCCGCACACCGGCAGCGCCGAGGCGAACGGCGTGGGCCGGCCGGTTGGGTGCCCGGATGCGCTGGCCCGCGGCCGCCCGGATCGGGCGTGCGGCACCAGGGTGAATCCGGTCACGGCGGCCGCCACCAGGCACGCCAGGGCGGTGAGGGCGATCGCAACGGTCCGCCGCGACCGTCGTACGGGTACGGGGCCGGTGCTCTCGACGCGCCCGGGAGCCTCGGCCCGCTCCGCGGTATCGCGGGGTTCGGTCAGTTCGGCCAGGTCGTGGCTGGTCTGCGCGGCGGTGGGCCGGGCGGCCGGGTCCTTGGTGAGCAGCCGGAGCAGCAGACCGGACAGCGGGCCGGCCAGCTGCGGCGGGGCCGGGTCGTCGGCCAGCACCGTGGCCAGCACGGCCATCGGCGTCGACCCACCGAACGGAACCCGGCCCTCCACCAGCGCGTAGAGCGTGGCGCCCAGCGACCAGAGGTCGGAGGGTGGTCCGCTGGGCTCGCCGCGGATCCGCTCGGGGGCCATGAAGGAGGGCGAGCCGATCAGCGCGCCGGGGCGGGTCAGTGGGGCGTCGCCGGCCAGTGAGGCGATCCCGAAGTCGGTGAGCACCGCGCGGCCGTCGTCGCGCAGGAACACGTTGGCGGGCTTCACGTCGCGGTGCAGTACGCCACGGTCGTGGGCGGTACGCAGCGCGTCCAGCATCTCGATCCCGAGCGCGGCGGCCCGGCGCGGCTCCAGCGGCCCCTCCTGCTCGAGGATCTTGTCCAGCGACCGGCCAGACAGCAGCTCCGTCACGATCCACGGCCGGCCGTCGGCGAGGATCACGTCGTGCACGGTGATGATGCCGGGATGCCGGAGCCGCGCGGCGGCGCGGGCCTCCCGCAGAGCCCGCCGCACCGCCATCTCACGGCGCTCCTCGGTCGTCTCGCGCGGCAGGATGAGTTCCTTGATCGCCACCTCGCGGTTCAGCGTCTCGTCGCGGGCCCGCCACACCGTGCCCATGCCGCCGCGGCCGAGCTCGCCGGCCAGCCGGTAGCGCCCGGCCAGCAGCTCCTCGCCGCTCATTCGCGGTTCTCCAGGCGTGCGAGGGTCCGGGCAATCGCCACGGCGGCGCGCCGGGCGCCGCTGGCGGCCGCCGCCGGCCCGTTCCGCGGGCCGGCCCACTGGAGCTGGAGGACGACGTTGCCCTCGCGCAGGGTGATATTCACCTCGTCGTACTGGACCGAGCCGTGGTCGGTGTAGGTGACCGCCTCGTCGCCCACACCCTTGAGATCCGTCAGCTCGGTGGCCTCGGTCATGTGCACCTCGAACTTGGGATAGCCGTCGTACGGCCAGGTGAACGACATGTTGAGCGGGGAGGTCCGGGCCTGTTGCATCAAGGAGAGCTGCTCGTTCCGCTCGATCGCCATCCGGTCGCGGCCCTCGTCGAACGATGCCGCCACCGCCTTGGGCTTGTAGATGGTCAGCATGGCGGCGACCTTCGGGGATTGCCAGGCGCAGTCTCCGGTGCGCGGCACATCACGCCGCCGTACGGCGTCGGCCAGCACGCCGCTCGCCTGCAGGTCGGTGAGGAGCGCACACGTGTCCACCGACGACACGGGATGCGGCGCCCCCCGAGCGGCGGAGCGTACGGGTCCCTGGTCGGTGCCGTGGCCGAGGGGCGCGCTCGCCGGTACGGCCACCACCGTGACCGCGACGACGGCTCCGGCCAGGACCGGGCGTCGACGCTGCGGGCGCTCCCGCGGCCGCGCCACGGGCTGTCCGGCCGGCTCGGTGGCGGCGTACAGCGCGGCCGACCGGGCGGCGGGCTGGGCGCCGGGTGGCGGGTCGGCCGGTGGAGCCATGGAGGGAGCCGCGCCCAGGCCGGAATCGCCGCCCGCCGCGACGCGGCCCAACGCGGCCCGGGCCTCGGTGGCGCTGATCCGCGTCGCCGGATCCTTGTCGAGCAGAAGCGTGAGCACCGGCGCCAGCGCCCCGGCCCGTCCGGGCGGCGGGGCCTCCTCGGTGAGGACCGCGCCGAGCGCGGCCAGCGAGGCCGCATGGTCGAACGGCGCCCGGCCCTCCACGGCGGCGTACAGTGTCGCGCCCAGCGACCACAGATCCGACGCCGGTCCGGCCACCTCGTCGCGCAGCCGCTCGGGCGCGATGAACCCGGGTGAGCCGACCAGCGTTCCGGTCCGCGTGAGCGCCGGATCGCCGTCGAGCGCGGCGATCCCGAAGTCGGTCAGGACGATCCGGCCGTCCTCGGCCAGCAGCACGTTCGCGGGCTTGACGTCCCGATGCAGGAGGCCCTTCTCATGCGCGGCGGTCAGCGCGTCCACCAGTCGTAAGCCGATCTCGGCGACCCGCCGCGGCGGGAGCGGGCCGTCGGCGGCCACCACCTGATCTAGGGAGCGGCCCTCGACCAGCTCCATGATGATCCAGGGCCGGCCGTCCGGCTCCACGACATCGTGGACGGTGACGATGCCCGGGTGGTCGAGCATCACCGTGGCCCGCGCCTCGCGGGCGGCCCGCGCGCACAACATCGCCCGTTCGTCCGGCGGCGCGTCCTCGGCCAGCTCGATCCGTTTGATCGCGACGTCCCGGCCGAGCAGCTCGTCGTACGCACGCCAGACCGTACCCATGCCGCCCGCGCCCAGCACCGACACCAGCCGGTAGCGCTCGACAAGACGGTAAGCCATATCACCTACGCCAGTCACCGGGGGAGGGAGTCCTGCTCGTGCCGCCATGGTGTCCACTGGGGACCGTGTCTACTTTCGCACAACACAGCACAGGAGGGGTCCCGCTTTGGATCAGTGCGCGGCCGTAATGAGCAGCGGCTGGTCCGTGACGGACGAGCAAACGACGAGCAAACATGGCATCGATGCGCTGGGCGGTGTTCGGTCACGGAGCGCGACGACGTACGGCGAGGGCCAGGTAGTAAATCACCTCATGTCCATGTCGGCTGCTGGGTTCGGCACCGCCTGGTGCACTTCTGCACCAACCGGCCGACCGCATCAGACTCGGCACCAGCGACCGCCCGCCATCGACATGACGGTCACCCGACCGGTCGCCGCTCTACCCGAAAGGGGCCGTATTCGGCGCTGGCCCGTGCTCGGAGGCTTGATCAACCAGTATTCCGAGGACGCCTGAACCTGCAGGTCGACACCCGAACCAAATAATCGAGCGGCACAGGTCCACCAGACCGGCCGGGCGAGCGGCCGAACCTTCCGAACAGCGGCACATCTGACGTCGTTTGTTACGTCCTTCCACGTCATAGGGATGCGCCGACGGCGTAACAGCGCGCAATCGCCTCGTCATCAGGTGGCAACGCGGTGTTCTTATCGTCCCGGGCCAAGATCACCGTACAAGGGAGCGTCATGGATCTCGCGGACAATCCGGCGCTGGAGGACTATTCCCTCCGGTACGCGCCGAGCGCCTTCCGTTCCTGGTCACCGTGGATGATTTTCCTGAGCTGCCTGGCCGGGCTGTCGGCCATGGCCGGTTATGCGCTCGACGCCACGTTCGTCAACGCGTTCGGGTTCGGCAACGCGCTGATCGGCTTCGCCGTCGCCACCGCGGTGACCTTTCCGCTGACTCTCACCGCCGCCTTCGCGATCGCTCGCAAGCACATCGACATCGACCTGCTCACCCGGGGCGCCGGCTTCGGATATCTGGGATCGACGCTCACATCGCTGGTGTACGCCACCTACACGCTGATCTTCCTCGCCTACGAAGGCGCGATCATGGCTCAGGCGCTCAGCGCGCTCACCCATCTGGAACTGCATGTCTCCTACGCCGTCGTCGCCCTGGTGATGATCCCCCTCACGGTCTACGGCATGAGCTTCACCGCGAAGTTCCAGGCGTGGACATGGCCCTTGTGGGTGGCACTGATCGGGGTCGCGCTGTGGTCCGCGGCGACCGCCCCGCACGCCGCCCACACCATGGTCCACCCGCACATCCCCGCGACGGCGGCCACCGGCGTGACCGTCCTGGCGGTCTTCACCATCGCCGCCGCGCAGCTCTCTCTCGCCGCGCAGGTCGGCGAACAGGGCGACTATCTGCGGCTCATGCCCGATTCGCGGCCCGGCCGGGCGGGGAGGTGGAAGCTCGCGATCATCCTCGGCGGCCCGGGTCTGACCCTGTTCGCCGTCGTGATCTTCTTCGCCTCCACGCTCCTGGTCGGTTACGCCGAGACACAGACCACCCCGGATCGCGCGGCCGAGCCGGTGGAGTTGTTCACCGTGGTCTACCAGCGGCTGACCGGCGACCACACCGCCGCGCTGGTCCTGGCGGGTCTCCTGGTTCTGCTCTCCCAAATAAAGATCAACATCATGAACACCTACTCGGGGTCGTTGTCGTGGTCGAACTTCTTCTCCCGGCTCCTCCACCGCCATCCAGGGCGCGCCGCGTGGGTGTTCCTGCAGGTCGGGCTCGCGCTGGTGCTCATGGAGCTGGACGTCTACCACCACATCGTCACGGTCCTCGCCTGGTACGCGAACCTCGGCATCGCCTGGATCGCCGCGCTCGCCGCGGATCTGCTCATCAACAAGCGGCTGCTCAAACTCTCTCCGGCGCACATCGAGTTCCGGCGCGCCCACCTCTACAACGTGAACCCCGTGGGGTTCGGGTCCATGGTGATCGCGGCGACGGTGGCGATCGTGGCCTACTACGGGGCCTTCGGGCCGACCGCGGCGGCGCTGTCACCCTTCATCGCACTCGTGCTGGCTCTCGTGCTGCCTCCCGTCATCGCGGCGGTGACCAGGGGACGCTGGTACATCGCGCGTACCAGCGAGCTGCCGGACGGGGAGGAGGAGCTGCCGTGCTCGGCCTGCGCGGGCTCGTACGACGTCGCCGACATGGCCACCTGCCCGTACCACGGAGGAACGATCTGCTCGCTCTGCTGTTCCACCGAGGGTTCCTGCCGGGACCGGTGCAAACCCAGTGCGTGGCGGCCAGGCGGCGAACCCGTGCTGCTCGGCATGCCCGGGACTCCCGCCGGTGCGGTGTCCGCCACCGTCGGCGCGGCCACCGAGGAGGTCGGCTGACCCATGGGCACGGCACTGATGACCTGGCCGCGTAATGGCCGGGTAACCCGTCGGGAATCCTCGCGAAACGATATGTCCGTAACGTCCCCGCCCATGGTGGCGGCATCGTACGGGCGGGGAGGCACGCACGATGCCCAGGTACGCCGCCTCCGCGACCTGCTGCGTTCGGCGATCCTGCGCGGTGGCTTCCCCCACGGGCAGCTGCCCGGCGAGCCGGAGCTGATGGCCTCGTACGGCGTGACCAGGGCGACCGTGCGCGAGGCGCTGACCCTGCTTCGCCGCGAGGGTCTCATCGATCGCCGGCAGGGCGTCGGGACCCATGTCGTCGTGCACGCCGTGCTCGCCCGGCTGGCCGAGGCGCATGGCGCGGCAGACCCCGTGGTGGACAGCGTCTTCAACCGCCGGATGCGTCCCCGGGTACTCGACCGTTCGACCATTCCACTCCCCGCCATCGCCGCCGAACGCCTCAGCGTGCGGCCCGGCATCCCGTGCCTGCGCCTGGAGTACATCGCCCTGCTGGAGGACGAGCCGACCGCGCTCGCCACCAACTACGTGCTCTTTCCCGAGGCCGAGCGGCTGCTCACCATGCCTTTCGACTCCGACTGGTACGCCCTGCTGAGGGACGCCGGAGTCTGCCTCGGCGAATCGGAGTTCGTCGTCGGGTGCGCGCCTGCCGACGCCATCACGGCTCCGCTGCTCGACGTCGCCGAGGGCGCGCCGCTGATCACGATGGAACAGGTGATCCGCGACTCGGCCGGAAGACCGTTCGATCTGGCCCACATCCACACGCGCGGTGACCGCTTCCTCTTCGTGTCACGAGCCGTACGAGAGCACGCGTCCGGCACCTGATCCCGCCCACACCCCCACCACTCCAGAGGCGACAGTTCACATCCCTTGGAGGGATCCCCCCATGGAAACACCCCTCACTCTGACCGACGCGGCCGAGGCTCTGCGCTCCGGCGCCGTCACGAGCACCGGCCTGACCGAGGCGGCGATCGAGCGGGCCGATCGGCTCGACGGAGAGCTCGGCACGTACCTCGCCCGCTTCGACGACACCGCGATCGAGGCCGCCGAACGCGCGGACGCGGAACTGGCCAAGGGCATCGACCGCGGTCCACTGCACGGCATCCCGTTCGGCGTCAAGGACATCCTCGCCGCCGCGGAGGGACCGACGACGGCGCAGAGCCTCATCCTTGACCCGGCGTGGGGCGCGGGCAGGGACGCGCCGGTCGTGACGCGACTGAGGACCGCCGGGGCGGTCATCACCGGAAAGGTCACGACCATGGAGTTCGCCTGCGGCATGGTCGACCCCGCCAAACCCTTCCCGGTCCCGCGCAATCCATGGGACCTGCGAACCTGGCCTGGTGGTTCGAGCTCTGGCACAGGCAACGGGGTAGCGGCCGGGATGTTCTTCGCCGGGCTCGGCACCGACACGGCCGGCAGCATCCGCATACCGGCGGCGTTCTGCGGGGTCACCGGTCTGATGCCCACATTCGGCCGCGTTCCCAAGTCCGGTTGCGCGCCACTCGGATACAGCCTCGACCACGTGGGCCCGCTCGCCCGCAGCGCCCGGGACTGCGCGAGCGTCCTGGAGGTGATCGCAGGGCACCACCCCAGCGACCCGGACTGCGTCGACCTCCCGCTCTCCCCGCCGGCCTTCGGCGACTCGCTGGAAGGCCTGCGGATCGGCGTCGTCCGCGAGCATCATTTCTCCGAGCGGTCAGATCCCGCTCTCGGCCCGGTCTTCGACGAGGCGCTCGCCACCCTCACCTCTCTCGGTGCCACCCTGACCGAGGTGACGCTGCCGTACTGGCACGAGATGCTGGTCGCCAACCTCGTGACCATGTGCGCCGAGGCGCTCGCGTACCACCGGAACGATCTGGTCGAGCGATGGGAGGACTACTTCGCCTCGACTCGTCTCCTTCTCGCTCGGGGGGCGCTCGTTTCCGGAGCGGACTACGTCCAGGCCCAGCGCGTCCGGCGGGTCGCCCAGGAGGCCCTGGCCCGCCTGTTCGAGGAGGTGGACGTCATCGTCTGCCCCACCACAGCCGTTCCCGCGCCCCGCTATGACGACATCACCGACGCCGAGGGCACCATCGACATCGAAGCGATGTTCGAGCTCATCTTCACCCAGTACTGGGACTGCGTCGGCAACCCGGTCCTAGCCGCGCCGATGGGATTCACGGCGGCGGGATTGCCACTATCGATGCAGCTCGCAGGCCCGGCCTTCGGAGAGGCGGCGATCCTGGCGGCCGGCGACGCCTTCCAGCGGGCCACTGACTGGCATCGCCGCGTACCGGTCCTCGCCGACGCCTCCACCGCCGCGACGGCTGCCGTCGCCTCCGTCTGAGTGAGACCCGCTGCAGTTCACCGAGGAGAGACATGATGACAGCGAACGACTCGCCGGCCGATGCCCGGCTCATCGCCGAGATCAGCATGGCGCTCGCGCGCGGAGGCCTGCCGGTCAGCGGTCATGAGATCGCCAAGCTTGTGGCCGGCTACCACGCGCAGCACATCGGCGTCGAGATGCTCTATGCCGTGCCCGGCGCCCGCTACGCCGACCCCGCGCTTCGCTTCCACGCCGGCGCCCGCATCATCGACTGGTCAGAATGAGCCGTCGGCGGGCCTGCCGTGCGGGCCCGCCGACCTCACTCCGGCGCGCCGGCCGGAGCAGGCCACGCTAAAGCGGATGGCAGTGAGCTCGCCGTGGATGCGCCGGTAGCCCCAGCTTTGGTTCTCACGCGCCAGGCGCAGAACGAGGGATTGGATTGCGCGGCGGGTCGGTGGGCGGCCGGGATTCTTGCGGCGAGAGGCGTCGGCGTGCCGGCGGCGGATGAGGTCGCGGTGCCGGCGAAGGATGGTGTCCGGGGAGACGATCAGGCGTAACTGTCGCAGCCGGAGGCGAGGGAGCCGGTGCAGAAGAGCGGCGAGGAAAGCGCGGTCCGCCGAGGTGAGCCGCGGCTTGGGAATCTGTCGCTGCATGATGGTGAGTTGGTGGCGCAGCGTAAGGATCTCGATGTCCTTGTCGGTGTCGCTCATAGGTAGCCGTAGGGCGGCGAACAGGCTTGTGAGCGTCAGGTAAAGCAGTCGCAACAGCACGATCGATCATCTTGGCGCGCCCGCGCAGCGATCGTCGGCTGTTCCCGGGGACCTGCAGGTCACAGGACATGGATGGGATTTTCTGCACCCGCAGGATCAGGCGAAGACCTGTCCTTGGCGGCCTCATCAACGAATACGAGGCCGCATAGACCAATCCGCAAACCTGCAGGTCAACGCCACGATTGAATTTTCGTGCGGCACAGGGCTGACCGGGCGGTCCTGGCCGCGCTCACACGTGTCCTGCCGGCCTGGCTGCGGAGCCATCGGATAGTGACGCCGGGTACGCTGCTGGCCTGGCACCGCCGCGTGGTCAAACGGCACTGGACCTACCCGGCCACGACCGGGCGTCCGCCGGTTCCCGCCGAGGTTCGCGATCTGGTCGTACGGTTGGCGCGAGAAAACCCTCGTTGGGGTCACCGGCGCATTTAGGGTGAACTCGCCAGAGTTGGGCAGCAGGTCGGTGAAGGCACGATCCGCCGGATCCTGGCTGCGGCCGGGCTGGGCCCTGCGTCCCGCCGGTCCTCCCCGACCTGGCGGCAGTTCCTGACCTGTCAAGCATCCGGCATCCTGGCCTGTGACCTTCTGCACGTCGACACCGTGTTCCTCAGGCGCCTGTACGTGTTCTTCGTCATGGAGATCGAAACACGCCGCATCCACATCCTCGGCGTCACCACCGACCCAACCGGAGCGTGGACCGCCCAGCAGGCGCGGAACCTGTTGATGGACCTGGGAGAGCGCGCCGATCGGTTCAAATTCCTCATCAGGGACCGCGACGGCAAGTTCTCCCGGGCCTTCGATGAGGTCTTTGCCGGCAACGCGATACGGATCATCAAAACACCGCCGCGATCGCCTCGCGCGAATTCCTACGCCGAACGATTCGTGGGCACATTGCGGCGTGAGTGTCTTGACCACCTGCTGATCTACGGTGCGCGGCACCTGCGGCGGGTGCTGACCGACTACGGACGGCACTATAACGCCCATCGGGCTCACCAGTCTGCAGCCAAAGACCACCGCTGCACGACCCTAACGAGCCGATCGACCTCACGGCTGTGGTCAAGCGCCGCACTACCGTCGCGGGCCTGATCCACGAGTATCGAAGGGCTGCCTAACGATCACGTGAAAGCCCAGGTGAGAGCTGACTATGAGTTTTGGCACGGCACAGGCTGTCGGGTTGGCGGTGACACCCAGGACATGGACGCGGCGACTTGCGTGCTCCACCACGGCGAAGCAGTACAGCCGGGCCAGAGTGATCGTGTCGGCGTGAAAGAAATCGCAGGCCAGAATCCCGGACGCCTGTGCGCGCAGGAACTGGCCCCAGCCCGGTCCGGATCGTCGCGGAGCGGGATCGATGCCAGCCTTGTGCAGGATCCTCCAGACCGTGGCAGCGCCGACGTTCCGTCCCAGGCCGGCCAGTTCCCCGGCGATTCGCCTGTAGCCCCACGTCGGATTCTCCGTCGCCAGGCGAAGCACCAGCGCGCAGGTCGTCGGTTTGGCTGGTGGGCGCCCCGGCGACTTGCGCTTGTAGGTCCACCGCCGCTTCACCAGATCGGCGTGCCAGCGCAGCAGCGTGCCAGGCGTGACCAGCAGCCCGACCCGGCGCGGTTTCGGGAGTAGCCGGGCCAGCGCTGAGATCAGAGCCCGGTCGGCCCACGACGGTTTAGGCCGGGCGATCTGACGGCGCAATACCGCCAGCTGATGGCGAAGCACCAGGATCTCCGCTTCCTTGGAGACGTCCGAGCGGAGGAGCAGAGCAAGAGCGCCCAGGAGCCGGATGAAGATCAGATAGACCAGTCGCAACGCCACGAGTCCGTACCCTCCCGTGCCCCGCCCGTGTCTGTGCGCCGGTCGAGAAACCCCAGGTCATACCCGGTGGCTCAATTCTGGGCACCCACACCCTGCGCCCCGAACTGGAGTACTGACCGCCTGCCTCCGGTCAGCTCCTTGAACCGCCGACGGTGAACGTCAGGGACCCGGCAACATCAACCGGTCTCGAAGGCAAAGGCAGCCGTTGACCGATCAGCACATTCGCCGAGCCCGAGATCTCCACCACAATTCCACCTGGAGGGCAATTCCATGATTGGTTCTCGCTGAGATCCCAGTGATCGGATCGACCATCGGCGGCATCATCGTGTCCCTCATCGCACTCACCGTGTCCCTGCCCGTGGCGATCGCCACCGCCGCCTTCTACATCGCCTACCGCCAAGCCGAGGACTACTTCCTCGTCCCAAAGATCACGGGCCGCGCCGTCGAGGTACCCGCCGTCGTCACCATGCTCGCCACCCTCATCGGCGGCGCACTCCTGGGAATCATCGGCGCCTTGATCGCCATCCCCGTCGCCATCCGGCTGCTCTCAACGAAATCGCCTTCCCCCGACTGGACGCAGTTGACCCACTCCGGTACGGCCGGGCGTCTACTTCTTGCGATCGGGATCAACGTTCCTGATCTGGGCTGGGCGCATTGACCGGAATCGTGGCTTCGGGGGCGGCCGCGCGGATGGTGGTGGGGAGCAGTGTCAGGACGCGGTGGAAGCTGCGGGTCAGCCATGTCCTGCCGCCGGCCGCCAGGAGCAATCGGTCCAGCATCCCGATGCGCACGATCGTCGCGGTCAGTGTGACATGGGATCGCTCACCGGCCGGGTGGATGGTCCAGTGCACGTGGGCGACCGTTCGGCGGCCTACCGTCGCCGTGCCGCCTACGCCGCGGGCGGGATGCAGGCATGTGATCGTCGTCTGCACGGTTCGGTGGATGCCCAGGGGCCCGCAGATCACGATCCTGGCACCGAGCCGGTCGGGCGCGACGGCGTCGAGCCGGAATCGGTGGCCGCCCATCTTTTGGTGGTTGGGCAACTGGGAGAGGAAGTCGTACACGGTCTGTGCGGCGACCTCGATGAGCAGCCCCGAGGTCACCGGTGTCACAGCCCTCACGTTTGGCCACGGCATGGCCCGGGGATCCTGCGTGCGTATTTGGCGTACTTAACCAGCCCTTTCGCGTCACGGAACGACATCCCGGGTAGGTCGAGGATCAGCATCCGCGATGCATGCCGACCAGACACTCAGACAACGTGGGGGGCAGTGGCGGTGTCGAGGTCACGGCCCAACCTGATGATGGTGTGGGTTGGTCGGTGGAGGATGGGCAGGCCCCGGGATAGGCGACGCTCCACGACCGTGCGCTGGCACGCCCGGGCTGTGCTGGCCACCTGGCCGGAGCCGGTCTTGGCCGCTTGCAGGGGGCGCAAATTTTCACCGATCACTGGTTCGAGCGGCGGCCCTGGGCCGGTGCGTTGGCGGGCCGTAGGGGCGTGGTGGGAGGACTTGGGCGACGGGATCATCCAGCCGGGGTTTGAGCTGTCGGTGCCGTTCCTCGGCTTCTTCGACGGTGAGGCCGAGGATCGCGGCGATCTGTTCCCAGCCCATGGCTGATGCTTGCGCAGCATCAAGCAGACGCGCCTCCGTCTGATCTACCTCCAGGCGGGCCGCCCCCAGGACCACCAGTGCCGCGGCCACCGCCACCGGCTCGGGTTGATCGCCGTAGCCTCGCTGGGCTCGATCAGAGTCGGCGACGACCGCGTCGATAGCATCCAGGTCGGGCAGGGGATGCTCGATGAGCTCCCACAAGACCTGATCCATGCCGGCGGCGTAGCGCGATGTCAGATAAGCCCGGGCGGCGCGCACCACGTCCGGCGACGGCGCAGGCAGACACGTCCTCATGTCCTCACCCATAGCGACGCCGGTCCGATGACGGTTCAGGTCCGCTGGTCATGAGCGCGCTCCTCTCGCCCAGCGAGGTAGACAGTCCGCGGGAGGCTGCGGGGAATGGCCGGTTATCGGTCTGCGGGCTGCGGGCGCGGCGGCAAGGACGATCATCCCGGCCACGAGTCCGAGAAGTTCCAGGCGATGATGCCCATGACCGACTCTCCTTAGGAGTAGTGAGTCGAGGCTTACAAGGGAGCGGCCTTCCGGACCGGTCCACCCAGGGGCCTGATCGCCCGTAGGAGGGGGCCGTGCCTCGTGCTCGCTCGCCCCTGAGCCAACCTCAGCGGAGCCGTGCGGGAAACAGCCGATTCCGGAAGGGGCCATCACCACAACCGATCGCCATGCGATCCGTACCAGGGCGAGGGCGGCTCTCGGCGGTTCTGCCGGAGTAAAGTCGAATCAAAACATGCTGCGACCTGCGGCCGGCTGCGTCTCCACAATGCGGGGTCGCGTCCGGTCCCTGGCGAGGTGGGCCCCGGGACGGACCTATCGCCATGTCCACTAGGCATCCGGTGATCTTTCCCGGCAGCCCTGATGGCCCCACAACCCGGAAGGGCATGCCTGCGTTCGGCCATCCGCACACTGTCGCCAGGTTCCGGCGATCCTGGGTCGCGCAGGGGGGGAGTAGCGCATGAAGTGCGGAAGTCAGATGGCAGTCGCCATCGTTGGGGGTTACCTCCTGGGACGGAGCCATAAGATCCAGTTGGCCGTGCTCCTGGCGCTCTCGGCGGCAGCGGGAGGCAAACTCCCCATAGAACCTAGTGAACTGCTACGCCACACGCCTTTGGGTGGCCCACTGGACAAGCTCACCGGGGATCTTCGCGGCCAGTTGGTCGAATCGGGCATGGCGGTGGCGAAGAAGGCGGCGAGCAGCGGCATCGATTCGCTCAGCGACAAGCTGCAACAGCGTGCTGACACGCTGCGGGGCCCAGCCGCCACGAAGGGCCCAAAGCCTGGGCAAGCCGAGGAACCGGAACCGCCGGCCGGGCGGGAGCGGGCTCGAGTGCCGGAGCGGAAAGAGGCGTCGGACGACTATGACGAGTACGAGGGCGATGAGTCTGAGCGCGGTGAGCCGGAGTCGGAGCGTGACGACCGGGAGGAGCGTCGTCCGCCACCCCGCCCCACGCGCTCCGAGCCTCCTCGGCGAGCGCCGCGGCGTGGCGAGGACCGCCCCAGAACGGGACGGGCGCCGCGGTAACGGAACCGTGAGTCCCGGCTAGGTGGCCAG
>JAOPYG010000367.1 GCA_025964685.1 Actinoallomurus sp. | reverse complement strand
CGCCCAGCGCCAGCACGATCGAGGAGGGCACGATCACCGGCTTCACACCGACGACCGTGAACAGGCTGCCGACGACACCGACGACCACTCCGAGCACTCCGCCCAGCACGCTCAGCACGGTCGCCTCCGCGACGAACTGGCCGAGGATCGCGCTCTTCGGCGCTCCGATCGCCTTGCGGATACCGATCTCCCGGGTCCGCTCGGTCACGGTGACGAGCATGATGTTGGTGATCCCGATGCCACCGACCAGCAGGCTGATGGCCGCGACCGCGCCGAGCAGCACGGTGAAGGTCTTACTGGACGCGGTCACCGTCTGCTGCAGACTCGCCTGGTTCATGATCTGGAAGTCGGCCGAGTTCGATCCGGAGATGCCGTGCCGCTGATCGAGGACGTCGGTGACCTCGCTCTGGGCCTGGTCGATCACCTTCGAGTCCTTGGCCTCCACGACGATCTGGCTCAGCCCGCCGAACCCGGTGATGTTCTGCTGCACGGTGGTCAGCGGCGCGATCGCGACGTCGTCGGCGTCCTGGAAACCGGACGAGCCGGACTCCTTCAGCACCCCGACCACGGTGAACGGCGTGCCACCCACGTTGACCTGCTTGTTCAACGGATCGACGGTCCCGAACAGGTCCGAGGCCACGGTGGTGCCGATCACCAGGACCTTGCGCCCGCCCGTCACGTCGTCGTCGGTGAACGTCGTTCCGGAAGCGATGATCTTGTTGGCGGCCGAGAAGTACGCCGGATAGGACCCGACGAACTGGCCGATCGCGTGGCTCGTACCGGCGTAGGTCGTCGTCACGGATGAGGAGGTCGCCACCGGGGACGCGCTTTTGACCGACGGAGCGTTGACCGGGTCGACCAACGCCTTGGCGTCCTCCACGGTGAGGTTGTGCACCTGGGTCCGCGGACCGGTCTGCTGCTGCTGCTGGCCGCCCGCGCCGCCGCCGAGGCCACCGCCGCCGAACCCGCCACCGCCACCACCACCACCGCCGCCACGCCCGCCTCCGGACGTCGACGGCGAGACGGTCAGCGAGTTGGCGCCGAGCCGGGAAATGCTGTCCTTGATCTGCTGGGACGAGCCGTTGCCGACCGCTACCAGCACGATCACCGCACCGACGCCGATCAGGATGCCGAGCATGGTGAGTGCACTGCGCAGTTTGTTGGCGGTCAGGCCGCGCAGCGCGAACCGCAGGATTTCCCAGATGCTCATCGTGCGCCCTCCGTCAGCCGTGCCGCCGCGGGCGGCGGGCCGTTCACCTGGGCTTGCCGGCGATCCTCGATGATCTGGCCGTCCACCAGCCGGATCACCCGCTTGGCGCGCGCGGCGACCTCGTCCTCGTGAGTGATCAGCACGATCGAGCGCCCGGACAGGCTGAGCTGATCGAGGATGCCGAGCAGGTCGTCCGTTGAGCGGGTGTCGAGGTTGCCGGTCGGCTCGTCGGCCAGCAGGAGCGCGGGAGCGGTGACCAGCGCCCGGGCGACCGCGACTCGCTGCTGCTGGCCGCCGGACAGCTCGTTCGGCTCGTGGTCGATCCGGTCACCGAGCCCGACCTGCCGGAGCGCGGCCTCCGCCCGCCGCCGGCGTTCTCCCGGCCGTACCCCGCCGTAGGCCAGCGGCAGCTCCACGTTGGCCAGCGCGGACATCCGGGGGATCAGGTTGAACGACTGGAAGATGAACCCGATCTTGCGGTTGCGCAGGATCGACAGGCGGCGCTCGTCGAGCGAGCCGACGTCGGTCCCGTCGAGCAGGTACCGGCCGTCGCTCGGTATGTCCAGGCAGCCCACGATGTTCATGAGCGTCGACTTGCCCGACCCGGACGTCCCCATGATCGCCACGTAGTCGCCGCGCTCGACCACCAGAGAGACACCGCGCAACGCGTGCACCGCCGTGTCGCCCTCGCCGTACACCTTGGTCACCCCGCGCACGTCGAGGACGGGAGGCATGGGGATCATCCTCTGCCTCCGCCGCCACCGCCGCCGAGACCGCCGCCGCCGATGCCTCCGCCGCCGCCGATGCCGCCGCCAGGGCGGGTCTGGGTGCTGCCCGAGCTACCGGTAGCGGTCGGGATGACCACCACATCGCCCTCGTTCAGCCCGGACTTGATCTCGGTCCCCTGGTTACCCTGGACGCCGATCTGCACGCGCTTGGCCACCTGCGTGCCACCCTGCTGAACGGTCACCGTGCTCTGCCCGCCCGCGGTCCTGACGGCCGCCGTCGACACGTACAGGACGTTCTGCGCGGTCGACGTGGTCACCTGCACGGTCGTGGTCTGGCCGAGCCGGATCGCGCTGGGCTTGTTCGACAGAGTGATGGTGGCGCCGTACTGCACGACGTTGTTGTTCGTGGTCGGCGACATGTCGATCTCGGTGACCTTGCCGGTGGCCGTCACGCCGCTCAGCGCGTCGAAGGTGACGTCGGCGGACTGGCCGATCTTCAGCTTGATCGCGTCCGACTCCGTGAACTCCCCGGTGACCTTCAGCTTCGAGGGATCGGCCAGTTCGATGAATCCGGTGCTGGTGGAACTGCTCGATGAGCTGCTGCTGCTGGAGGAGCCGGACGACCCGCCGCTGGAAGAAGAACCGCCACCGGAGGAGCTCTGTGATCCGGTGGAGCTGGACGAACCAGAAGAAGAACCGGAGGAAGAACCGGAGGAAGAGCCGGAGGAAGCAGTGCCGCTGGAGGAGCCTCCGACGGTGCCGTTCACCGCGACGACCGTGCCGGAGAAGGGAGCCGTGAGCTTCGTCCCTTCCAGAGCCCGCTCGGCCTGGTTGTAGGCGTTCTTCGCGGAGACGTACGAGGAGTAACCCGATGCGGTGGACGTGTCCGCGGCATCCGCCGCGGTCAGGTTCGCCTTGGCCGACTGCACGTTCTCCTCGGCCGACGTCTGGTCGAGCTCCGCCAGCAACTGCCCTTTCGTGACCTTGTCGCCGGCCTGGATCTTGATCGCGGTGACGGTGCCGGAAGTGGCGAAGTCCAGCGACCGGCTCTTCGTGCTGTCCACCGAGCCGGAGGCCGACACGGATGACACAACGGTGCCGCGCATGACTCGCGCGGTGCGGGTAGCGGACGCACCGGCGGAGCCGTCTCCGCTGGTCAGCGAGAGATATCCGACGCCGATGCCGACGATCAGCAGCACGCCGAGCGCGCCATTGATCACCAGGGATCTGCGTCTGAGTAGTCGTTTCACATGGCACAAAGTGGTGACGCCACGTTGAATGAACCTGATCTGATCATGAGAACTCGATGAGAGTCACTTCAAAGACAATTCTCATTTTGCGCACATGAGGCTGTCATTCGCGCCAGTGATCATCTCGCGGCATGAAACTGCGGGCATTTGCGCCGAATCGTCTGTCACGACGTACCCAGGTGGCGCTCGGTGTATTCGGCGTCCTGGTCGTCGGCACGGTGGCGACCGTCACCGTGGGAGCAAGCGGCCCAAGCGACGCTTCTTCGACGTACGCGACGGTGGCCGAGGGCGGGGTAACGGCCACGGCGGGCGCGGCGGGGAGCCTGGAGAGCGCCGACAGCCGCGACCTGACCTTCGGCACATCCGGGTCGGTGAGCAGGGTCTACGCCAAGGTCGGCAGGAAGGTGAAGAAGGGAACACGGCTGGCCACGATGGACCAGACGCAGGCAGAGGAGGACGTCGCGACGGCCAAGGCCGCGCTGGCCGCGGCCGAGGCGGCCGCGGACGGTACGGACACCACCACGAGCGGCGCCGCTGCCGCCGGCACGGCGGACACCGGCGGGCCGACGGTCGCCCTGGCCGGCTACGAGTCGGCGCCTACGCCGTCGGCGACGCCCACGACCCCGCCGACGGCGACCCCCAGCACCTCCCCCCGGCCGCCGACCCCGTCAAGCTCCCCCCGGTCCTCCGGCGCGCCGAACGCCCCGGGGGGGTCGACGAAGTCGTCCGGCACGCAGGGCGGAGCGACCTCGCCGGAACAGCTGGCGGCGAAAGTCACCCAGGCCAAGAACAATCTGGACCAGGCGCAGCGGGCTCTGGACGGCACAGTGATCACGGCTCCGATCGCGGGCACCGTGCTCGCCGTCAACGGCCAAGCCGGCGACATGGCATCGGCGTCCAGCACGTTCGTCACCATCGGCAACCTGGACGATGTCCAGCTGCAGGCGACGTTCTCGCAGAACGACATGACGAACGTGCGCATCGGCCAGGACGCGAAGATCACGCTCAGCGCGGATCCCGGAAAGACGTACGCGGGATCGGTCACGCACATCGACACGAACGCCACGAGCAGCAGCACGAACAACGCCCAGCTCGTCAAGTACGGCGCGATGATCGCATTCGACGACCTGCCCTCCAGGGTGCTGATCGGTCAGTCCGGGACCGTATCGGTCACGACGGCGTCGGCGACGGACACGCTCTACGTGCCTTCGTCCTCCGTGCGCAACGGCTCGAACGGCGCGCACATCGTCCGGATCCGCCGAGGGAACACGACCGTGAGCCGCGCCGTCCAGATCGGCGTTCGCGGCGACGCCTACATCGAGATCAAGTCCGGTCTGTCGAAGGGCGAGCGGGTGGTGACCTCCGGATAATGGCCGGGTACCGCCCTCAACGAGAGCACCTCCATCACGGCGAAAGTTCGATGAGAAGGGCGCCCTCGAGCCCGCTGACCTGCCGTTCTTACGTCCTGCGCGAACCATGACGCGCCGGTTGTCCCTGCGCGCCCGGCTGGCGGTCCTGACGAGCCTGGCCGTGGCCGTGGCGGTCGCGGCCTGTGCGGTCGGATGCTGGTTCATCGTCCGGGGCCGGCTGGTGGATCAGCTCGACGAGTCGCTGTCGGGCCCAGCCGCGAGCAGAATGGGGCACGATCCGCCGGAGGAGATCTGCCAACAGCCGCAGCCCGACAACGACCGTTTGAAGGGGTTTCTGCCCACGATTCAGGTGGTGTGGAGCGACGGCACCAACTGCAATCCTCCGGACACCACCAGCCCGATCGTGGTCTCGGCCGGCGACCTCGCCGTCACCCGGGGCGAGCGGGGCGCGGCCTACCGGGACGGCATCGCCGAAGACGGTACGCCGATGCGCGTGTTCACCCGTCCGGAGCGGCCAGGTATCGCCGTCTCCACCGCCAGACCTCTCATCCCGGTACAAGACTCCCTGAACAACCTGGTCACGGTGCTCGTCGCGCTCTCGGCGGTCGCCGTGGTCGGCGCGGCGATCTCGGGCCTGCTCATCGCGCGCGCCGGGCTCAGGCCCGTCGACCGGCTGACCGACGCGGTCGAGCACATCGCCCGCACCGAGGACCTCGGCACCACGATCCCGACCGAGGGCAACGACGAGATCGCGCGGCTGAGCCGGTCGTTCAACACCATGACCCGGGCGCTCGGAAGCGCCCGCGACCGCCAGCAGCAGTTGATCGTGGACGCCGGACACGAGCTGCGCACGCCGCTGACCAGCCTGCGCACCAACGTCGACCTGATGCTCCGCAGCGAGACCACGGGCCGCCCCCTGCCGGCCGGTGACAAGCAGAAGCTGCTCACCAACGTGAAGGCACAACTCGTCGAGCTGTCGAGCCTCGTCGGTGATCTACTCGACCTCTCCCGCACGGAGACCACGAGCGGCGGTTCCGTACAGGACGACGTCGCGCTGCACGACGTCGCCCAGAACGCCGTACGACGGGCGCGGCTGCGCGCCCCCGGACTCCACCTCGACGCCGTCGCCGAACCCTGGTACGTCCGCGGCCACGCCGCATCGCTGGAGCGCGCGGTGGTGAATCTCCTCGACAACGCGGTGAAGTTCAGCCCACCTGACGGCACCATCACCGTCCGGCTGCGCGGCGGCGTCCTGACCGTACGGGACAGCGGCCCGGGCATTCCGTCCGAGGACCTCCCGTACGTCTTCGACCGCTTCTGGCGTTCTCCATCCGCCCGGGGACTGCCCGGCTCAGGCCTGGGGCTCGCGATCGTGGCCCGCGCGGTCCGGGAGGCCGGCGGCGAGGTCAGGCTCGGCCCGGCAGGCGGCGGCGGCACCCTGGCCTGGCTCCGGCTCCCCGGGTCCGCAGCTCCACCAGACAGCCGGTTTCTCATCCGCGCTTAAGAAACGGCTCAGGCCGCTCCCACTCTGAGTCGCGACCTTTGTCAGCATGAGCGAGCTGACCACTTCTGTGGAGCGCCCGGGTGCCGGGCCGGGGGACGGCGACGCCTGTTCCCGGCTCAGCCTCGTGGCGCGACCACCGGGGCTCATCAACGATGGACCCCGCGACCCCCTCATCGAGGTCGCCATCCCCGTATACAACGAAGATCACGTCCTGGCGGCCAGCGTGCGCCGGCTGCACGCCTACCTCCGCGAGACGTTCCCGTACCGTTTCGTGATCACCATCGCCGACAACGCGAGCACCGACCACACATGGGACGTCGCCGAGCGGCTGGCCATCGAGCTCCCCGAGGTCGAGGCCGTGCACCTGGACCGGAAGGGACGTGGACGGGCGCTGCGGCACGTCTGGGGCACCAGCGCCGCGGACGTGGTCGCCTACATGGACGTGGACCTGTCCACCGACCTGCACGCCTTCCTGCCGCTGATCGCACCCCTGGTGTCCGGCCACAGTGACCTGGCGATCGGCACCCGCCTGTCGCGCGGCTCCGCCGTCGTCCGGGGGCCGAAGCGGGAGTTCATCTCCCGCACCTACAACCTGCTGCTGCGTACGGCGCTCGCCGCGCACTTCTCCGACGCGCAGTGCGGTTTCAAGGCCGGTCGCACCGAGATCATGCGGGCGCTGCTGCCTGCGGTCGAGGACGAGGCGTGGTTCTTCGACACCGAGCTGCTGCTGCTCGCCGAGCGCAACGGCCTGCGCATCCACGAGGTGCCGGTGGACTGGGTCGATGACCCGGACAGCCGCGTCGACGTCTTCCACACGGCAGTGGACGACCTGCGCGGCATGGCCCGGGTCGCCCGCCGGGTCCTGTCCGGGGCCTTCCGGGTCCCGGTGCCCGCCCGCACGCGGGAAGCGCGCTTGCCGACCGGGATGCGCCGTCAGCTCCCGAGCTTCGCGGTCATCGGAGTCATCAGCACCATCGCCCAGCTCCTGCTGTACGCGCTGCTGCGCTTCTTCATGCCGGTGGTGATCGCGAACGTCGTCTCCTACTTCCTCGCGGCCATCGGCAACATCGCCGCGAACCGTCGGTTCACCTTCGGCGTACGAGGCTCGCAGGGCGCGGTACGGCACCAGTTCGAGGGCGGGGTCGCCTTCCTCGTCGGCCTCGCCGTCAGCAGCGCGGGCCTTGCCATCGTCCACGGGGTGTCCCCGGACGCCTCGCGCCTCGCCGAGGTGGCCGCCCTCTTCGGCTTCAACCTGTTCGCCGCCGTCATACGCTTCGTCCTCCTGCGCGCCTGGGTCTTCCACCCCAGGCGTGCCGGCCAGGAGCCGGAGCCCGTCCTCCAGGAGCAGTCCCGGTGACCACCCAGCTGTCCGCACCCGCCGCCCCGCGGCACGCGCCACCCGCAGGCCGTCTCAGCCGTCTCGCGCTCGGCCCCCCCGGCGAACCAAGGTGGACGCGTCCCGCCCTGTGGGGCGTCCTGCTGCTGGCCGCCGTGCTGTACGCCTGGGGGCTGTCGAAGAACGGCTACGCCAACAGCTTCTACTCCGCCGCGGTCAAGAGCGGCACCCAGAGCTGGAAGGCGTTCTTCTTCGGCTCCCTGGACTCCGCGTCGTTCATCACGGTCGACAAGCCGCCGATGGCGCTGTGGGCCCAGGAGCTCTTCGCGCGGATCTACGGGTTCGGAACGTGGAGCCTGCTGCTGCCCCAGGTCATCATGGGAGTCGCGGCGGTCGGCCTGGTCTACGCCACCGTCCGGCGTGTCTTCGGCCCCGTGGCAGGCCTGATCGCCGCGGTGGTGATGACGCTGACGCCGATCACCGTGGCGATCAACCGGGACAACAACCCGGACACGCTCCTGGTGCTGCTGCTGGTGCTGGCCGCCTGGGCGTGCCAGCGGGCGCTGGAGTCCGGCCGGCTGCGCTGGCTGCTCGCCTCGGCGTTCTTCGCCGGCTGCGGCTTCAACACCAAGATGCTGCAGGCGTACCTCCTGCTGCCCGCACTCGGGCTCGTCTACCTGCTGTTCGCACGCGGCGGCCGGCTGCGGCGGATCGGGCACCTGCTCGCGGCCGGAGCCGTCCTCGCGGTGTCCAGCCTCTGGTGGATCGTCATCGTCGAGCTGATCCCCGCGAGCAAGCGACCGTACATCGGCGGCAGCACGGACGGCACCGCCTGGAACCTCATGATCGGCTACAACGGCATCGGCCGTATCACCGGCAACGAGAGCGGCGGACCCGGTGGTGGCGGACCCGGCGGCGGGGGCGGGGGCTTCGGCCGTAATTTCGCCGGCCAGTCCGGCCTCGGCCGTATGTTCAACCAGACCCTCGGCGGGCAGATCTCCTGGCTCCTGCCGCTCACCGCGATCGTGCTGGTCGCCGGGTTGATCCTCTACTGGAAGCGTCCCCGCACCGACCTGGCCCGCGCGGCCCTGGTGCTGTGGGGCGGCTGGCTGGTAGTCCATTTCGTGGTGTTCAGCTTCTCCAGCGGGATCATCCATCCCTACTACACGACCGCCATGGCCCCGGCGGTCGCCGCCCTGACCGGCATCGGCGTCGTCGAGCTCTTCGGCGCGTACCGCCGCAGCCGGGCCTGGAGCTGGGTGCTCCCCGTGAGCGTCGCGGCCAGCGGCGCCTGGGCGTTCGTGCTCCTGCGGCGCACGCCGAACTGGAACCCGTGGCTGGCCTGGACGGTGGCCGGACTCACCGCGGTCGCCGTGATCGGCCTGCTCACCGCCCGTTTCGGCCCCGGAGCGCTCGCCCGCATCGCGGTGTTCGCCGGGATCGCGGGGCTGGTGGCCGCACTCGCCGGACCGGCGGCGTTCGCGGCCTCGGCCGCCTCCAGCCGTACCAACGAGACGAACCCCACGGCCGGCCCGGCCTCTGGCGGCATGGGCTTCGCCGGGATGCCCGCCGGCGGGCAGATCCCGGCCGACATCCGGAAGAGGTTCGAGGGGGGTGGTGGCTTCCCCGGTGGTGGTCTCCCACCCAACGGCCGGCCCGGCTCCGGTGGGCAGAACGGCGGCCAAGGCGACGCCGGTCCGCGACCCGGCGGCCAGCTGCCGGGTGGCCAGGGCGGAGGGCGGGCCGGCGGGGGCGGCCCGGGCATGGACCGCCAGATCAGCTCGCAGATGGTCTCCTACCTGGAGAAGAACCAGAACGGCGCCACCTGGCTCGTCGCGGTCAGCGACTCGCAGAATGCCGCGTCGATGATCCTGCAGACCGGCAAACCCGTCATCTCCATGTTCGGCTTCACCGGCAGCGACCGCGCCATGACCGTCCAGAAGCTCCAGCAGCTTGTCAAGGCGGGCACGCTGCACTACGTGATGACCGGCGGCGGCTTCGGCGGTGGCGGCCGGGGTGGCGGAGGCTCCGAAGTGACCTCCTGGGTCACGAAGAACTGCACCGCGGTGAAGGCGTCGGAGTACGGCGGCAGCTCGTCGTCAACGCAGAACGGCGGCTCACCCGACCAGGGCAGCGCGTCCCTCTACCGCTGCGGCTGACGGCGTCACGGGCCCAGGGGCCATCGCTCTTCTCCTGGGCCCGTGATCGGGCGGGATTTGGACGATCCAGCACTCACGCACTGGGCTTGCGTCGGGGGGCGGCGGAGCGGGGCGGGATCGTACCCATGTGTTCGCGGACGCGGCCGAGGACGTCGCGGAGCGTGGTGATGTCCGTGCGGGCCAGGGGAGTCAGCAGGAGGCGTTGCACGACGTCGACGTGGCCGAGCATCACCCGGCCGAGCAGGGCCTTCCCCTGCGGGGTGGCGGTGACGATGACGCTGCGCTCGTCGTCGCTGGAGGGTGTTCTGGTGACCAGCCCGGCCTTGGCCAGTTGCGCGACCTGGTAGGTCAGTCCGCTCCGGCTGTGCACCAGGCGGTCGGCGATGTCGGTCATGCGCTGCTGCCCGTCGGGGGTCTCCCCGAGTACGGCGAGGATCTGGAACTGGGTGTAGCTGAGGCCCCCCTCGTCGCGCAGCTGCTGATCGACAGCATGCTGGAGCATGCTGCTGACCTCCATCAGGGCGAAGTACGCGGCCAGCTGCTCGTGATCGAGGGGCGGGGTGTCCGGCATGACCACAGAGCCTAGTTGCTACGAATTCAAAGTAGAAGTATAGTCGCGGCGTGCTTCGAATTCGAAGCAGTAGGTTGAAGGAGGCATTCCATGAAGGCAGTACGGTTCCACGAGTACGGCGACCCGAGCGTCCTCGGTTACGAGGACGCCGCCCGGCCCGAACCTGCGGCGGGCCAGGTGCTCATCGAGGTCGCGGCGACCTCGTTCAACCCGGTCGACGCCGGGATCCGCGCGGGCTACCTGCGACAGGTGTTCCCCGTGGCGCTCCCCCACGTCCCCGGTGTCGACGTCGCCGGAACGATCGTGCGGCTCGGTGACGGCGTGACCGGCTGGACGGTCGGGGACCCGGTGATCGGTTTTCTGCCGATGGTCTCCGACGGGGCCGCTGCCGAGTTCGTCGCGGCCCCGGCCGGAGTGCTGGCGGCCGCGCCGAGCACGATCCCCCTGACCACTGCCGCGGCACTGCCCGTGGCAGCGCTCACCGCCTGGCAGGCGCTGTTCGAACACGCCGAGCTGCGCGTCGGCCAACGGGTACTCATCAACGGCGCGGGTGGCGGCGTCGGCGGTTTCGCCGTACAGCTGGCCAAGCAGGCCGGGGCGTTCGTCATCGCGACGGCGGGCCCGCTCAGCGCCGACGCCGTCCGTGCCGAGGGCCCCGATCAGATCATTGACTACACCCCGGCCAC
>JAOPYG010000350.1 GCA_025964685.1 Actinoallomurus sp. | reverse complement strand
CCGGTGAACCGCACGATCACAGCGGTGGTACGGCGCGGCTCTCCGCCACGAGCGGCGGTGAACGTGGTGCTGGACGCGCTACGGCAGCCGGACCTTCCGGCCCTGGCCAAATGGGGTAGGCCGGAAGGCGCACATTCTCCTCCGCACGCCGAGCTCACGTGACAGCGACCAACCGCGAGGCCACGCGCCTGGAGCTCGAAGCCGGCACACCGATTGCACGCGCTCATGCGGCATCCAAAGGAGGTGAGAAAGACGTCCGCTCATGCCGCGAGGCGCTTGCCCGTGCGGCATCGTGACGTGTCGTCGCGGAGGAGTGAAGCGGGCCGCTAAGGCGACGGCGCGTCGGCGGGAGCCCTGGGCCGGCGCGAGTCCGACCGGCCCGTTTCTTCCCCCATGTCAAGCAGGTGTTCCTGATCGAACGCCACTTCCTGGATCTGCAGGGTTGCACTTGTCCAGCCAAGCCGTCATGCGCAGCCACGCCATCGGCGCGCTACGCATGCTCGGCTTCCCCAACATCGCCGAAGGAACCCGCGGGCCGGCTGGTGGCGTTCCGGTCATCGATGAGCAGCGGCGCCGCGTCTCCGGTGCACGTGCATGACCGAGAGGATGAGACCGTGTTCGTGCTCGCGGGCCGGGGGACCTTCTGGGCGGGGGAAAAGCGGTGGGAACTCGGCTCGGGCGATACTGCGTTCCTGCCACGCGGGGTGCCGCACACCTACGCGTTCACCTCCGATACCGCCGACTTGATCACGGTTTGCAACCCGGCCGGTATGGAGGAGTTCTTTCGTGCTGCGGGCTGGGATCTGTCGAATCCGCAGCCTGAGGAGTGGGCCGTCGACATGGATACGCTGCGCGTCGCGGCCGAGTCATGCGGGCAGCGTGTGCTCGGGCCGCCGCTTCGGCCGGGCGATGAGATGCCCGCGCATTACTTCGGCGGCAACGCGGACTCCTCATCCGATGATCTTGTGACGTGAAACGATCCGGTAGTTGATCGTGTTCGGAGCGCATTTCTGGATCTCTTGATGGTCTGCTTCCGCATCTGGCTGGCGTCGTGGTCGAGGCTGTGGAGCGGGCGGTGGGACAGGTCACGTTGTACGCCCGGGTTCGCGCGGCCGGAGGATTCTGCCCGCACGCGGGGAGGTATCGAACGAGCCCATGGCCGGTACGTCCGACGTCTGGTGGACGCCGCGCTCGGCGGGATGAAGACCGTGCTGGCCGTGACGGTGCTCCCGTTCAAGTGCGTGAATTCTGGGGTGCGGGGGTGACGTTCACCGAGCAGGTGGCCGGGCACCAGCCCGCACGCCGCTACACGTCGGTGCTGCGCACCATGTTGATCGCGGTCGCGGTCGCGATGGCCGCCCGCCCGGGCGCCCGCCTTGCGGGCCACGCTTGGGCTGCAAGACCGTCAGCTCTCAGGCGACGAGATGCCGGAGGTAGGTGGCGAATGGGGTGAAGCCGATCCGTCGATATACGGATACCGCCATTTCGGTTGCCTGAAGCACGACGATGTCGGCACCCAGTTCGAAGGCGGCGATCACAGCGGCCCGCGTCGCGATTTCACCGAGCCCTCGACGGCGCGTGCTCCGGCGCGTGCCTACCCAGTAGATCCCCGCCTCACGACCCGTGCACACGGCCATCGCGCAAGCGGCGGGTTGTCCGTCGAGGTGGACCACGAATGCCCTCGCGTTCGCAGACAACAGGGCCCCGGCCGTGGCGAAGTGGGCGGCCGCCTCTGTTGGCTGGCCACTGTCGGTGAAGATGCTTTTGTGGATCTGCTCGAAACTGGATACCCCGGTCTCGTCCACGACTTCGATGATCTCCACGCCGGGCAGCGTGCCCGGCTTCTGCGGGGCTGCGAGCCACATGCCCGTCGCAGACGGCAGCATGGGCATGTCCAGCGCGGTGGCGGCGTGGGTCAGGTCGGCATCCCGGTAGTCGGAGGCCCAGAGGACCATCCTGCGCTCATGCCGACGGCCGAACTCGCGCGTCCTGGTGAGCACTTCATACGGATCCGCCGCTGCTACCAGCCGAATCGCCGCATCGTGGAAGGCGCTGGCCATCGGGGTCGGGGCGGTCGTCAGCAGAAGCGACTCGTCTTCGTGAAGCTCAGCCCCAGTTGAGTGCAGCGCGAAATGGCGCAGTACGCCGAATAGGTTTCGGTCGGCGCACTCCTGCAGCCTGGCTTCGTCCACTACTGAGGATCACGCTCCATGCACGAGCCTTCCAAGGACTGAGGCGATGATCATAGCTTTCGTCTTCCGCGGCTTCTCCTGATCTGCTTCGGATACGCCGTCTCGGTCAGGATGGAGGGTCTCGGCGTGATCGACGAGTCGGTAGATGGCTGCAGCGGGACGCCGAGTCGGGCAGGAGCCACGAAGCTGTGGCCAGGGGCCGCCGGCACACTCGCTCCGCTCGCCCGCGCTGGCCAAGCCGCCCACGATCGCAGGCCGCTTCTGGCGGCGCGCGCATCTCTGACAAGAGCCGGAAGGCACCAGACGCACGCGTGATTCCACGGGTTAGTCCTGGCTCCACCTACGGGGTGAGCGGCGGCCCCACCCCTTGAGACGGATTCATGTTCGCGTCGGGTCTTGGCCCCACCGGTCATGCGCTGGCTGGTTTTGCGCAGCAGCGCCAGCTCGTCCGGGAAAGGTGTAGTGCTCCGGTCATTACCGCCGCCCGCCGAACTGCCAGTTGTGGACCTCGATGTCGGCGTACCGGTCGGGAGTCAGGATGGCGCGTGCCGTGTCCGGGTCCGGCGCCCTGACCAGCACCGCCGTACCCAGCCACGTGGTGCCGTTGTCGGACAGCAGCGGCCCGTAGGCGATCAGCTCGTCCTGGTCGGGCGGCACGGCGAGGTCGGCGGCCTGCCCTGAGCCGAGGCCGAGCACCAGGTACCGGTCGCCGCCGGTCCGGCCGCCGGGGAAATCCCACATCGTGCGCCGCAGCGTGTTGCGCCACCGGCGCAACAGCACGTCCCGGTACACGCCGGCCTGGTAGCCGGGCTCGTCGAAGGCGAACGCGCGGGCGGCGGCGGGATCGGGCAGGTCGACGATGTGCACGCTGCCGGTGGGCGTGTCGCCGTCGCTGGCGAAGGTCGGGCCGCGGGCGATCATCTCCGTCGCGTACCGGTCCATGTATGACCAGTGCTCTTCCAGCAGCTCGTCACGCAGCGCCACTGAGGCGGGCCGATCGCGGTGGTAGCAAAAGAATTCCATTCCCCACAGTCTCCACCACCATGCCCGGGCTGGACCCACGCCTGGATAGCTGCATCCAGCCCCAAGGCTCCCTGGCCTCAGCGACGAGGCGGGGCCAGAACCCATTGGTGATCAAGTCGTCAACAGGCAGGGGTTGAGCCGAAAACTCGTCCGTGGATGGTGTCCAGTATTGAAGCTTGGGTTCGGATCGTAGACCGCGGAGCTTCGGTTGCGTCCGCTGAACCCGGCTACCTAGCCGGTCTTGATGGCCACGCCGCCGCTCATCTGCACGTGCGTGTCGTCGACGGCCGCGTCCTCGTCATCGGGTCGCCACCGGTGCACCAGCGTCACGCCCGGCTCGAGCAGGTCCAGGCCGCGGAACAACGCCCGCACCTCGTCGTCGGTGCGCGCCTTCGCCGGGATCCCACGGGCGGTGTACTCCTGGGCCGCGCCAACGGCCTGCGGATTGTGCGCAGTAACCGTCGAGATGGCCAACGCGCTACCGGCCGGCAACGGCGCCATCAGCGCATCGATGATGCGGTGCACCTCGTCCTCGTCCACGACGAACTGGACAATGGCGATCAGGCTCACCGCGACCGGCTGCGTCAGGTCCAGCGTGCCGGTCAACTCGTCAGCGGACAGGATCGCCCGCACGTTGCGCAGGTCAGCGTCGATATAGGCGGTGGCACCCTCAAGGACAGTGGTGAGCAGGGCCCTGGCGTGCAGCAGCACAATCGGGTCGTTGTCCACGTACACCACCCGCGACTGCGGCGCCACCTGCTGCACCACCTCGTGCAGATTCGGCGACGTCGGGATACCCGTGCCGATATCCAGGAACTGGCGGATGCCACGCTCCTCGGCCAGGTAGCGGGCCGCTCGGAGCACGTACCGCCGGTTCGCCCGCATCGACACCGGCAGACTCGGCGACGCCTCCACGATCGAGGCCGCGGCCGCACGGTCGGCCGCGAAGTTGTCCTTGCCACCCAACAGGTAGTCGTAGATCCGTGCCGAGTGCGGCACATCAATGTTCAGCTCGGCAGCAGCCACCGGCCGACGCTATCAGCCGGGCGCCGGCCCATCCGGCGACGGTCAGGCCAGGTGCCAGGAACGGAAACGCGCGATACAGCCTGACAGACCGATGAAGGCGGCCAGCGACGCTGCTGTCGCCGCGATGCAGCCGGCACGACGACCCGTTCCCCGCGCCCAGGTCAGACACCATCGACGGATCCGGGACGCGACATCAAATTCATCCGGTCCGCCAGACGTCCTCATCTGCCGCTGGTCGGGCGTCGGCGATCCGCGTGGGGGACACGTCCGGCTCTGCCGAAGAGCGGACGTTGCCTGCGGGCGCCGTAGCCGTGTGAGGCGGCAGCGGAGGACGTGCCGCCTGTTCCGGGGCTGCGGACGGGGGGCACACTTGAGAGTGTCCGGGTGCGCGGCGAAGGAGCGCGGGTGAGGGCCCCGAGCGCAGGTGGTTGGGCACCCTCCTAGATGCCGCGCGGGAAGGGGTCGGCGGTGCCTGACAAAACTGTATTGATCATGCGATTTCACCCGGTAGGCGGTGAGGACGTCACCGTGGTGTGCGGGGATTTCATTGGGGAGGGTGAGGCGCTTGAGGCGGTCGCTCATGCCATCGACGAGCATCGCAGCCTGGTCTTGAACGAGGCGAGGTATGAGCGCGAGCCCGAGGAGATCGGCGTGGTCCTCAACCTGGCCAACGTGGTGTCGATGCGGGTGTCGAAGACGGACGGCGCCTGGCCGGGCCGGTACCTCTGACCCGCTTGGTCCAGCGGGAGGAGAACCAGGCCGATCTCGGAGGCGCGGTAGCGGGTGTCGATTGGGGTGGAGGCGTGTACAGCGAGTTGCGCCGTGAGCGGGAGGACGCGTTTCGCGCGGATGTGGCGCGTCTGATTCAGGCGATGCATCATCACTTGCCGGCCCAGGATGTGCTGCCCGAGGTCGCGTCCCTGCGAGACCCGGTCCGGCATCTGGCGAGTCTGCTGGATGCCGATGCGCCGAACGAGTATCTGCAGGATGCGGCGATGATGGTGCTGGAGACCTATGACTGGCCAAGCCCGGACGCCATCGACAGCGATGAGAGCCCGGTCATCGACGTGGCGAGTCTTGCCGCGGTGGAACGGCTGCGCGAGGCCATGAACGCGATGGACGAGGCGACCGACGACATCTGACCTGGAGATTGGGCGCGGCTCTCACATGCGCGGGCCGGCAAGCCGCCCATGAGCCACGTCATCCGCTCATGGCTCCCCTTCGAGGTCTTCCCGATGGCGCAGGAGCTCACCGCGAGCCTCGCCGGCCTCGTCGAGGTCGCTGAGGAGCGCGTCCGGCACGCGCATCCGCCACGCGTCGGTCAGGAGTTCCCTCAGACGTTCGACCTTCACCTCTGCCAGGCGCAGCATCACCAGGGGCAAGCCGTCGTAGCCGGGCGTGGTGAAGAAGAGGTCGGGCTCACCGAGTAGGAGAGCCTGCTTTTCGGCCTCGTCGCCGACGAAAAGCACCGCGATATCGGTTCGGATCAGGCGCGGTTTCCCCGGCGTGCGCTCGGGATAGGACCAGACGAACCCTTTGCCGGCCACCCGGAAGTCCAAGCCGTCGCTGTCAATCTCCGCCACGTGAGGCAGAGCGAGCGCCAACCGGCGCACATCATCGGCGTCAGCCACCGAGATCCCTCCCAGAGCGCGATCGGCGTGTGCAGAGGCTACGCGCTGGCAGCCGAACTGCGGATGAAGGGCACCTTCAGCAGTCACCAGGTGTCGTCGGCGCACAAGCTCGCGGATGCACTCGATCCTGGCCTCACCCTGCCGAGTGCGCTACAGCCGGAGCCTTGCCAGGATCTCGGGAGTTAGCACAAGCGTCCGTCGTGACTTAGGCGTTTTCAGCTCTGAGTCGTGTTTGAGAAGGGTCTTGTTACCGGTATTCGAGGGAGCGTGGGCCTTGGCGGACGGCAGGTCGCCTACCGCCGGGCAGGGCGCCAGGATCGCCTTACTCGGGGCGTATCTGACCGCGCCGGCCTGTCGGTTCGTCTTCGCCGATGCCGGCTTTGCCGGACGTCTGGTCGGCTGGGCCGCCCAGACCCTGGGTACGACCGTCAGCGTCGTCCGTAAACCCGCAGACCAGAACGGCTTCGCGGTGCTGCCCTGCAGATGGGTGGTGGAACGGACGCTGGCGTGGCTGACCGCGTATCGCCGCCTCGCCCGCGATTACGAACGCGGTCCCGCCACCAGCGAAGCCGTGATCCGCTGGGCCGCCATCGGCCTCATGACCCGGCGCCGCCCGGGGTGAGGATTTCCATGAGATGTCCGTCGGGGTCGTGGAAGTAAGTGCCCCTGCGGCCTTTGGTGCGCTTACTGTGATAGATCTGCCCAATCTCTTGGCATGCGGGATCGCCGTAGTGGGTGATTCCGCCGTGCTGGATGCGGGCGAGGGCGGCGTCGAACTCCTGCTCGCTGACCATGAACGCGTAGTGGTGTGCCTCAAAGTCGTCCAGTTGGTCGTAGTCGAGGCTGACCTGGTTGGCCAGCGTGACCGGCGTGAAGTGCGCCACCGGCGGATCGACACTCAGGCCGAGGATTTCGGCCAGGAACTGCGCCGAGGCTTGCGGGTCACGGGCGGGGACGATGGTGTGATTCAGTTCCACGGTCATAGTGACTCCTTTTCAGGGACGGGGCTACGGGCGCCACCGGTCGAGCTGCTGTCGGCCAGCACGCCGGACGGTGATGGGGGCCTGGCCGATCACCTCGGCCTCGGCGGAGCGGACGATGACGGACTCGTCGAAATCTGGCCTGATCAGGGACATAGGGCGGCTCCTCGCGTGAGCGCGGCCGGTTCGGTTTCGGGGGTGGTCTCAGAGGGCGAACAGCAGGGCGGCGCTGATGAGCACGACCACGGCGGTGGCGAAGTGGATGCCGAAGGCCGTGGCCTTCGGGCCGTCGTGGCGCAGGACGATGAGGGTGTCGCCGAGCGGCGCGATCGCCACGACCAGCATGTACCAGCCCACCGCGTGGGCGTCGGCGAACGCGATCAGGGCGAGCCCGAGGACTCCGAAGGTGGCGTCGCGCAGCCCCTTGATGGTCAGGTAGGCCACGTCTCCGTCTTCCTTGGCCGGAACGCCGTAGCCGGCCGCCGAGGCCTGGGGCGCCAGAAGGAACCGGACCCCGATGAACAGGACGAAGCCGCTGAGGACGATGGCGAGCCCGTAGGCGATTGGCGTGAGCATGACGATCTCCGATTGCTAGCAGCGCTAGGAACGAGATTGACACTAGCAGATCGTCGACAGGCCTTCTAGCGATGCTAGATTAAGGTCATGTCGATTCAGGCGCGCCGGGAGCGCGAGCAGGCAGAGCGCGAGCGATTGATCGTCAAGGCGGCCAGGGAGCTGGCCGAGTCCGAAGGCTGGGACGCCGTGACCACGCGCCGGCTTGCCACCGAGATCGAGTACAGCCAGCCTGTCCTCTACAGCCACTTCAAGGGCAAAGACGCCATCATGGCGGCGGTCGCGGTGGAGGGCTTCGCCGACCTCGCCGCCGAGCTGCGCGCGGCCCGCACGTCGGCCGCCGACCCGCGGCAGGCGCTCGCCGCGGTCGGCTCGGCGTACGCCGCGTTCGCCGAGCGGCGACCCGCGCTGTACGACGCGATGTTCACGCACGCCGTCGACCTGCCGTTCGCCACCCCGCAGGTTCCGCCCGCCCTCCAGGAGGGGTTCGGCGAGTTGCGCGAGACCATGCGCCCGATCGCCGGAGACGACAACGTCGACGTGCTCACCGAGACGTTCTGGAGCGGCCTGCACGGGCTACTCACGCTCATGCGCAACGGCCGGCTCCGCCGCCCGGACCACGAGAAACGGCTCGCCCTCCTGATCAGCCGCTTCTCCCACTGACCCGCGACGGCTCGACGCTCGGTCGCACCGAACGCTCGACGACCGCACCCGCAAACGGGCTGAAAGGCCCCTCCTTCGGGTGGTTGTGGGCGTTGATCAGCTTGCGCGGAAGTGCCGTCGCGGTCGGAGGTGATCGAAGATGCAGGGTTCGCCGGTTCGGTGTCGGGGACCGGAGGTCCACGCCTGCTGATCGTGCAACGTCCCTGGCCTGCTTCGAAGAGCCGTCCGAGCTGATGTATGCCCTACCCCGTTGGCAACTTCGAATCGGCGCCGACGACCTTGAAGTCCTGGTTGACGAAGATATGGTGCGGCCATTTGACGCCGACGTTGTGGACCTCGTACTCGCCGTTGCTCAGCTGCACAACACGGTCGACGACGCCCTCCGGGTAGGCGGCCAGCGCGGCTTCCGTCGCCTTGTTCGCTGTCGTTCCGCTGACGATCGTCCCTGACCCCTCTTTGTAGTTCGTCGGGATCTGACCGACCTGATCCGGTTGCACGACGACCTGCGTGGCCGTGATGGTCGTTCCGCCGGTCGTCCCAAGTACGAGGACGCGGTCGCCTCTTTTAATGGCACTCGCCGAGGTCGAGCTCGCGCCGTTCTGGTATTTCGTAGTGGACGCCTCCTTTACGGTCACGTTCTGATTCCCTGATGTCTGCATTGTGAAGCTCGACGCGGACACGCTGGCGACCGTGCCGGATGCTCCCCCGGGGGCCGGTCCAGACCGAGCGTTGGATCCCGCGCCGCCGGATCCGAAACCGCCGGCGGAGCCGCTGCCAGGCCCGGGCTGCGCTGCTGTCGCCGAGGGGGGCGTGGCTGTCGCCGAGGGGGACATGGCTGTTGCCGGCGGCGACGTGGCGAGACCGACGGAAAGTCCGATCACCGCACACATCAGCGCAGCGGCCACGATCCATCCACTTCTGCTGTTCGACAGCAACCGCCGTACCCTGGGACGGGCCGCGGCGCCAGCAGCGGCGAACATGGTGAGCTTGCGGGAAAACATGGAGCACCACTCTTTCCGTTCGATGGGCTACACCGAGCGTCACGAGTCGCGCTGAGGCTCCTCCAGGAAAAGGATTAAGAATTCCTTAAACATGGATGCAGGCCGCGTGGGCGGGTGCCGGGGGGTCATCACTAGCCGCTCGTCAGCAGCGTTGCCGCCGTCGTGGTCGGCGTCCGGCCGAATTCGGCACGCCCTGGTCGAGCCCGCCGAGGATGCGGCCGAACGTAACGGCTACGGCGGCGTCCAGAACGGACGGCGACCAGCGTGGCTCACGGGGCCTCACGGTCACTCGAGGACCTCAGAGGGGGAAGGTCAGTAGCCAATTCCCAAGCTGACAGCGAGCCCCGAGCTCGGGCAGCATCTCGAAGCCGGCCTGCCGCACAGAGCGTCCCACCGCGCGATGCCGGTACACGGTCCGTCGCGACGCGAGAGCCGCGGGCAACGGCCGCCATTCGCTGAGACCGTTTTTGGTCGCTTCGGCCACCGTTCAGTCCGATTTGGCCCAAAGAGGGCTTTGCGACCATACCTTTCGTGCGGCCTGCCTAGATATGGGCAGTTACGGGAGGTTTGTACATGTCTGATATTTCTCGTAGGGGTTTCCTCGGCGCAGCCGCAGCGGTCACCGGGGCCGGAGTGGCCGGTGCGGCACTGCCTGCCGGCGACGCGCAAGCTTCCCCCAAGCCGTCGGTGAAGCGTCATCGGCACGGAGACATCCGCGATGTCGAGCATGTGGTGATCCTGATGCAGGAGAACCGCAGCTTCGACCACTACTTCGGTTCCCTCAAGGGTGTCCGCGGCTTCGGCGACCGCTCGACCATTACCCTGCCCGGCGGGCTGTCGGTCTTCCAGCAGCCGACGACACCACCTGGCACCCCGGTCAAGACCACTCAGTACCCGTGGCACCTGAGCGCGGCCGCCGTGTCGGCCTACCCGGCCGGCCACCGGCCGCCCAGTTCGGAGGTCGGCGCGCAGGGGTACGGCGGTACGTCACACAGCTGGGACGACCAGCACGGCGCCTGGTTCGGCGGCCTGATGCACGGCTGGGTGTACGCCAAGGGCGGCCTGACGACGCTCGGCTACCTCA
>JAOPYG010000299.1 GCA_025964685.1 Actinoallomurus sp. | reverse complement strand
ACGGTGACGGTGGCGCCGGCGGCCTCGAGCTTGGCCTTGGCCTCGCCGGCGGCCTCCTTGGCCACCTTCTCCAACAGCGGCTTGGGCGCGCCGTCGACCAGGTCCTTGGCCTCCTTGAGGCCCAGGCTCGTGAGGGCGCGCACCTCCTTGATGACCTGGATCTTCTTGTCGCCGGCACCCTCGAGGATGACGTCGAACTCGTCCTGCTCCTCGGGCGCCTCGGCGGCAGCGGCGCCGCCGCCGCCCGCAGCGGCGACCGCGACCGGCGCGGCGGCCTTGACGTCAAAGGTCTCTTCGAACTGCTTAACGAACTCCGACAGCTCGAGGAGGGTCATCTCCTTGAAAGTGTCGAGCAGCTCGTCGGTGCTGAGCTTCGCCATGATGTGTCCTGTTCCTCGTCCTGTCGGCCCAGTGCTTCGGGCCACGTACAAAAAAGGTCTGTTACGACCGCGGGATCAACCCTCGTCGGACGCTTCGGCAGGCGCCTCAGCCGGCGCCTCACCCTCGCTCTCGCGCTTGACCCGCAGAGCCTCGGCCAACTGGGCGGCCTTGACCGGCAGGGCATTGAAGACGGCGGCGGCATTGCCCATCGACGCCTTCATCGCGCCCGCGAGCTTCGCGAGGAGGACCTCGCGCGACTCGAGGGAGGCGAGCGTGGTGATCTCGTCGGGCGTCATCGGCTTGCCGTCGACGACACCACCCTTGATCACCAGATCCGGGTTGGCCTTGGCGAAGTCACGCAGGCCCTTGGCGGCCTCGACCACGTCGCCGCGAACGAACGCGATCGCTGAGGGCCCCTGGAGCAGCTGCCCGAGTTCCTCGGCGACCCCGGCCTCGCGAGCCGCGATCTTGGTAAGCGTGTTCTTCACCACGGCGAACCGTGCGTTGTCACCGAGGGAGCGACGCAACTCACTGAGCTGCGCCACGGTAAGCCCGCGGTACTCGGTCAGCATGGCACCGCTCGAGCTCTCGAACGCATTCTTGAGCTCGGCGACCGCTGCCGCCTTGTCCGCCCTCGCCATGGGCCTCCTTCCAGATGTACGCCGGTGTGGAAGGCCCGAAAAAACAGGAAAGCCCCGGCGCAGGCGCACGGGGCTGGCGGACGCGCAACGGGACACGTCGGCATGCTCTCGTCATCACCTGCGCTGGCCACCCGCTATGCGGGACCTTCGGTCACCCATGCGGGTGACGACCGGCGGTCTTCGGCAGACAAAAGAGTACGCGTCCTTGAGGCGTACTCCAAATCGACGCTGTTCGGAGACAGCACGCGGCCGCCCGGAGCTCCGGACGGCCGCGTCCTCGGGCGGCATCAGCCGGAGACGTTCGAGCCGCCGTCCTTGACCTTGTTGGCGAGCTTGGTGCCGTCCGCCACCTGACTCTTCGCCGGCGCCTTGATCGAGACCGGCGCGTCGAAGGCGAGGTACTTCATGGCGATGTCGAGCGCCAGCTTCGACCCCGGCGCCGTGGCCAGCGCCAGCTTGCGGGGCAGCTGCTGCCCGTCGACCCACATGTTGAAGTTCAGCTTGTCCAGGCCGAGCTGCCCGAAGATCTTCTGCGCCTCGGCGCGCTCGGTCGTGTCCAGCTTGTTCAGTGCGTCGGCGAGGGAGAACGTGCCCTGGTAATGGGTGGTACGCACGCCCGCGACCGTCTCCTTGCCGACCGCGTGCACGTCCTTGGAGGCGGTGAGCATCTTGGCGTTGAGCGCGGGGTTGGCCTGCTGGCCCTGGTTCTGCATGCTCTGCACGTCGATGCCGGTGGCCTTGCTCAGGTCCGTGGTGGAGAAGCCCACCCACGGCTTGCCGGCCTGCTTGGCGAGGGCCGGCACCTTCAGGTAGATGGTGTCGCCGGCGAACACCTCCTGGAAGCCGTCCATCGTCTTGCCCGCCGTCTTGATGGGGGGCACGTCGAGCTTCATGGCCGGCGTGGGCTTGAGCCGGAACGCCAGGTTGCCCGTCAGGTCGGTCTTCTTGCCGGACACGACGGTGGACGTGGTGAGCGTCGCGCGGAAGGACTTCAGGTCGGCCGTCTTCTTCGACGCCTTCGCCAGAGCCTCCTGGGCCGCGGTGAGCTGCGTACCCCCCGCCGGCTTGTCCCCTCCGGAAGCCTTGCCCGCCCCGGCGTCCGCCCGGCAACCCGTGAGGGACACCGTCAGCGCCAGCCCGGCGGCTGCGCCTGCCACATAGCGACTGGCCCTTGCTGTCATCGCGAGTTTCCTCCCAAAGTTGACGAACCACCGCTGTTTTGTTTGCGGGGTCTTTCAGCGTCCCCCTTCAATACCTAGACAATGAGCCTTCAAACAGAGCGTCCCGTGACATAAGTCACGGGACGCTGGGTTTCGCGAGAGAAACGGCTGTTCAGAGCGCGATTCAGTGCGCCTGAGTACCGAATTTGTTCGCGAGCTGGCTACCGTCGGCCACTTCACTCGCCGGCGGCGCACTCACCGAGAATGACTTGTTGTAGTCGCTGAACACCATGGTCGAAGACGCCGTGCCCTTGTCCGCCGCGACCTTGGTGACGAGCTTGCGCGGCAGGCTGTCCTTGCCCACCCACAGGTCGAACGTCACCTTGTTGGAGCCGGACCGCTGGTAGAAGTCCTTGAACGCCTTCTGCGCCTGCGGTTCGAGCTTGCCGGCCTGCTCGGGGGTGAGCGTGCCCGCATAGTGAGTGGTCTTCACGCCGTCGACGCTTTCGGTGCCGACCTTGTGCGCGTCCGTGGACCCGGTGAAGATCTTCGTCTGCTCGGCCGGGTTCGCCCGTTTGACCACGCTGTCGAGGTTGACACCGGCCTGCTGGCCGGCCTGGGAGACGGAGAACCGCACCCAGGGCTTGCCGCCGGTGAACTGGGACAGCTGCTGCGGCACCTTGGCGTAGAAGTTGTCGCCGAGCAGGATCGCGCGCTCACCCCCCGGCACCGACTGGCCCCGCACACTGGCCTGGTCGAGCGTGCCGGTGGCCGCGACATCCGGCTTGAGCCGGATCTGGATGGTCCCGTGGAGCTTTGCCGCCGCCTGGCCGGTGCCGCTCGCCGTGACGGCGACCTTGTACGAGTCGACGGTGGCGGTCTTCTGCGATGCCAGGGCGATGGCCTGCGCGGCTGGAACCTGGGCGCCGCTCTTTCCGCCATCCCCCGTGTCGCCCTGACATCCGGCCAGGGAAACGATGAGTACGGCTCCCGCCGCGGTGCCCACGGCGTATCGACGAACCATTGATTCCTCCTGCGTCTCGCGTATGGCTACCGGTCGCGGATCACGATCCGTGAACTGCTCTATATCCGGCTAATCACGAGTCTTGTCCCCAACGGTCCGTAGAACATCCCCCACAGGGACCAAATGCTCTGTCCTCGACTGCACCGCAAGTCGTACAAGAGGCCGACCGCGGGATGGCGAAAGGGGCGCCTCCCGGGTGGGAGACGCCCCTTTGCTACTGATCGGTGCCGCCTCAGCCGGCCGAGGAGCCTTCGAACTCCGCGGTGAGGTTGCGGGTCATGTTCGGGTCAAGAGGGATACCGGGGCCCATCGTGGTGCTCAGGGTCCCCTTCCTGATGTAGCGCCCCTTGGCCGCCGACGGCTTGAGCCGCATGATCTCGTCCAGCGCAGCGGCGTAGTTCTCCACGAGCTGCTGCTCGCCGAAGGACGCCTTGCCGATGATGAAGTGGAGGTTGCCGTGCCGGTCGACCCGGAACTCGATCTTGCCGCCCTTGATCTCGGACACCGCCTTGGCCACGTCGGTCGTGACGGTGCCGGTCTTGGGGTTCGGCATGAGACCACGCGGGCCGAGCACGCGGCCCAGCCGGCCGACCTTGCCCATCATGTCCGGGGTGGCGACGACCGCGTCGAAGTCCAGGAAACCGCCCTGGATCCGCTCGATCATGTCGTCGGTACCGACGAAGTCGGCACAGGCCTCGCGGGCCTCGTCGGCCTTAGCGCCACCGGCGATGACCAGCACGCGCGCCGTCTTACCGGTGCCGTGCGGCAGGTTGACCGTGCCACGGACCATCTGGTCCGCCTTGCGCGGGTCCACGCCGAGACGGAACCCGACCTCGACGGTCGCGTCGAACTTGGTGGGTGAGGTCTGCTTCGCCAGCTTCACGGCCTCGGCCGGGCTGTAGAGAGCAGCCTTGTCGATCTTCGAGTCCGCGTCGCGGTATGCCTTGCTGCGCTTCATGTGCGTCTCCCTGGTGGAGTGCGTGGTGCGGGCCGCGCATGGCCCTCCCACGGGGAACGGAATCAGCCGGCGACGTTGATGCCCATGGAACGGGCGGTGCCGGCGATGATCTTCTCGGCCTGCTCGATGGAGCCGGCGTTGAGGTCTGGCATCTTGGTCTGGGCGATGTCCCGCAGCTGGTCGCGGGTGATGCTGCCGACCTTGTTCTTGTGCGGCTCGCCGCTGCCCCTGTCCACACCGGCGGCCTTCTTGATGAGCTGGGCGGCCGGCGGGGTCTTGGTGATGAACGTGAACGAACGGTCCTCGTAGATGCTGATCTCTACGGGGATGACGTTGCCGCGCTGGGACTCCGTGGCAGCGTTGTACTGCTTGCAGAAGTCCATGATGTTGACGCCGTGCGGACCGAGCGCGGTACCCACGGGCGGCGCCGGCGTCGCCGCTCCGGCGTTCAGCTGGACCTTGACGACCGCGGCGAGCTTCTTCTTCCTGGGAGGCATGCCTCACCCCTTCGTTCCTGTATGGCTTTGGCCCCGACTCCCGCATGACACGGGCAACGCGGCGGCTGGAACGTCGACCGCCGCGTTGGGACCACTGGCTCCCCGCTCTCGCGGGGACGTCTTAGATCTTGGAGACCTGGTTGAACGACAGCTCGACCGGGGTCTCGCGACCGAAGATCGAGACGAGCACCTTGAGCTTCTGCGCCTCGGCGTTGATCTCGTTGACCGTCGCGGGCAGCGTGGCGAACGGGCCGTCCATGACGGTGACGGACTCGCCGACCTCGAAGTCAACGGTGGCCGCGGCCTTGGCGGTCTCCTTGGCCTTGGCCTGCTCCTCCGGCTCGGGCGCCAGCAGGGTGGCGACCTCACTGAGGTGCAACGGCGACGGCGTGTTGGAAAGTCCCACGAAGCCCGTCACGCCGGGCGTGTTGCGCACGGCGGCCCAGGACTCGTCGGTGAGGTCCATCCGCACCAGGATGTAGCCCGGCAGGACCTTTTCGCTGACCTTCTGCCGCTTGCCGCCCTTGACCTCGGTGACCTCGTGCTGCGGCACCTCGACCTGGAAGATGAAGTCCTCCATGTTGAGTGACTGGGTGCGCTGCTCGATGTTGGTCTTGACGCGGTTCTCATACCCCGCGTAGGAGTGAACGACGTACCACTCGCCCGGCAGGAGCCGTAGCTGGGTCATGAAATCGCCGTAGGGGTCGGACGGCTCCTCCTCGGGAGCCTCGTCCGCCGCCTCCTCGGGCGTCTCATCGGCGGCGTCCTCGGCCGACACGCCTTCCGGCGCCTCGGTGGACTCCGCGGCGACCTCGTCAGCCTCGTCAGCCTCGGTCGTAGCCGCCGTCTCCACAGACTCGGCCTCCTTGACGGCCTCGTCGTGGAGCTCTGGGGACTCGGACACGATCACTCTTTCTCTCGTTCGTGGGTTGTGGCCAGCGGGATTCGACGCGCGATCAGCCGAACAGCTTCAGCGTCAGCCAGGAGAACAGGTTGTCGAGACCGAACACGATCGCCAGCACGATGATCACAAAGACCAGCGAGACGGTCGTGTACGTGACAAGCTCATGGCGCGTCGGCCAGATGACCTTGCGAAGCTCAGCGACTACCTGGCGGTAGAACAGGAGAGGCGAGGTCCGCTTCTTGCCGGGCTTCCCCTTGTCCTGAGTCGCGGCGTCGCCGCGCGTGTCAGTCGCCATCGATGTCGACGCATCCCCTCGTCGGTCGTGTCGCAAACTCCGCTGTGGGCGCGAGCATCACTACGTCCGCGTACTTCATCTACACGCCTTCATGTCTACGTCTTCATGTGTACGCGAACCGCAATCCGCAGGGCAGGAGGGACTCGAACCCCCAACCACCGGTTTTGGAGACCGGGACTCTGGCCAATTGAGCTACTGCCCTTCGCGTGTCGTCGCTTCAGGCGTGCGTGAGCCCTGCGCGACGTCACTAAGTGCTGCAGTCTACGTGTCAAACCACCCCCGCGTCGAACCAAACGCCACAGGCACGCCCGGTTCGGCCCCGGCTCAGCCTATATCCGGCTGAGATCTCGGCATGCGGTCTGCGACGATGGAGCCATGAGCACTCGAATCTCCGCCCGGATCGCCGCGATCTCCGAGTCCGCGACGCTGGCCGTGGACGCCAAGGCAAAGGCGCTGAAGGCCGCGGGACGCCCGGTCATCGGATTCGGCGCCGGCGAGCCGGACTTCCCGACTCCGGACTACATCGTCGAGGCCGCCGTTGAGGCGTGCCGTACGCCCCGTTTCCACAAGTACACGCCGGCCGGCGGGCTGCCTGAGCTCAAGGCCGCGGTGGCGGAAAAGACCCTGCGCGATTCCGGCTTCGAGGTCGAGGCGTCGCAGGTGCTCATCACCAACGGCGGTAAGCAGGCGGTGTACGAAGGGTTCGCGGCGCTGCTCGACCCGGGCGACGAGGTGCTGGTCCCGACGCCGTACTGGACGACATACCCCGAGTCGATCAAGCTGGCCGGAGGTGTCCCGGTCGACGTGGTCGCCGACGAGACCACCGGTTACCTCGTCTCGGTGGAGCAGCTCGAGGCCGCCCGCACCGACCGTACGAAGGTCCTGCTGTTCGTCTCTCCGTCCAACCCGACGGGAGCCGTCTACGGCCGCGAGCAGGTCGCCGAGATCGGCCGCTGGGCGGCCGAGCACGACCTGTGGGTCGTCACGGACGAGATCTACGAGCACCTGGTCTACGGCGACGCGGAGTTCTCCTCCATGCCCGTGGTCGTGCCGGAGTTGGCCGACCGCACACTCGTCCTCAACGGAGTGGCCAAGACCTACGCCATGACCGGCTGGCGCGTGGGCTGGATGATCGGCCCGAAGGACGTCGTCAAGGCCGCGACGAACCTTCAGTCGCACGCGACGTCCAACGTCGCGAACGTCTCACAGGCGGCGGCGCTGGCGGCGGTGAGCGGTGACCTGTCGGCCGTCGCGCGGATGCGCGCGGCCTTCGACCGGCGCCGGCAGACCATGGTCCGCCTGCTGAACGACATCCCCGGGGTGCTGTGCCCGGAGCCCGAGGGCGCCTTCTACGCCTATCCGTCGGTGAAGAACCTGCTGGGCAAGGAGATCCGCGGCAAGCGGCCGCAGACCTCCGTGGAGCTCGCGGCACTGATCCTGGAGGAGGCCGAGGTCGCCCTCGTGCCCGGGGAGGCGTTCGGCACGCCCGGTTACTTCCGGCTGTCCTACGCCCTGGGCGACGAGGACCTGGCCGAGGGCGTCGGCCGGGTGGCCAAGCTGCTCTCCGAGGCCCACTGAGCGCGGAGGACCCATCGCCGAAGAGGCCGCCCCGTACGGGGCGGCCTCTTCTGAGGAATGAGGGGCAGGTGCCGGGACGCCGGGGTGGAGGGCGGTGCGTCCCGGCACCCCTCAGGAGACGCTCACACTCTCCGCGACCCGGATGAGGCTGCTGTTCAGCGACGGGCTGACACCGACCCAGACCCCGAGCCCGTGGCGCTGGATCCACATGACCTGGCTGGTGATCGCCGGGCCGACGCTGCGCAGCGCGGAATGGTCGTGCAGCCGGACCTGCTCGGACATGGGCGGAGCCAGTCCGAGGTCGGATGGGACCTTCAACCCGCTGTCGCGGACGAGGCGCACCTCGACCCACCCGCCGGAACCGGCCCAGCGGCAGGTCGTCGTCTCTTTCGCACCGGTGTGCGCGGTCTGGCAGGTCTTCGCCGGATCGATGCCCGGCGGACGGTACCCGAGCAACGCCCTGACGGCAGCCGAGCCGGAGCCCTGCGGGCTGGCCGAGCGCTTCGACTTGCCCGAGGAGTGTGCACCATTCGATCCGGCGCTCGGCGAGCTCGAAAGCGACGGTGTGGTGGGTGCCGGCGACACCGGCAGCGTGCCGGTCGGCTGCTGACGGTGCTTCTGGCCCCCCGGACCGTCCGCACCGACAGTCTGCGGGCGGAAGGACTGATACGCCGGAATCATGGCGACCGCAGCGACCACGCCGGCCGCACCGACGGCGAACGCCGTACGGCGTCGCACCGTCCGATGATGGCGGCGCTTGGCGTCCGCCGCGAGAGTCCGCGGGGCGGACATCTCCGTGACATGCTCCGCCATGGCCTGCCGAAGCTCATTCTCCAGATCCATGGTTCACCCCCTTGACGATGCCGTGTGGGCGGATGACCCCATCCGCTCACGCAGCCGCGCGAGACCTCGCGCGGCCTGACTCTTGACCGTGCCGACGGAACAACCGAGCATTTTCGCGGTATCGGCCTCGGACATGTCCTCCCAGTAGCGGAGGACCAGCACGGCCCGCTGACGCGGGCCGAGCTTGCGCAACTCGTCGAGCAGCACCCCGCGGAGCTCGACCGTCGACGTCTCTGACGCCGACGGCACCTCCGGCGGGCTCGACATGTGCACCTCACGCAGAACCCGCCACCGTCGCGCCCTGCTGACCGTGAGGTTGACGAGAATCCGGCGAACGTACGGCTCTGGATTGGACTCGGCACTGATCTTTCCCCAGTGCCGGTAGGCCTTTTCCAGGGCCGTCTGCAGAATGTCCTCCGCATCGGAGCGAGCTCCGCACAGCAGGTTCGCTGTACGGAGCAACGCGGTGCCCCGTTCCGTCACGAACTTGACGAATGACTCGTCGTCTCGACGTGCCAATGTGCTCCGTCCGAGTGAACGCCAGATCGAATGCAAACCGGTCGCGGGTGGCCCTCCGCGCCGGGGCCACCCGCGCCGTGCTTACTTACGCAGCTGGGACGCGATCGCCGGCAGCAGCGCGTCGGCCGCCGAGTTGTTACCCGTGACACGGATGGCGTAGCCCTTGTCGGAGTACCACAGCATGCCGTCATGGGTCGGCGTACGCCAGGTCTCGACACCGTTGACCGAGACGAAGTCACCGGGCATCTTGAGGCCGGTCGCGAGCTCCTGCAGCGTGACCTGCGGCGGGGTCGTGATGCGGTCCACCGTGACCTTCTGGCGGAGCGCGCCGACGAACTCCTGGCTGTAGACGCACGCCGCGCGGCTCTGGATGACGACCCTGTGCGCGTGGCTCGCGGCGACCTGCATGCCGTTCGGCAGCGTGTACTCCTTGGCCTGCGCCTGCTCGTTCTTGATCACGGCGGGCACCTTGTCGCAGGAGGCGCCGGTCGGCAGCGGCAGGGCCGGCTTGCCGGGCACCTTCGGCGTGGTGACGGGCGCGCTCTCGGCGCCGGCCGTGCAGGTGGGCAGCTTGCTCACCGGCAGCTTGGCCAGCTCGCCGGCCGGGATGACCTTGGGCAGGTGGCCCGGGGTCGCCGGCAGGGTGACCGGGGTCTGCGGGGCCTTGGCGGCCAGCGCGTCGATCTGGCTCTTGATCTTGGCCTTGGCCGCGTCGAGCTCCGCACCCTTCGGCAGGTTGGGCAGGCAGGTCGGCACCGAGGGGACGGCCGGCGCGGCGGGCGCCTTGACCGCGGACCCGGCCTGCTTGGCCACGTCCTGGACGGCAGGCGCGCTCGGGGCGGGGCTGCTGTTGCCAACGGTCGCGTAGGTCACACCACCTGCGGCGACCGCGCCGGCCGCCGTGGTCACCAGCAGAGCTACCTTGAGCGTCTTCATTCGTATTTGCCCTTTCAGCCTGGTTGGTCTCTCGCGCCCCTCATATACGCGTGAACCTCATGGGGGGTTGCACGCCTCCTCAAAACTTTTTTCAGACGCCGATGGCATGGCCCGGACGGGCGGTCTTCGGGGGAGGTCGCATGCGGCCGGACGGGTGTGCGGCAATATCTCCACATGGAGGCCCGTCCGATTCCCGCGCTGCCCAAGACCCACCTGCACGTGCACTTCACCGGCTCGATGCGTCACACGACGCTCGTCGAGCTGGCTCGCCGGCACCGCGTGCACCTGCCTGAAGCACTCGCCGACGAGTGGCCGCCCCGCCTGCGCGCGACCGACGAACGCGGCTGGTTCCGGTTCCAGCGGCTCTACGACATCGCCCGTTCGGTGCTCCGCGACGAGCAGGACGTACGCCGGCTGGTCCGTGAGACCGCCGAGGACGAGGCCTCGGAGGGCTCCGGCTGGCTGGAGATCCAGGTGGACCCGAGCGGGTACGCCGCGCGGTTCGGGGGGCTGACGGCATTCACCGAGCTGGTGATGGACGCGGCACACGAGGCGTCGGACGCCGCCGGCGTGGGGATCGGGGTGATCATCGCGGCGAACCGCACCCGGCATCCTCTGGACGCCCGGACGCTGGCCCGGCTCGCGGTCCAGTACGCCGGACGCGGCGTCGTGGGCTTCGGCCTGTCCAACGACGAGCGTCGGGGGCGCGCCTATGACTTCGACGCGGCGTTCCGCATCGCCAAGCGGGGCGGCCTGCTGTCGACTCCGCACGGCGGCGAGCTGCTCGGCCCCGCCAGCGTGCGCGCCTGCCTGGACGCGCTGGGCGCCGACCGGATCGGGCACGGGGTCCGCGCGGCCGACGATCCGGCGCTGCTGGACACCCTCGCCGCGCGCGGCGTGACGCTGGAGGTCTGCCCGGCCTCCAACGTCGGTCTGGGGGTCTTCGCGACGCCGGAGGACGTCCCGCTCCGGCGGATCTTCGAGGCGGGGGTGCCGATCGCGCTGGGGGCCGACGACCCGCTCCTGTTCGGCTCACGGCTGGCCCGGCAGTACGAACTGGCACGGGACGTCCACGGCTTCACCGACGCGGAGCTGGCGGAGCTGGCGCGGACTTCGATCCGTGGCTCCTCGGCCCCGGCCGACCTGCAGAAGCGGCTGCTGGGCGACGTCGACGCGTGGCTGCGCACGCCCCCGGGAAAAGTCGAATGACGGCTTTGTCCGGTCGATGACATCATCGGGCGCCATGCGCCTCATCACCCCGACCCCCGCCCAGGCCACCCTGCTGGCGCCGCACCTGGACGCCACTCACGCGGTCCTCGACGGCGACCGGCTGGTCGGCGGCCTCGCGCTGGCCGGCGTACGGCCCGGCGCTTCGGAGCTGACCTTCTGGGTGATGCCAGAGGAGCGCCGCAGGGGCGTGGCGACCGCGGCCGTGCGTGCGCTGTGCGGCGAGGCCGCTGAGCGGGTCGAGCTGGTCACCGAGATGCCCGACACGGTCTCCCAGCGCGTCGCGCTGAACGCCGGCTTCACCCGCGAGGCGATACGCCGCGGTGTGCGACGTGAGGACGTGGTGTGGTCATGGCTGCCGGGCGACCCGCCGGGACCGGCTCCGCGGCCGCTGCCCGACCTGCCGGACGGCGAGTTGCGCGACGCCGAGGTATCCGTACGGCCGTTGTGCACCGGCGACACCGACGACCTGCTCACGCTGCTCAACCTGCCCGAAGTACAGGCTCGTGCGCTCCGCCCGCACGTGCACACCCGCCCGGAGCTCGAACTGCGGTGCCTGGCCGCCGCGAGCGAATGGCTGGCCGGGCAGCGCGCCGACCTGACCATCCGGGTGAACGATGAGTTCGCCGGCGACATCGGCCTGTTCTACGAGGCGTTCAGCCGCCAGGCCATGATCGGCTACAGCACGCTGCCGGGGTTCCGCGGGCGCGGCGTCACCAGTCGCGCGGTGCGACTCCTCAGCGCCTGGGCATTCGAGGTCGGGGTAAGGCGGCTCGTGGCGGGCACGGCTCCGGACAACGTGGCGTCCCAGCGGGTGCTGGAAAAGGCCGGCTTCGTCCGCGAGGGGATACAGCGCTCACGCTTCGAGGGCACCGGCGGCACCCGCGTCGACGACTTCACGCACGTGCTGTTCCCGGCACCCGGCTGAGCGCGCCGACCCGGTCGGCGCCGTAACGCTCGATCTCGGCGTCCAGGTCGAGCGGGAGCGTGCTCACGTCCATGCCGTCGCCGATGAGGTCGTGCGGCACGAGCCAGGAGACCTCGAACTCCAGGCCGTCGGGGTCCTTGGCGTACAGGGCCTTGGTGGTGCCGTGGTCGCTCGCCCCGACCAGCGCGCCGGCCTCGGCCAGGCGCGTACGGTGGTCGGCCAGATCGGCCAGGGTCGGGACCTCCCAGGCCAGGTGGTAGAGGCCGACCGCGGACCGTCCGGCCGGCGACGCCTGCGCGTCGTCCCCGATGCCGAAGACGCCGAGGTCGTGGTCGTTGTCGGACTCCGGTGCCCGCAGGAAGACGGCGTTCGGCATGGCGGCGACCTCACGGAAGCCCAGCACGTCACGGTAGAAGGCGGCGCTACGCTGCGCGTCGCGTACGAACAGGACCGCGTGGTTCAAACCCCGGATCGGCATGACCTGTGAAACATCGGCCGTCAGGCCGGGATTCCCAGGGTTAGAGGCGGACGCCGACGAAGACGGGCTCGTTGACCATGGTCACGCCGAACGCCTCGCGGACGCCGTCGCGTACTTCCCGGGCCAGTGCCAGGAGGTCCGCCGTACGGGCGCCGTCGGGGTTGGTGAGGGCAAGGGTGTGCTTGGTCGAGATGCGGACCGGCCCGCGGGCGTGACCCTTGGCGAAGCCGGCCTTGTCGATCAGCCACGCGGCTGAGGTCTTCACGTGCCCGTCGGCCTCGGGGTAACGCGGGAACGCGGCATCCGGGCCGAGCCGGTCGGCCACCCGTTTCTCCAGGTCGGCAAGCTGGTCGGCGTCGAGGATCGGGTTGGTGAAGAACGACCCGGCGCTGCGGGTGTCGGGGTCGGCGGCGTCCAGCACCATGCCCTTGCGGCGTCGCAGCGCGAGCACGGCCTCGCGGGCGTCCTTGAGAGGGACGCGCTCGCCCGCCTGGACACCGAGGCTGCGGGCCAGCTCGGCGTAGCGGACCGGCGTGGACAGGTCCGCGAGCTCCAGCGCGAACGCCACCTCCAGCACGATGTAGCGGCTGGAGCCCTTGAAGACGCTGCCCCGATAGCTGAACCGGCAGGCGGCGTGGTCGAGCGTGACGATCTCACCCCGCTCGCGGTCGTACGCCCGGACCTCGGCGATCGTCTCGGCGACGTCCTGGCCGTACGCGCCGACGTTCTGGATGGGTGTCGCGCCGAGGCGGCCGGGGATGCCGGATAGGCACTCCACGCCGGCGAGCCCCTCATCGACGCAGCGCGCGACGAACGGCTCCCACTCCTCCCCCGCCTGCGCGCGCACCAGCACCCGTCCTCCGGACGGTCGCGGTGTCACGGTGATGCCGCGGGTGGCGACGTGCACGACCGTGCCGGGGAACCCCTCGTCGGCGACGACGAGGTTGCTGCCGCCGCCCAGAACGAGAACCTCCTCGCCGGCCTCACCGGCCTTGCGGACGGCGCCGATCAGCTCGTCGTCGGTCGTGGCCTCGACGAAACGTCGGGCCGGACCGCCCAGCCGGAGCGTGGTGTAGCCCGAGAGGTTCACCTGCTCGCAGAGAACGGCCATCAGGCGAGACGCACCGTGGCTTTGGCGCGGGTGAGGACCTTCTCACCCGCCGAGCGTGCGGTCAGCGCGATCACGACGGCGTTGTCGTCCAGCTTGTCCTCGATCTTGCCGGTGATCTCGATCTCGGCGCCCTCGTCGTCCGGGACGACGACCATGGAGGAGAACCGGACGCCGTACTCGATCACCGCTCCCGGGTCACCGGCCCAGTCGGTGACGTAGCGGCCGCCCTCGGCCATGGTGAACATCCCGTGGGCGATGACGTTGGGCAGTCCCACGGACGTGGCGAAGTTCTCGTTCCAGTGGATGGGGTTGAAGTCGCCGGACGCGCCGGCGTACTTCACCAGGTCGACGCGCTTGACCGGAAAGGTGCGCGCCGGAAGCTCCTGGCCGACCTCGACCTCGTCGTACTTCACCGTGGCGGTCATCGTCAGACCCCCCGCTCGATCAGGACGTTGTGCGAGGTGCAGACGTGCTCGCCCTCGACGGTCCTGATGACGGTCTGGATGTCGAGCCGCTCGTTACGCCCGATCGAGCGAATGCCCCCGATGGTCGCCTCGGTGATCACGACGTCGCCCGCGTGCAGCGGCCTTTGGTATTCGAAGCGCTGCTCGCCGTGGACCACCATCGCCCAGTTGAGACCCAGTTCGGGGTCGGTGAGGGAGCCGGCGGTGAGCGAGATCACGATCGGGAAGGTGGGCGGCGCGATCACATCGGGATACCCGGCGGCCTTGGCGGCGCCGGCGTCGCGGTACACGGGGTTCGGATCGCCGATCGCGTCGGCGAACTCCTTGATCTTCACCCGGGAGACCTCGTACGGCTCCGACGGCGGGAACGCCCGTCCGAGGAAATCGCGGTTCAGCGCCATCCAACCCGTCCCTTCGAGCCGAGGTCCCAGTGCGGGCGTTGCCCTTGAGGCGACGGTAACAGAACGTGGTTCAGCCCGCCCCGGGCAGAGTGCTGGGACGGGCCGTGAAGGTCAGTGCCTACCCGAAGGCCGGCCAAGCGCCTGCGGCTCGGCAGGACTCAGCGGGTCTCGCGGTGCGCCTGGTGCTTGCGGCAGTTCGGGCAGTACTTCTTCAGCTCCATGCGGTCCGGGTCGTTGC
>JAOPYG010000285.1 GCA_025964685.1 Actinoallomurus sp. | reverse complement strand
CGATCATCTTCCACCTGAAGAAGCCGTTCTCCGGCTTCGACTACTTCGCGATGCTGCCGGCCACCATCCCGGTGCCGCAGGCGAAGGACACCGGTGCGAACTACAAGATGCACGTGGTCTCCACCGGCCCGTACAAGTTCGAGAACTACACGCCGGGCAAGTCGCTGAACCTGGTCCGCAACACCAACTGGGACCCGTCCACCGACCCGAACCGCAAGCAGCTGCCGGACCGGATCCAGGTGCAGATCGGCATCAACGCCGACGACCTGGACAACCGTCTGCTGGCCGGCTCGATGGACATGGACGTCGCGGGCACGGGCGTGCAGGCCGCCGCCGCGGCCAGGATCCAGTCGAACCCGAACCTCAAGAAGAACGCGGACTCCTCCCCGACCGCGCGACTGAACTACATCGCGCTGTCGCAGTCGGTGCCGCCGTTCGACAACGTCCACTGCCGCCGCGCGGTGGAGTACGCGACCGACAAGGCCGCGATGCAGACCGCGTGGGGCGGCCCGCTGTCCGGCGGTGACGTCGCGACGCACCTGATGATGCCGCTGATCCCGGGCAACCAGGACATCAACCCGTACCCGTCGGGTCCGGGCAACCACGGTGACGTGGCCAAGGCCAAGGCCGAGCTGCAGCAGTGCGGCAAGCCGAACGGCTTCAGCACCGTCATCTCGGCGCGGACCGAGCGGCCCAAGGAGATCAACGCCGCGCTCGCGATGCAGCAGGGCCTGCAGAAGGTCGGCATCAAGACCGAGATCAAGAAGTACCCCCAGGGCGACTACTTCAAGCTGTACGCCGGTAACCCGGCCTACGTGAAGAAGAACGGCCTCGGCCTGCTCAGCATGTCGTGGGGTGCGGACTGGACCGAGGGCTTCGGCTACCTGTCCCAGATCGTCGACAGCCGCGTCATTCGCGCCGCCGGTAACACCAACCTCGGTGTGACCGACCCGGCGGTCGACAAGCTGATCGACAAGGCGACCACGACAGCCGACGACACGGCCCGTGGCGCGATCTGGGCCGAGATCGACGCCAAGGTCATGGACGGCGCGTGGATGGTGCCGTTCCTGGACGTGAAGCAGCTGCTCTACCGGCCGCCGAACGTCAAGAACGCCTACGTCAGCCAGGGCCTCAACGGCTACTACGACTACGCCCAGCTCGGCGTCAAGTAGCCCCCCGTCCCATAGAAGGCAGGTGAAGGCATCGGTGGACGGCGGGAGGTGAGCCCGCCCGCCGTCCACCGCAGCCAGGCACTGTGGTCAACTTCCTAATCCGGCGTCTGCTCGCCGCCATCGCCTTGCTCATCATCGTGAGCATGGTGACCTTCGCGATCTTCTTCCTCGTCCCGAGGCTGACCGGCGCCAGCAGCGCCGACCTGGCGTCCCGGTACGTCGGCAAGACCGCCGGGCCCCAGGCGGTCCACGAGGTGGAGATCCGGCTCGGCCTGAACCGGCCGCTGGTGATCCAGTACTGGAACTTCGTCAAGGGCATCGTCGTCGGGGCGCACTACAACTTCGGCCCCTCGAAGGTGTACTGCGGGCCGCCGTGCTTCGGCTACTCCTTCGTCAACCAGACCCCGGTCTGGCCGGACCTGCTCGACCGGATGCCGGTCACGCTGTCGCTCGCCGGCGGCGCGGCGGTCATCTGGCTGGTGTTCGGCGTGACGACCGGTGTCATCTCCGCGCTCAAGCGCGGCAGCGTGGTCGACCGGGCGTCGATGGGCATCGCCCTCGCGGGCGTGTCCCTGCCGATCTTCTTCACCGGGCTTCTGTCCCTGGCGATCTTCCGGGACAACCTGCAGTGGTTCCCCGGCGCCGGGACCTACATCGGGCTCACCCAGAACCCCCTCACGTGGGCCTCCAACCTCGTCCTGCCCTGGGTCACCCTGGCGTTCCTGCAGGCCGCGCTCTACGCCCGGCTGACACGTGCCGGGATGCTGGAGACGATGGGGGAGGACTACATCCGCACGGCGCGGGCCAAGGGCCTGCCCGAACGCACCGTGATCGTCCGCCACGCGCTGCGCGCCACGCTCACCCCGGTGCTGACCATCTTCGGCATCGACCTGGGCACGCTGCTCGGCGGCGCGGTGCTGACCGAGGGCACGTTCTCGCTGCCCGGGCTCGGCAAGTTCGCCATCGACTCGATCAACAACAACGACCTGCCGCGCGTGCTGGGCGTCGTGATGATCGGAGCGTTCTTCATCGTGCTGGCCAACCTCGTCGTGGACGTGCTGTACGCGGTGATCGACCCGAGGGTGAGGCTCTCATGACGGAGCAGGACGCGATCACGGTGCAGGCGCCGCGGGCGTTCCTTGAGGTCCGGGACCTGCGCATTCACTTCCCGACCGACGACGGCCTGGTCAAGTCGGTCGACGGGCTGTCCTTCTCGCTCGAACGGGGCCGCACGCTGGGCATCGTCGGGGAGTCCGGCTCGGGCAAGAGCGTCACCAGCCTCGGCCTGCTGGGCCTGCACAACCGAAAGAACGCCAAGGTCTCCGGCGAGATCTGGCTGGACGGCCAGGAGATCGTCGGCTCCTCACCGGAACAGGTGCGACGGCTGCGCGGCCGGAAGATGTCGATGATCTTCCAGGACCCGCTGTCGTCGATGCACCCCTTCTACACGATCGGCGCCCAGATCATCGAGGCGTACCGGATCCACAACGACGTCTCCAAGCAGGTCGCGCGCAAGCACGCCATCGACATGCTCGACCGCGTCGGGATCCCGCAGCCGGACAAGCGCGTGGACGACTACCCGCACCAGTTCTCCGGCGGAATGCGGCAGCGCGCGATGATCGCGATGTCGCTGTCGTGCGACCCGGAGCTGCTGATCGCCGACGAGCCGACGACGGCGCTCGACGTGACCGTGCAGGCGCAGATCCTCGACCTGATCCGCGATCTGCAGAAGGAGTTCAACTCCGCGGTCATCATCATCACCCACGACCTGGGCGTGGTCGCGGAGCTGTCCGATGACATCCTCGTCATGTACGGCGGCCGGTGTGTGGAGTACGGCGAAGTGGAGGAGCTCTTCCACGCGCCCGAGCACCCCTACACGTGGGGACTGCTGGGCTCCATGCCGCGTCTGGACCGCGACCGCTCCGACCGGCTCATGCCGATCAAGGGCAGCCCGCCGAGCCTGATCAACGTTCCGGAGGGGTGCGCGTTCAGCCCGCGCTGCGCGTTCGCGGAGCTGAACGAGGGCCGCAGTGAGACGGAGCGGCCGGAGCTGCGCGAGATCGGGCCCGGCCATCGGGTCGCGTGCCACCTGGACCGCGCGGACCGCCGCCGTCTTTGGGACGAAGAGATCCGGCCGAAGCTGTGAGCGAGCGAAGCGAGCGACCCAGAAGGCGCAGCAGCGAGGAGACCGTGAGCCGTGAGGCTGGAGACACTGTGACGACACCCGACACGACCGCGACGGCCGATCCGCGGTCGGCCGGCGGCCAGGGCGAGGTCCTGCTGGAGGTCAGCGGGCTGCGCAAGCACTTCCCGGTGACCCGGGGCGCGATCATCAAACGCCAGGTGGGCGCGGTCAAGGCCGTCGACGGTGTCGACTTCAGCGTCCGCAGCGGCCAGACGCTCGGCCTGGTGGGGGAGTCCGGCTGCGGGAAGACCACCACCGGGCGGATGATCACCCGCCTGCTGGAGCCGACCGACGGCCGCATCGTCTTCCAGGGCCGCGACATCACGCACGTCTCGCAAGGGACGATGCGCCCGCTCCGCCGCGACATCCAGATGATCTTCCAGGACCCGTACTCGTCGCTGAATCCGCGTAAGACGGTCGGGTCGATCGTCGGCGCGCCGTTCCGGCTTCAGAACGTCGAGACCGAGTCGGGCGTGAAGAAGGCCGTGCAGGACCTGCTCGACGTCGTCGGCCTCAACCCCGAGCACTACAACCGCTATCCGCATGAGTTCTCCGGCGGCCAGCGGCAGCGGATCGGCATCGCCCGCACGCTCGCGCTGCGGCCCAAGCTCATCGTCGCCGACGAGCCGGTGTCCGCGCTCGACGTCTCCATCCAGGCGCAGGTCGTCAACCTCCTGGAGGACCTGCAGGACGAGTTCGGCCTCACCTATGTCGTGATCGCGCACGACCTGTCGGTCGTGCGGCACATCTCCGACCGGGTCGGCGTGATGTACCTCGGCAAGATGGTCGAGCTGTCCGACGCCGCGGACCTCTACAAGAACCCCATGCACCCGTACACGGTGGCGCTGCTGTCGGCGGTGCCGGTGCCGGACCCCTCGATCCGGAGCGCACGCGAGCGGATCCGGTTGCAGGGAGACGTGCCGAGCCCGCTCAACCCGCCACCCGCGTGCCCGTTCCACACGCGCTGCTGGAAGGCGCAGGACGTGTGCGGCACGGTGGAGCCGCCGATGGTCGAGCTGGCCCCCGGCCACCAGGTCGCCTGCCACTTCCCCGAGAACGCTCCCGCGGACGCGGAGCAGCAGGTCGCGAAGGCCGCGGGGCGCGCCTAACGAGTTGGTGCGCGACTGAGGTGGGGGCGTGAGGGGGCATCGTGTCGCCCACTACGACGCTTCGATCAACACGCTGTGAGGGTCACCCCTGAAGGTGGACGACGTACTTGCCGTCACCGCGGCCCTCGGCGAGCAACTGGTGGACCGCGGGTACGTCCGCGAGCGAGCCGACCTCGGTGATCGCGATGTCCAGCGGGCCTTCGACGATCAGATCAAGGACCCGGCGCAGGCCGGCGGAGGCGCGGTGCGGCGCTGTGGCCCGCAGGCGGCTGATGCTGAAGCCGCTGATGGCAAGATTGCCGACGATCAGTCGTCCGGCCGGTGGCAGCGGAACCTGTTCCCCGCCGCCTGCGTTGCCGAACAGGACGATCCGGCCGCCGGGAGCGGTGAGGACCAGATCTGTCTCCAGCATGGTGGTGCCCAACGGGTCGAGCACGATGTCCACCCCGGCGCTGCCGGTGGCTGCCCGTACCGCCTCGGCCAGGTCCTCACTCCGCGCCACCGCCATGTCGTACCCGCCTTTGAGCGCCGAGGCGACCTTGTCGGGGCGGCCTACGGTACCGATGCGCAGCCCTCCGCCGAGCGCCGGCACCAGTTGGGCGACGGCGCCTCCGACGCCGCCGCTGGCCGAATGCACCAGTACGGTTTCGCCCGGCCGGAACCGGGCGGCGTCCAGCAGGAGGAGCAGAGCGGTCGTGAGCATGAGCGGGGCCGCCGCCGCGACCGGTGACGGGACCTGGTCGGGCACCGGCACCACGAACTCGGCCCGCACTACCACCACGTTGCCCAGGCCGCCGCCCGCTGTGAACGCGGCCACCCTCTGGCCGACGGCCAGACCTGTGACGTCGGGGCCGATCTCCCGCACACCTCCGGATACCTCAAGGCCGGGTACGTACGGCCAGGCGTCGACATAGCCGGCGTCACCGCGGCGGGCCATCACGTCGAGGAAGTTGATCCCGGCATACGCCACGTCGATGGTCACCTCACCCGGCCCCGGCCGGGGCTCCTCTATCTCGCGGACCTCCGTACGGTCCACTCCTTGTGACGGCCCGGTCATCATCAACGCGCGCATGGCAACCCCTTCGATGTTCGTCGTACGACGAACATCGTACGTTGGTTGTACGATTGCTGTCGAATGAGAGGTGTGAGATGCCGAGATCACAGCGCCGCCCGGCGCTCATCCATCCGGAGCCGGACGAGTTCGACCTGCTGGACGTGCTGCACGCGCTGTCCGACCCCACCCGGATGACGATCGTGCAGACATTGCGCGCCGCGCCGGAGCGCGCCTGCGGCACCTTCCCCGTGGAGGTCGCGCCCTCCACCCTCACCCACCACTTCCGGGTCCTCCGCGAGGCCGGAGTCATCCGCCAACGCGAGGACGGCAACCGCCGGTGGACCGCGCTCCGCGGCGAAGACCTCGAAACGCGCTTCCCGGGCGTCCTGGACGCGATCGTGACCGCCTATGAAAGCGAGCTGACACGGCCCTGATGGCCGTGGTCAGAAGCACCGAGGCGTTCACCACCCGCGCGTTCACCACCGTCTGTCGCGCACCAACGCGAAAGGCCTGCGTGGTGAACGTCTCACTTACTGCGCTTGGTGCAATCCTGCACTGGTTGCAATGATTCACGGGTGAGACGCAGATTCGCGGCAGGCGTGACGGTGCTCGCCCTCGGCCTGGCCGGGTGCGGCGGCGGTAAGGCCCTGGTACGGCCGGACACCTCGTTCGACCAGGCGTCGGGCCGTACCGTGCACGCCTCGTCCGCGCGGGGCGGCACACTGCGGCTGCTCATGACGGACGCGCCGGTCTCGCTCGACCCGGGCGACATCGGCTTCGCGTACGGCGCCGACCTCGCCCGCCTCTACGCGCGCTCCCTGGTCACCTACGCCCCGGCGCCGGGCGCGGCCGGCCTGCGCGTCGTGCCCGATCTGGCCGAGACACTGGGCAGGCCGAGCGATGGCGGACGCACCTGGACCTACCGGCTGCGCTCCGGCCTGACCTTCGAGGACGGCACACCGGTACGGGCCCGCGACGTGAAGTACGCCGTCGCGCGCAGCAACTACAGCGCCGAGCTCACCAAGGCCCCCCGCGACCTGCGCGACCTGCTGTCGGGCACCTACTGGGGCCCGTACCTGGACCCCGACCTCGACCACTTCACCGGCGTCACGACGCCCGACGACCGCACCGTGGTCTTCCACCTGAAGCGGCCGTTCGCCGACTTCGACCACCTGGCGGCGAGCCCGCAGACCGCCCCCGTGCCGCGGGCGAAGGACACCAAGCTCCACTACGAACGGCATCCGCTCGCCACGGGCCCGTACCGGTTCGAGCGGCACGTCGTCGGCAGCGGCTTCACCCTGGTCCGCAATCCGAAGTGGAAGCGGGACCCGAACCGCGCCGCGCTGCCCGACCGGATCGAGGTCACCGAGAAGGTCCCCGCCGCGGACGTCGACGCCCGGCTCCTGGCCGGCACCGCGGACGCCGACCTCACCGGTGCCGGTGTCCTGCCGAAGACCCGGGCGAGCATTCTCGCCTCTCCCGAGAGGCGTGCGCGGGCCGACGATCCGCTGACCGGCCTGGTGCGGTACGCCGTGCTGCCGCTCGGCGTGAAGCCGCTGGACGACGTGCACTGCCGCCGGGCCGTCCAGTACGCCACCGACCGGGCCGCGGTGCGTGCCGCGTACGGCGGTCCGGCCGCCGGTGACCCCGCCACGACCGCGCTGCCGCCGACGGTCGAGGGATACCGGAAGACGGAGCGGTACACCCACGACCTGAGCCGGGCGCGGCAGGAGCTGCGGGCCTGCGGCCGGCCCGCCGGCTTCAGCACCGGGCTCGCCGTCCGCGACGACCGGCCGGGGGACATCGCCGCCGCCGATGCGCTGAGCCGCTCCCTCGGCGCGGCGGGGATCCAGGTCCGCATCACCAAGCTGTCGGCGTTCCACTGGGGGAGCACCGCCGGCTCGCCCGCGTACGTGCACGACCATCACCTGGGTGTCGTCATCGACGCGTGGGCGGCCGACTACCCGACCGGGTACGGCTTCCTGGCCCCCATCACCGGTGACGTCACCAAGACCGGCAACCAGAACGTCATGGAGCTGCGCGACCCGGCGGTGAAACGGATCCTCACCGGCGGCCTGAAGACCACCGACCCGGCGCGCCGTGCGGCCGCCTGGTCCGCCGCCGACCGGCAGGTGATGGAGGACGCCGCCCTGGTGCCGCTCCTCGCCCAGCGGACCGTGCTGTACCGCCCCGACTCGCTGCGCGGCGTGTACGTCCACCCCGCCTACGGCATGTACGACCTGGCGGCCCTGGGCACCGGCTGACCGGCGCCCAGGAGGGCGTCTACTCGAAGGAGATCGCCTTCAGGACGTCCAGCCGGGACGCCCGCCAGGCCGGCCACACCGCGGCGAGGACACCGATGACGGCCGACAGTACGACGTAGGCCACGAGCGTGGGCACCGGGACGCTCAGCACGTCGAGCCCCCGGTCGGCGACGGCGTGCTGGACGGCGATCCCGAACACCACACCGATGGCGGTGCCCAGCAGACCGCCGAAGACCGCGATCACCACCGACTCGAGCCGGATCATCCGCCGGGTCTGGCGGCGGCTGGTCCCCACGGCCCGGAGCAGGCCGATCTCCCGCGTGCGCTCGATCACCGACAGCGCGAGCGTGTTGATGATGCCCAGCACGGCGATGATCATCGAGAGCGTGAGGAGCACGGTCAGCAGGGTGACGAACTGGTCGATGCTGTGCTGGGCGTCCTGCTTCACGTCCGATCGGTCCTGGACCTTGAGGCTCGGGTGGCCGCTCAGCGCCCGCTCGATCGCGCCCTTCGTGGCGGCGCCGGCCCGGGCCGTATTGATCATCAGGCCGAGCCCGGCCGGGTGCGCGGCGTGCGCCCGGTAGGCGGGCAGCGCCAGCACCCGCGGCCCCAGCAGCTGATTCTTGGCGTAGACGCCGGCGACCCGCAGGCGTTCGGTGCCGCCGTCGGCGAACCTGGCCGTGACGACCGAGCCCACGCCCACCTTCGCGGAGGTCGCGGTCGGCTGGTCCAGGAGCAGCCCGTCGCGGCCCAGGTCGGCCGAGCCGGACCGCAGTGACAGGCGGGTGGCGCGCACGAGGTCGGCCGGGCGTTCGGTGGCGAGGAACGACTGCGCGTGCGTCCCCACCTTGAACCGGCCCTGGTACGCCGCCGTCACCAGCTCGACGCCGGGCACGGCGCGTACCGCCCCGGCCGCCTCGGCCGGGTCGGACACCCCCGACACCGGCGTGACCATGTAGTCCGCGGCGAACACCTCGTCGACCTGCCCGGCGACCGACGCCTTCGCCGACGAGCTCATCACGTTGATCGCGCTCACCAGCGCCAGCCCGATCATCAGCGCGGACGCCGTCGCCGCCGTACGGCGCGGGTTACGCAGGGCGTTCTTGGTGGCGAGCCGGCCGGGCGTGCCGAACAGCCGCGGGTAGGCGGCGCCGAGCACCCGCACGACCGGGCGGCCGATGACCGGCGCGAGCATGGCCACGCCGACGAAGACCAGCGCCGCGCCCGCGCCGAGCAGCGCGATCGGCGCGCCACCCAGCCCCAGGCCCGACAGGACGGCACCGGCGGCCGTCACCACCGAACCCGCGATCAGGCGGATCCGCAGCGATCGCGGCGGCATGGCCACGTCGTCGCGCATCGCCGCGACCGGCGGGATCCTCGCCGCGCGCCGCGCCGGGAAGTAGGCGGCCGTGACCGTCACGACCACGCCCACGGCGTAGGACCACAGCACCGGCCGATATGTGAAGGTCAGGCCACCGCCGAACTCGGCACCCGACGCGCGGAACAGCTGCTGGAGCAGCAGCGCCAGCCCCACCCCGGCCGCCAGGCCGAGCGTCGAGCCGACCACGCCGACGCCCACCGCCTCGCCCAGCACGGCGCGCGTGACCTGCTTACGGGAGGCGCCGACCGCGCGCAGCAGCGCCAGCTCCCGCGAGCGCTGCGCCACGAGCATGGAGAAGGTGTTGAAGATGATGAACCCACCCACGAAGATCGAGATCACCGCGAAGACCAGCAGGAACGTGCGGAAGAACGAAAGGATCCGGGTGACCTCGCTCTCGTTCTCGTTCCGCATCTTCGTTCCGGTGATGGCCTCGTAGGCCGGCGACGGCAGCGCCCGCTGGATCCGGTCGCGCAGGGTCGTCTCGCCGACGCCGGCCTGAGCGCGGACCGTGATGTCGCTGAACTGCCCCGGCCGCAGGAGCAGCCGCTGCGCGGTCGCCTCGTCGAACGCCGCGACGGTCGCGCCCATCAGATTGCCGGCATCGACGACGCCCACGACCGTGACGTCCTGCGCCGGCCCCTGGACCAGCACGCGCGCACGATCACCGACCCGGAGCCCGGCCTTGCCGGCGGTCCTGGCGTCGATGACCACCTCATCGGCGCGCGCCGGCCCGCGCCCCGCCGTCACCGGGTGGTCGCGGTCGGCGGGATTCCAGCCGATGCCCAGCTGCGGCGGGCCCGAACCCCCCACGGCCTCGCCGTTCCGCCCGACGACCGCCGCGAAGCCGTTCACCGTGCCGTACGCCTGCGCCACCCCCGGCACCCGGGCCACGGTGCCGGCGAGGGAGGCCGGCACGGCCGGCGCGTCCGCCCCCTCGATCACCTTCTTGGCGCGCACCTTCACCGCCACGCCCTGGCCGGTCCTGGCGAACAGGTCGTCGAACCGCCGCCCCGTCGTGTCGGTGAACACCAGCGTGCCCGCGACGAACGCGACGCCGAGGATCACCGCGAGCGCGGTGAGGGCCAGCCGCAGCTTGTGCGCGGCCAGGTTCCGCAGAGTCACCTTGACCATCATCAGGCGGCCGCCTCGTCCCGCGTGCCGGCGCGGGCGGTCACGCGGTAATCCCGGGCAGCTCGAAGCCCTTCATGCGCTCCAGGACCTTCTCCGCCGTCGGATCGGGGATCTGGTCGACCAGCCGCCCGTCGGCGAGGAACAGGACCAGGTCCGCGTACGCCGCCGCGACCGCGTCGTGCGTGACCGTCACCACCGTCTGGCCCATCTCACGGACGGAGTTGCGCAGGAACGCCAGCACCTCGGCACCGGATCGCGAGTCGAGGTTGCCGGTCGGCTCGTCCGCGAAGACGATCTCCGGTCGCGAGGCCAGCGCGCGGGCGCACGCGACGCGCTGCCGCTGCCCGCCCGACAGCTCACTCGGCCGGTGCTCCAGCCGCTGGCGCAGCCCGATCGTGTCGATGACGGTGTCCAGCCACGCCTGGTCGGCCTTGCGGCCGGCGATGTCGAGCGGCAGCGTGATGTTCTCCAGCGCGGTGAGCGTCGGCACCAGGTTGAACGCCTGGAAGACGAAGCCGATGCGGTCGCGGCGCAGGCGGGTGAGCCGCTTGTCGTCGAGCCGGGTGACCTCGATGTCACCGACGTACACCTGCCCGGAGTCGACCGAGTCCAGGCCCGCCATGCAGTGCATGAGCGTCGACTTGCCCGAACCGGACGGGCCCATGATCGCGGTGAACACGCCACGCTCCAGGGCCACCGACACCTCGTCGAGGGCGACGACCTGGGCGTCGCCCCGGCCGTACGCCTTGGAGATGCGGTCGGCGCGCGCGGCCGTGGTGAGAGCCGCGGGGGCCGGCGGCCCACCGTTCATCGTGCGGGCGCTGCTGGTCACCGTGACTCCTTGCCGCTGTTCTCACTGTGTCGTGAAAACGCTATGGCCGCGGCGGCACGGGATCGTCGGCCCAGGGGACGGACCTGGGGATCCCCCTGAGGGGGGAGCCCGCCTCGCGCGGTCCTCCGCCCGGAGGACAGGACCCGGCGGTTTCAGCCGGGCAGTCGCTCGCGACCGGCCCTTCGCCGTCCTACGTCTGGCCGGGCTGGATCAGGCCGGTCTCGTAGGCGAACACCACCGCCTGCACACGGTCGCGCAGGCCGAGCTTGGACAGGAGGTTTCCCACGTGCGTCTTGATGGTCGTCTCGCTGACGACCAGCTGCCTGGCGATCTCGGCGTTGGACAGGCCACGTGCCACGTGCCGCAGCACCTCCAGCTCCCGCTCGGTCAGCATCGCCAGGCCCTTCGGCGGCGTCGCCTCGCGCATCGACGGCAGCCTCGTCGCGAACCGGTCGAGCAGTCGCCGCGTCACGCTCGGCGCAACTATCGCGTCACCGGCCGCCACGATGCGGATCGCGGTGACCAGATCCTCCGGCGGCGCGTCCTTCAGCAGGAATCCGCTCGCACCCGCGCGCACCGCCTCGACGACGTACTCGTCCAGGTCGAAGGTGGTCAGGATCAGCACCCGGGGATCGTGCTTCGCCGCCTCTTCACGGACGATCCGGCGGGTCGCCTCGATCCCGTCCACGCCCGGCATCCGGATGTCCATCAGGACCACCTCCGGAAGCAGCGTCCGGGTCAGCTCCACCGCGCGTGCCCCGTCGCCGGCCTCTCCCACCACGGCGATGTCCGCCTCACCTTCAAGGATGAGACGAAAGCCGGTGCGCAGCAGCGGCTGATCATCGACGAGCAGCACCCTGATCGTCACTGGACCTCCAACGGGAATCGGGCGCGGACCTCGAATCCACCGCCCGAACGCGGTCCGATCCGCAGATCGCCACCATAGAGGGCAACGCGCTCGCGCATGCCCATCAGCCCATGCCCGTTGCCGTTACCGTTGCCCCCCGGCCGGCTGAGACCCGCGACCAGCCCCCGGCCGTCGTCCTCCACCTCGATCTCCAGCTGACGGTCGGCGTACTGGATGCGGACCCACGCGCGCGCCTGCGGCCCCGCGTGCTTGAGCGTGTTGGTCAGCGCCTCCTGCACCAGGCGAAAGGCCGCCAGGTCCACCCCCGGCGACAGCGAACGGCTCTCACCCTCGATCCACAGCTGCACCTGCAGGCCGGTCTCGCGCAACTGGTCCACCAGCCCGCTCACGTCGTGCACACCCGGCTGCGGCGACAGCTCACTGCGCGCCGGCTCGGCCTCGGTCCGCAGCACCCCGACGAGCCGCCGCATCTCTCCGAGCGCCGTACGGCCCATCTGCTCGATCGTCGACAGCGCGTCCTGGACCGCCTCCGGATCACGGTGCAGGATGCGCCGCGCGGCGCCCGCCTGGACCGTCATGACGCTCACGTGGTGGGCCACGACGTCGTGCAGCTCGCGGGCGATCCGGGAGCGCTCCTCCGCCCGCGCCGCACGCGAGTCGGCCTCCCGCGCCCGCTCCAGCCGCCGCGCACGCGCCTCCAGCTCATCGAGGTACGCCCGGCGCAGCCGCAGGCTCCGGCCCACCCACCAGACACCGACGAACACCACCGCGTTGCTCAACGCCTGCCAGAACCGGTAACCCTGGGCCGACATCAGGCCGAGATAGACGACCAGCCCGATCGCCCCGAACGGCAGGCTGACGCCCAGCCCGCGATGCGAGGCGACCGAGTAGACCGCGACGAGACAGGCCAGGACCGGCCCGGCCAACGGCGTGTAGCCGAGCACGGCCAGCGTCACGCCCCCGGCGAGCACGAAGCCCAGCACCGCGACCGGCGCACGCCGGCGCAGCGTCAGCGACATCACGATCACGCACGCCAGCACCACGCCGGCCAGGTCGGGCCGCCGGCCCGGAAGGCCGTACGAATGCTGGAAGGCCGTGGTGACGAAGAAGACCGCCGTCAGGAAGGCGGACGTGAGCGCATCCGCCACCAGGGGATGCGCCCCCAGCCACGCGCGGCGACCACGGAGAAGCTCGGACACCCCTTCACGTTAGGGGCTGCGGCCTGCCGTGGTGCCATCCTGAACGGGGATATCCCCTCATCCGCAGGGAGGAGACGACCCGGACGCTACCGCGCGAAACGGCGCCGGGACGGTCAGAGGTCATCGGTCTCGCGCGGGCTCAGCTGCTCCGCGGCCTCAGTCGCGCGCGCCGGCGGGACCGGCACAGGGAGCGGCGGCGGCGTACCGCCGAACGACGGGCACCGCTGCTTGTGATCGCACCAGTCGCACAGCCGGCTCGTACGCGCCCGCCACTCACCGGAGTCCATGGCGCGGCGGATGGCCTTCCACAACGCCTCGACCTTGCGCTCGGTGGCGCGCAGGTCCGCCTCATCCGGCGCGTACCGCAGGATCTCGCCGTTGCCGAGGTACATCAGCTGCAACAGCCGCGGCACCTCACCGCGCAGCCGCCACAGCACCAGCGCGTAGAACTTCATCTGGAACAGCGCACGCGCCTCGAAGTCGGCCCTCGGCGCCCGCCCCGTCTTGTAGTCGACCACGCGCACCTCGCCGGTCGGCGCCACGTCGACCCGGTCGATGTAGCCGCGCAGCTGCAACCCCGACTCGAGCACCGTCTCCACGTACAGCTCACGGCTCGCCGGCTCCAGCCGCCGCGGATCCTCCAGGGAGAAGTAGCGCTCGACCATGCCGCGCGCCTCGGTCAGCCACTCCTCCTCGGCGCCCTCACCGTCGTCGTCGAACAGCGTCGCCAGCTCCGGCTCCTCGGCCAGCAGCCGCTCCCACTCCGGCCCCAGCAGCTCCAGCGCGGCCGCCGGCGTGCGCGAACCCGCGGGCATGTCGAACAGCCGCTCCAGCACCGCGTGCACGAGCGTGCCACGCGCCGCCGCCGGACTGGGCCGCTCCGGGATCTTGTCGATGACACGGAAGCGGTAGAGCAGCGGGCACGTCATGAAGTCACCCGCCCGCGACGGCGACAGCGTGCCGGCCACCGCCACATCGCCCGGCGACTCGCCGTCCACGGCGATGGTCCTGGCAGGTGTCGGTGTGCCGGTAGGGATGGCCGTCATGCGCGCAACCCTAGGGGAGACCGCCGACAGAACACCCGCGAACCTCCGCCGCGCCGCGCCGGCCACGGCGATCACGCGGCCGGCGGCACGTAGCATCAGGGACGTGGCAGACAGCGCGCCCCAGGGCGACCAGTCCGGCCCGGCGCGACCCGGGATCCTCATGGGGCGCGCATTCGGCATTCCCATCTACGTCTCGCAGACCTGGTTCATCGTCGCGATCATCATCACCGTGATGTTCGAACCCCAGGTAGGCCAGCACGTGCAGCGGCCTCTCAGCTACCTCGTCGCCCTCGCCTACGCCTTGCTGCTGTACGCCTCGGTCCTCCTGCACGAGATCGGCCACTCCGTCGTGGCCCGCGCCTTCGGCCTGCCGGTCCGCGCCATCACCCTGCACATCCTCGGCGGCGTCTCCGAGATCGAACAGGAGCCCCACACCCCCGGCCGGGAGTTCCTCGTCGCCGTGGCCGGACCGCTGCTGTCACTGGCGCTCGGCGCCGGCGGCTACGCCGCGCTCCTGCTGGTGCCCATGCCCGACGTGGCCGTGCTGCTGGTCCAGGCCCTCACCATCGCCAACCTCCTCGTCGGCGTGTTCAACCTGCTGCCCGGCCTGCCCCTCGACGGCGGCCGGTTGGTCCGCGCCGCCGTCTGGAAGTTCACCGGACGCCAGCGCACCGCCACCGTCGCCGCCGGCTGGGCCGGCCGCGTCGTCGCCGTCGCGGTGCTCGTCGCGGGCGCCGCGCTCTCCGCGACCGGCGGCGCGGACCGCTGGCTGACCGTCATCTGGGCCGCGCTCGTCGCCTCCTTCATCTGGGTCGGCGCCGGAGAGGCCATCCGCGTCGCCCGGATCCGCGAGCACATCCCGCTGCTCAACGCCCGCGCCCTCGCCCGCCGCGCCGTCCAGGTGCCGCACGACACCCCGCTGGCCGAGGCCGTACGCCGGGCCCAGGAGGCCGGCGCCGGCGCCATCGTCGTCGTCGGCCGCGACGACGACCCCGTCGGGATCGTCAGCGAGACCGCCGTCATCGCCACCCCCGAACACCGGCGGCCCTGGATCGACGCGGCCTCCCTCACCCGCGCGCTGGACCCCGGCATGGTCCTGCCCGCCGACATCACCGGCGAGGAACTCGTCGCCGCCATCAACCGCGCACCGGCCAGTGAGTACCTCCTGGTCGAGCCCACCGGTGAGTTGTACGGCGTCCTCACCGCCGAGGACGTCACCAAGTCCTTCGCCAGGGCCTGAGCGCCCACGCGGGCTCGATAGATTGGGGCCATGACCGAACCCTCTTCCGCCGGATCCGCCATGCCCAAGGCCCCTCACGGGCCGTTCCGCTCCGGCGACCGGGTTCAGCTCACCGACCCCAAGGGCAGGGTCAACACCGTCACCCTCCAGCCCGGGAAGCTCTACCACAGCCACAAGGGCTCCATTCCGCACGACGAGATCATCGGCAGCCCCGAAGGCAGCGTCTTCCGCTCCTCCGGCGGCACCGAATACCTCGCCTTCCGGCCGCTGCTCGCCGACTACGCCCTGCGGATGCCGCGCGGCGCCGCCGTCGTCTACCCCAAAGACGCCGCCCAGATCGTCACCATGGCCGACATCTTCCCCGGCGCGCGCGTCGTCGAGGCCGGCGCCGGCTCCGGCGCCCTCACCTGCTGGCTGCTGCGCGCCGTCGGTGAACACGGCATGGTCTCCTCCTACGAACGCCGCCAGGACTTCGCCGACATCGCCCGCGCGAACGTCGAGACCTACTTCGGCGGCCCCCACCCGGCCTGGCGCCTGACCGTCGGCTCGCTCGAGGACGTCCTCACCGACACCGAGGTCGACCGCGTCGTCCTGGACATGCTCGCCCCCTGGGAGTGCGTCGACGCCGTCGCCAAGGCGCTCATCCCCGGCGGGCTCGTCTGCGCCTACGTCGCCACCACGACCCAGCTGTCGCGCGTCGTCGAGGGTCTGCGCGAACACGGCGCGTTCGCCGAGCCGTACTCCTTCGAGACGCTCCTGCGCTCCTGGCACGTCGAGGGGCTCGCCGTACGGCCCGACCACCGCATGGTCGGGCACACCGGCTTCCTCGTCACCGCGCGCCGGCTCGCGGACGGCGTACGGCCGCCCGCGCGCCGCCGGCGCCCCGCCAAGGGCGCCACCGAGGCGGCGGCCGAGGGCGTCACGCCGGATCCCAGCCCGTCCGCCGAGGACCCCACACCGATGGACTGAGCGCCCGCTGGACGTCCTGACCCAACGTGTGCGCCCGGCCCCGCTCCGTACGGAAAGAGCGTCCTCCATACGTGCGGACGATGTCGCCCGCATGTCCGCGGTGTATCCGTTCCGTGTCCGATTCCGCCCGCCGGGCCGGCCCGGCGTCCCGTCCGAGCCGTTTTTCCCAGAGGGTCCTCGAAGGCCCCATGCGGCCTCCCACCTGCGGAACCACCGGTTCGCCCGGTCCGCTGACCGGCGCGCCACGACACGAGTACCCGTCGGCCATGTTACGGAGGCGCTCCGGATAGGTAGGGTTTCAGTTAGGTCGTCGTCTCTGCCTGAGGAGGTGACGAGCGTGGCCGCTCGTGACGATGCCGGGGCGCGTAAGGCGCAGCACGAAAAGGAGGTCCGCG
>JAOPYG010000275.1 GCA_025964685.1 Actinoallomurus sp. | reverse complement strand
CGAGTGCCAATCAAGCGACAGGCTGGTCTGGCACCCGCGACGGCAGGCCACCATCGTCGCGTCTCCAACATGCGGCTGGCCGCTTCGGTCGGCCGAGGATACGCAATCGAAGGGGAAGGTCAGATCGTGTCGACCGCCACCAAGGTTGTTCTCAAGCCGCTCGAGGATCGCATCGTCGTCCAGCCCCTCGAGGCCGAGCAGACAACTGCATCAGGTCTGGTTATTCCGGACACCGCCAAGGAGAAGCCCCAGGAGGGCACCGTCCTTGCCGTAGGCCCGGGACGTTTCGACGACAAGGGCGAGAAGCGCGTGCCGCTCGACGTCAAGGTCGGGGACGTCGTGCTCTACAGCAAGTACGGCGGCACTGAGGTCAAGTACAACAACGAGGACTACCTCGTGTTGTCGGCTCGCGACGTGCTCGCCGTCGTCGAGAAGTAACGAACGAAACAGAGATGCACCGCCCCGGTCGGCCCCCACGGGCGGCCGGGGCTGTGTGCGTCTGACGGACTTCCCTTACCTGGAGAGCTTCTCTCATGCCCAAGATCCTGGACTTCGACGAGGACGCACGGCGCGCGCTCGAGCGCGGCGTGAACGCTCTCGCCGACGTCGTGAAGGTGACGATCGGCCCCCGTGGCCGCAACGTCGTCATCGACAAGAAGTGGGGCGCACCCACGATCACCAACGACGGTGTGACCATCGCGCGGGAGGTGGACCTGGAGGACCCGTTCGAGAACCTCGGGGCCCAGCTCGCGAAGGAGGTCGCCACCAAGACCAACGACGTCGCCGGAGACGGCACGACGACCGCGACGGTGCTGGCCCAGGCGATGGTCCGTGAGGGCCTGCGCAACGTCGCCGCCGGCGCGTCGCCGATCAGCCTCAAGCGCGGCATCGACGCCGCCGCGGCCTACGTGTCGGACGAGCTTCTCAAGTCGGCCCGCGAGGTCGACGACAAGGACTCCATCGCGCACGTCGCCACCATCTCCGCCCAGGACTCCAAGATCGGTGAGCTCATCGCCGAGGCGTTCGACAAGGTGGGCAAGGACGGCGTCATCACGGTGGAGGAGGCCCACACGATGGGCCTGGAGCTGGAGTTCACCGAGGGCCTCCAGTTCGACAAGGGTTACCTCTCGCCGTACATGGTGACCGACCCCGAGCGCATGGAGGCGGTCCTCGAAGACGCCTACATCCTCATCCAGGACGGCAAGATCTCCAATGTCGCCGAGTTCCTGCCGCTCGCCGAGAAGGTCGCCCAGACGCGCAAGCCGCTGCTGATCGTGGCCGAGGACGTCGAGGGCGAGGCCCTGGCGCTCCTGATCCAGAACAAGATCCGCGGCACGTTCGTCAGCGTCGCCGTCAAGGCCCCGGGCTTCGGCGACCGCCGCAAGGCGTTGCTGGAGGACATCGCGGTCCTCACCGGCGGCCAGGTCATCACCGAGGCCGTCGGCCTCAAGCTGGACGGCGTGGAGCTCGACATGCTCGGCCAGGCCCGGCGCGTCACCGTCAAGAAGGACGCCACCACGGTGGTCGACGGCGCGGGCGATGCCGCCGCGATCCAGGACCGGGTCCGCCAGATCCGGCAGGAGATCGAGAACAGCGACTCCGACTGGGATCGCGAGAAGCTCCAGGAGCGGCTCGCCAAGCTCGCCGGTGGTGTCAGCGTGCTGCGCGTCGGCGCCGCCACCGAGGTCGAGCTGAAGGAGAAGAAGCACCGTCTCGAGGACGCCATCTCCGCGACCCGCGCGGCGATCGAGGAGGGCATCGTCTCCGGCGGCGGCTCCGCGCTCGTCCACGTCGCCAAGAACGGCTTCGATGCGCTCGGCCTGTCCGGCGACGAGGCGACCGGTGCGGAGGCGGTGCGCAGGGCACTCGTCGAGCCGCTGCGCTGGATCGCCGAGAACGGCGGCAACGAGGGCTATGTCGTCGTCTCCAAGGTCCAGGCGCTGCCCGCGGGTTCCGGCTTCAACGCCGCCACCGGCGAGTACGGCGACCTGATCGCTCAGGGCGTCATCGACCCGGTGAAGGTGACGCGTTCCGCGGTCACCAACGCCGCGTCGATCGCGGGCATGCTGCTCACCACCGAGGCGCTTGTCGTGGACAAGCCCGAGGAGGAGCCCGACGCCGCGGCCGGCGGTCACGGTCACGGCCACGGGCACTGATCCCGCTCTACCGTCAGGGGGCCTTCACCGCGTCATGCGGTGGGGGCCCTTCTGTGCTGTTGGTCTCCGGCCTTTCGCCGTTCGGGTTCGGAATTGATTCCGCGAGGGGACTTGCGCTGCATGCCAATAATTTCCCTAAAGTCCGCTGGACTCGGAATGTATGTTGCAAATGACACACAGCGCTGACACACGGGAGCCGATCCGCTACTCTCGGTGAGAAAAGGCCGCTCGGTCGTGCACTGTGACCATTCCGTTGTCATCAACGAGGCAGACAGGCGCGATCTCGGTGGGCATCATGCTCTCGTGACCGAGGGAGCAATCGCCGGGGCCACGTATCGGGGTGCTGCCGACGATCTACGGTTGAGCCGTCCGGCCAGGGGAGACGATAACGATCTCCGCGACTTGACGATCCTTGCCGTGCAAGGGGACCCGGCGGCGGTCGAGTCTCTTATCGGACGCGTGCGTCCGATGATCGTCCGTTACTGCCGTGCGCGGCTAGGCCGAGTGTCCGGGCAATATCACATCGCCGACGACGTGGCACAGGAGGTGTGCATCGCGGTCCTTGGGGCGCTGCCTCGCTACCGCGACATGGGGAGGCCGTTCGCGTCGTTCGTCTTCGGCATCGCCTCACATAAGATCGCGGACGCGCTGCGCAGCGCGATCCGTGCCGCGGTGCCGACCGAAGATCTTCCCGACGGGCCCGATGAGGGGCCGGGGCCGGAAGAGACGGTCGTACGTTACATCGAAGCCGAGCGCGCCCGCGGGCTGCTCGACCGCCTGCCCGACCACCAACGTGAGCTGGTGCTGCTCCGGGTGGTCGCCGGACTGTCCGCGGAGGAGACCGGTAATGTACTCGGTATGTCAGCGGGGGCCGTACGCGTCGCGCAGCATCGGGCGATCGCCCGGTTGAGAGCGATGGCAAGTGAGGAGTCGATCGCTTGACTCGTGGTCGTGCCGCCCCTTCCGATCCGTTCGACATCAGTGCGGTCAACAGCAGTGATGAGCTGGTCGACGCGCTGTCTTCGCGTCGGCTCGCCGAGGCCGGGCACCCCGACGACCCGGCCGTCGCCCTCCTGGCGGCGCTCGTCGCCGACGTCGACGCGGGCGCGCCGCCGATGGCGTCCCCCTCCCCTTTCACACGCGGCATTCCGGCCACGTACCGGCGCGGCGTACGCGCCTTCGTCACCTTCGGCGTCGCAGCGGTCGTCCTGACCTCGGCCGGTGCGGCCGCGGCGGGCGGAGGCGAGGGCGTCGATGCGATCGGATCCGCCCAGGGAACGGCGCGGCCCAAGAGCTCGGAACGTTCCAATGAGAACGCCCAGCGGCACGATCCCGTCACCGGCACCGCCGTGGTCGCCCGCCGGCGCGCCGTGGAAAAGCGCCGGAGCGCGCCGGTGGTGGAGGACGCGGTACGCGCCCCCGAGGATCAGCAGGAGTGGGGACACCGAGGCCACCGCCCGTCCCATGGGTCCACCCGCACGCCCGACGGTCTCCACCACTCGTGGCGGCCGGACGAGCACTCCTCGGCCTACCGCTGGAAGCCGGTCGCCGTGCCGGAGCACACGCCGCCGGCCCCGTGATCCGGCTGATGCCGCTCGACACGCCCTAGCCGGGGTTGCCCTCTTCGCTGTCGATCACGCCGTCGACGTAGCCGCGGGCGTACTCCCAGCTGACGTAGTCGGTCGGCTCGGCGGCGATGGCGGGTTCGTGCACGCGTGCCAGCCCGTGGTCGAGCAGATGGCGCAGGTTGCCGTACAGCAGGTCCCAGTCGATGTGATGGGGCTTGCCGCAGTCGGTGCAGTCGACCGTCAGGCCCCTGATGCCGAGGGGTTCCAGAAGGGCACGGAAGACCTCCAGATCCGACAGATCCGCCAGCACGTCCTCACGTTCCGTCATGCTCAGCGGCGCGACCTCGTCATCCAGGTCGCCGAGCGCGGCGGCCGGGTCTTCCGGATCGTCCGCGAAGGGATCGAGTGGGGCGTCATCGTGCACAAACCCACGCTACTGCGCGGCGCAAGTCGCGCGTGCCGGGTCGATGACACCGACGGGTACGCGCGTGTCGGCGCCCACCGCGCCGGCACCAGGGTTCGGTACGCCGGGGGCAAAGGGTCTCCGCAGCCGGGGGTGCGGCCTAGGATGGAGGCAGGTTCCGCTGACCTGGCCCGATATCGCACCCCATCGGATGATGCCAATGACTTCCGCGCCCGAGTCCGCCAAGTTCGCCCGGCAGGGCTTCACCTTCGACGACGTGCTGCTCGTGCCCTCCTATTCCGATCTCGGGCCGGGCGACGCCGACACGACGACGCGTCTGTCCCGCTCGGTGACCCTGCGGATCCCGCTGGTCTCCGCGGCGATGGACACCGTCACCGAGGCCCGGATGGCCGTGGCCATGGCTCGTCAGGGCGGCCTCGGTGTGCTGCACCGCAACCTGCCGATCGAAGAACAGGCCCAGCAGGCCGACCTGGTCAAGCGGTCCGAGGCGGGCATGGTCACCGACCCGGTGACATGTTCGCCCGACGACACGCTCGCCGACGTCGAGCGGCTGTGCGCGCATTACCGGATCTCCGGGGTGCCGGTGACCGACGCCCAGGGCGTCCTGGTCGGCATCGTCACCAACCGCGACATGCGCTTCGAGACCGACGCCTCCCGGCCCGTACGTGAGGTCATGACCCCCATGCCGCTGGTCACCGCGCCGGTCGGAGTGTCGCGCGACGAGGCGTTCGCGCGGCTTCGTACCCACAAGGTGGAAAAGCTGCCCCTGGTCGACAAGGGCAACCGGCTGCGCGGGCTGATCACCGTCAAGGACTTCACCAAGAGCGAGCAGTACCCCAGCGCCACCAAGGACGCCGCAGGCCGTCTCGTGGTCGGGGCCGGTGTCGGAGTCGGCGAGGAGGCCGAGCTCCGCGCCCGCGCGCTGGTCGACGCCGGCGTGGACGTGATCGTCGTGGACACCGCGCACGGGCACTCGCGCGGCATGCTGGACATGGTCGCCAAGCTCAAGGCCAACACCCGCGCCGACGTCATCGCGGGCAACGTCGCCACCCGCGCGGGTGCGCAGGCGCTTGTCGACGCGGGAGTGGACGCGGTCAAGGTCGGGGTGGGGCCCGGCTCCATCTGCACGACGCGGGTGGTGGCCGGCGTCGGCGCGCCGCAGGTGACCGCGATCTACGAGGCGGCCCTGGCCTGCCGCCCGGCCGGCGTCCCGGTGATCGGCGACGGCGGCCTGCAGTACTCCGGCGACATCGGCAAGGCCCTCGCGGCCGGTGCCGACACCGTCATGCTGGGCTCGCTGCTGGCGGGCTGCGAGGAGAGCCCCGGCCAGCTGATCTTCATCAACGGCAAGCAGTACAAGACCTACCGCGGCATGGGGTCGCTCGGCGCGATGAAGAACCGCGAGCGCGGCGGCTCGTACAGCAAGGACCGTTACTCCCAGGACGACGTGTCCAGCGAGGACAAGCTGATCCCGGAGGGGATCGAGGGCCAGGTGCCCTACCGCGGCCCGATCGCGGCCGTCGCGCACCAGCTCGTCGGCGGCCTGCGCCAGGCCATGTGGTACACCGGCTCACGCACGATCGCGGACCTGCAGGAGAACGCCGTCCTCATGCCGATCACCGGAGCGGGGTTGCGCGAGAGCCACCCGCACGACATCCAGATGACGGTCGAGGCGCCCAACTACCAGGTCCGCTGAAAGACTTTTCGGCCGTGGCCACGAGTGTGGCCACGGCCGAGCCATGGAAAGGGACGTTTGATGGCTGAGGTTGAGATCGGGCGCGGGAAGAGCGGCCGGAGGGCGTACGAGCTCGATGAGATCGGCATCGTCCCCTCCCGCCGCACGCGCGATCCCGAAGAGGTCAGTGTCGCCTGGCAGATCGATGCCTACCGGTTCGACATGCCGCTGGTCGTCGCCCCGATGGACAGTGTGGTCAGCCCCGAGATCGCGATCGCGATCGGCCGGCTCGGCGGCCTGGGCGTCCTCGACCTCGAAGGGCTCTGGACGCGCTACGAGAACCCCGAGTCGCTGCTGACCGAGATCACCTCGCTCGAGGACGGCACAGCGACCCGCCGGCTGCAGGAGCTGTACGCCGAACCGATCAAGGAAGAGCTGATCGGGCGGCGCATCAAGGAGATCCGGAACGCCGGGGTGACGGTGGCGGCGCGGCTGTCGCCGCAGCGCACCGCGCAGTACCACAAGGCGGTCATCGACGCCGGGGTCGACCTCTTCGTCATCCGGGGCACCACGGTCAGCGCGGAGCACGTCTCGGGACGCTCGGAGCCGCTCAACCTCAAGCAGTTCATCTACGACCTGGACGTGCCGGTGATCGTCGGCGGCTGCGCCACCTACACGGCGGCCCTGCACCTGATGCGCACCGGCGCGGCGGGCGTGCTGGTCGGTTTCGGCGGCGGTTCGGGGCACACGACCCGTACCGTGCTCGGCGTCGCCGTCCCGATGGCCACCGCGGTCTCCGACGTCGCGGCGGCCCGGCGCGACTACCTGGACGAATCCGGCGGGCGCTACGTCCACGTGATCGCCGATGGCGGCATGCGTCAGTCCGGCGACATCGCCAAGGCCCTCGCCGTGGGCGCCGACGCGGTCATGGTCGGCTCGCCGTTCGCCCGCGCCGCCGAGGCGCCGGGACGCGGCTTCCACTGGGGCAGCGAGGCGCACCACGAGGAGCTGCCGCGCGGCACGCGGCTCGACGTCGGCTCCATCGGCACGCTGCAGCAGATCCTGTACGGCCCCTCAAATGTGGCCGACGGTTCGATGAATCTCATCGGCGCGTTGCGTCGGGCGATGGCCACGTCGGGGTACTCCGACCTGAAGGAGTTCCAGCGCGTGCAGGTCGTCGTCGCTCCTCACTGAGCGATGCCCTGTTTTGTCGCTGAAGTGACGCCGTCATAGCGTGGTGCTTGCAGACGACGCGAGGGAGTGCGCAATGGCAGACGGTGAATCCGCGAACGGGCTCGGCAATTCGCGTCTCGGTCCGGCCGAGCGCGAGACCGCGCTGGAGCGCATGCGGACCCAGGAGTTCGACGTCGTCGTGGTCGGCGGTGGCATCGTCGGCGCCGGTGTGGCGCTGGACGCGGCCACGCGCGGTCTGACCGTCGCACTCATCGAGGCGCGCGACTTCGCGTCGGGAACGTCCTCGCGTTCCTCCAAGCTGATCCACGGTGGCCTGCGCTACCTCGAGCAGCGCGACTTCGAGCTCGTTCGTGAGGCGCTGACCGAGCGGGGCCTGCTGCTGGGCCGCATCGCACCGCACCTCGTGCGCCCGGTGCCGTTCCTGTTCCCGATGACCCACCGGATCTGGGAGCGCGCCTACATCGGCGCGGGCGTCGCCCTGTACGACGGCCTGTCGCTGTCGATGGGCACCGCGCGCGGCGTACCGCACCACCGGCACCTGACCCGGACCAAGGCGCTGCAGGTGGCGCCGTCGCTGAAACGCGACTCCTTCGTCGGCGCCATCCAGTACTGGGACGCCCAGGTGGACGACGCCCGCTACGTCGCGATGCTCCTGCGCACGGCTGCGGAGTACGGCACGCAGATCGCCTCGCGTGCGCAGGCGGTGGGCTTCCTGCGTGAGGGTGAGCGGGTCACCGGTGTGCGCATCCGCGACCTGGAGTCCGAGAAGGAGACCGAGGTCCGCGCCAAGCAGGTCGTCAACGCCACCGGCGTCTGGACCGACGACATCCAGGAGCTCGTCGGCGGCCGTGGCCAGATCCACGTGCGCGCCTCCAAGGGCGTGCATCTCGTCGTGCCCAAGGACCGCATCCACTCTTCCAGCGGCATCATTCTGCGCACGGAGAAGTCGGTGCTCTTCGTGATCCCGTGGGGCCGGCACTGGATCATCGGCACCACTGACACGCCGTGGGAGCTGGACAAGGTCCACCCGGCCGCGTCCAAGGCCGACATCGACTACGTCCTCGAGCACGTCAACGCCGTCCTCAACGTCCCGCTCACCCACGACGACGTCGAGGGCGTCTACGCGGGCCTGCGGCCCCTGCTGTCGGGTGAGTCCGACGAGACCTCCAAGCTGTCCCGCGAGCACGTCGTGGCACATCCGGTGCCGGGTCTGGTCGTGGTCGCGGGCGGTAAGTACACCACTTACCGGGTGATGGCCAAGGACGCCGTGGACGCGGTCGCGCACGGGCTGGACGGCAAGGTGCCCGGCTCCTGCACCGACCAGGTCGCGCTGGTCGGCGGCGAAGGCTTCCAGGCGATCTGGAACTCCCGCCAGCGGCTCTCGGAGGCCTCCGGCCTGCACGTCGCCCGCATCGAGCACCTGCTGCACCGGTACGGCACGCTGGCCGAGGACCTGCTCGCCCTCATCAAGGAGCGGCCCGACCTGGGACGTCCCATCGAGGGCGCGGACGACTACCTGCGTGCCGAGATCGTCTACGCCGCCACCCACGAGGGCGCCCGGCATGTGAACGACGTGCTGGCCCGGCGTACGCGCATCTCGATCGAGACCTGGGACCGCGGCATCGGTGTCGCGCGTGAGGTCGCCGAGCTCCTCGCGCCCGAGCTGGGCTGGTCAAAGGAGCAGACCGAGCGCGAGATCGAGTACTACGAGAAGCGCGTGGAGGCCGAGCGCATCTCCCAGGAGCAGGAGGGCGACCAGGAGGCCGACGCGACCCGCCGCGGCGTGCCCGACATCGTCCCCACCATGACGCCCTGACTTGTCCTGAAAACGATCACATCGCCCTGACCAGCAGGTTCGAGATAAGTCTTGACGGTTTTAGCCTGTTCTGGCCACCCGTAACTCCTGTACGCTTTCCGCACTTCAGCGCTTTCTAAGTGCTTTGTTGCTTAGCGTCCTGTTCGGGAGAGCGTGTGGCGAAGTCTGTGTTGGCCGCGGGCGCCATGCTCACGGCCTGCGTGCTGGCCGCCGGCACCCCCATGCAAGGCGCCGCGGCCAGCGCGGACCCCGTGCCGAAGACGGGGCCGATCTTCAATTCGCCGGTCAGCGGGTCCGCGAAACGTGACGCGATCTCCACCCGCATCGCCGGTCTGATCGCGGGTACGCCGAAGGGCGGCCAGATCGCCATCGCGATGTACCACTTCTCCAGCCAGGACACCGCCTCGCAGCTCGTGGCGGCCGCCAAGCGGCACGTGAGCGTGCGGGTCGTCCTCGACCACGAGTCCACGGCGTACGCCGCCTACAAGCGCCTCAGGCGCGGGCTGGGCGGGGACACCAAGAAGGCGTCGTGGGTCGTTGTATGCGACCAGGACCGCGGCTGCATCGGCCCGGAGTTCAACCACAACAAGTTCTTCCTGTTCTCCGCCACGCTCGGCACGCGGAACATGGTCGTGCAGACCTCGGCGAACGCCACGGACGGAGCCCGCGACACCCAGTGGAACGACGCGCTGGTCATGCAGGACCCCGCCGTCTACGCGGCGTACCTGGCCTACTTTCGTGACCTGTCCGCCCAGCACCACACCGCGAACTACCACCGCAGCGTGCAGGCGGGGAAGTACCGGCTGGACTTCTTCCCCTGGTCGACCGGCGACCCGATCAGCCAGGCGCTCGACCAGGTGTCCTGCGCGGGTGGGACCCGCGTCATGGTCAGCCTGGGACATTTCACCTGGGGGCCGATCGCGCGGCGGCTGTGGAAACTGGACAGCGCGGGCTGCCGGGTGCAGGTGATCTTCGACATCGTCGGCCCGGTGGCCATCCACGCCCTCACCCAGAAGGGCGGCAAGTACGGCAACCCCGAGACCCGCTACCTCACCGAGGGCGGCCGCACGACGTACGCCCACTCGAAGTACCTGCTGATCGACGGCCAGTATCAGGGCAGGCCGCAGAAGGTCGTCTTCACCGGCAGCAACAACTACACGACCGTCGGCTTCCACGGGCACGACGAAGCGATGATCACCGTCGCCGACCCGTCGCTGGAGGCGGAGTACGCGGGCAACTTCGCCGCGGTGTTCGCGCACGGCCACGCCGTGAAGCCCACGGACCCGAGCTCGGTGCCGAAGGCCGTAATCGAACCCGTGGACCCGGGCACGGCCAACCACAGCGGCGAATGAGTCAGGGGAGCGCCGGGCCGAGGACGAGGCTCATTCCGGGGCCGTACAGCTCGGCGGGTACGCGGTCGGGGTCGAGGAGGTGCTGCAGGGCCAGGCCGAACTCGATCGCCATCGCCAGCGACGCGCGGTCCTCCGGGGACAGGTCGCCGCCGTTCGTCTCGAGGCCGGCGGCCAGGCCCTCGCGGTGGTTCTGGTACCAGTCGGCGATGCGCCAGCCGGCCGAGAAGTCGCGCATGCCGAAGAGCCACAGCTCCATCAGCAGCAGCGCCTTCATGCGCGTCTCTTCGGCGGACAGCCGGCGGGCGTAGTGCCGGCCGGCGTCGGCGCAGCGGTCCGCCGGCGCCCGGCCGGTGTCGCGTAGGTGCGAGGAGGTGCGCCGCCCGATCTCGACCTGGGTGTAGCGGTCGAGCAGCGCGAGGATGAGGTCGGTCTTGCCGGCGAAGTTGGAGTACACCGCGCCCTTCGTCATCCCCGCCTGGGCGGCGATCTCATCCAGTGACGCTCCCCGGATGCCGCGCTCGGCCCACAGCCGCTCCGCCGCGTCGAGCAGCGCGGCCCGGGTCTGGGCGCGCTTCTCTTGACGAGGCGTCCGTCTTTCTTCCTCTGGGACGGCGCGTTCCTGCGGGTCGGAGATCATCCTTGCCCTTCCGTCATCTGCCGGTCACCCCTCCAACACCGGAATACAAGGTTTTCGCAAAGGGCACCAGTAGAAACGAGACTTGAGTAAGTCTCGGCCCCGCTTGAACCGACCGAAATGGCCTTTGGGGTGTGTCCTACTTCGCAAACCGGACGTCTCCGTTACCCCCTGGTAGTCAGAACCCGAATCTCGTTCTAGGCTGCCCTGCATGAGTTCAACCGCTCCGTCCTCCACCGAAGCGCCTGCTGCCGGGCCTGTCGACGAGCCCACCACGGCAGACGCCTCCGTGAGCGGCCCGCCGATCCCGGACGGCCTCGAACGGCTGGCCGCGCGCGTGGTCTCGAGCGGGACGAGCGCCATGGTCACGACGCCGTTCACCGCGGAGCCGCTGGTCGAACTCCCCATCTCCGGCACCGCCGACGTCGCGACCGCGTACGAGCGCGCCCGCGCCGCACAGCGCGACTGGGCGCGGCTGTCCCCCGCCGAGCGCGCCGCGCCGTTCATCCGCTTCCACGACGCGATCCTGGACCGGCGCGAGGAGATCCTCGACATCCTCCAACTGGAGACCGGCAAGGCACGCCGGCACGCCTTCGAGGAGGTGATGGACGCCGCCGCCTGCACGCTCTACCACGCGCGCCACGCGCCGGGGCTGCTCAAGCCGCGTCGCCGGCAGGGCCTGATGCCACTCGTGACGCGCGCGGTCGAGGCACGCCAGCCCAAGGGCGTCGTCGCGCTGATCTCCCCGTGGAACTACCCGCTGGCCCTCAGCGTCCCCGACGCCGTGCCGGCGCTGCTGGCCGGGAACGCGATCGTGCACAAGCCGGACACGCAGACGGCCCTGACCACCCTGTGGGCCATCGACCTGCTGGTCGAGTGCGGGATGCCGGCCGACATCTGGCAGGTCGTCACCGGTGATCCCGCCGACATCGGCGACGCGCTGATCGACGCGGCCGACTACGTCTCCTTCACCGGCTCCACCCGGGGCGGGCGGGCGATCGCGGCGAAGGCGGCCGGCCGGCTGATCGGCTACTCACTCGAGCTCGGCGGCAAGAACCCGATGATCGTGCTGGACGACGCGGACATCGAGAAGGCCGCGCAGGGCGCGATCCGCGCGTGCTTCTCCAACGCCGGGCAGCTGTGCATCTCGATCGAGCGGCTCTACGTCGACGACGCGATCTACGACCGGTTCGCCGAACGCTTCGCCCACCGGGTACGCAACATGCGGCTCGGCGCCGGCTTCGAGGCCGACATGGGCTCGCTCACCTCACAGCGCCAGCTCGACACCGTCACCCGGCACGTCGAGGAGGCGGTCGAGAAGGGCGCGAAGGTGCTCGCCGGCGGCCGGCCGCGTCCCGAGGCCGGGCCGTACTTCTTCGAGCCGACCGTGCTCAGCGGCGTCGGCGAGGAGATGGAACTGTGCCGGGCCGAGACGTTCGGGCCGGTCGTCTCGCTCTACCGGTTCTCCGGCGAGGACGAGGCCGTCGAGCTCGCCAACGACTCGGACTACGGGCTGAACGCCAGCGTCTGGACCGCCGACGTCGGGCGCGGACGCCGCCTGGCCACGCGGATCAAGGTCGGCACGGTCAACATCAACGAGGGCTACGCCGCGGCGTACGGCTCCTACGACTCCCCCATGGGAGGTATGAAGGAGTCCGGCGTGGGGCGTCGGCACGGCGCGGAGGGTCTGCTGAAGTACACGGAGGTCCAGACGGTCGCCAGCCAGCACTTGCTCGGATTCGAGCCGGCCATGGGCATGTCGTACGAGAGGTACGCGGCTCTGCTCAGTCGCGGGATGAAGACGATGAAGCGCCTTCACCTCAGGTAGGAGGGCGACATGGACAGCGGAGGCAGCCACTACGACGTCATCGTGGTCGGCTCGGGGTTCGGCGGCAGCGTCGCGGCGCTGCGCCTCACCGAAAAGGGGTACCGGGTCGCCGTCGTCGAGGCGGGCCGGCGGTTCGACGATCCGGACGGCGAACCCGGCGAACGCCATCAGGATCTCCCAAAAACCTCCTGGCGGACGCGTAGATATCTGTGGGCGCCCTCCCTGGGCATGACCGGAATCCAGCGCATCCACCTGCTGCGCGGGGAGAAGGGCTCCCGGGTGCTCGTGCTCGCCGGAGCGGGCGTCGGCGGCGGCTCACTGGTCTACGCCAACACGCTGTACGAGCCCCCGACGCCGTTCTTCGAAGACGCGCAGTGGCGGCACATCACCGACTGGCGTGCCGAGTTGACACCCTTCTATGACCAGGCACGGCGGATGCTCGGCGTCCGCGTGAACCCGACGATGACGCCCGCGGACAAGGCGATCAAACGGGTCGCCGAGCGGATGGGCCGCGGGGAGACCTTCCACCTCACCCCGGTCGGCGTGCTGTTCGCCGAGCCCGGCGTCACCGAGCCCGGCGAGCGGGTCGAGGACCCCTACTTCGGTGGTGCGGGCCCACGCCGCGTCACCTGCACCGAGTGCGGCTCGTGCATGACCGGCTGCCGGGTCGGTGCCAAGAACATGCTCACCGAGAACTACCTCTACCTGGCCGAGCACGCCGGCGCGCGGGTGCTGCCGATGACCACGGTGACCACTGTGCGACCCCGCGCGGAGGGCGGCTACGCGGTCGAGGTGAGGCGCACGGGCCGGCGGTCGCGGCGGCTACGGGCCACCCTCACCGCCGACCAGGTGGTGTTCGCCGCCGGCACGTACGGCACGCAGCGGCTGCTGCACCGGATGAAGACCACGGGTGCGCTGCCGCGCCTGTCCGACCGCCTCGGCGTACGCACCCGGACGAACTCCGAGGCGATCCTCGGCGTGGAACGGTTCGGCCGCAAGGGCGACGACCACTCGCGCGGTGTGGCGATCACCTCCTCCTTCCACCCGGACGAGCAGACCCACATCGAGCCGACGCGCTACGGTCCGGGCTCGAACGCCATGGGCGGACTGCGGTCACTGCTGATCGACGGCGGCGGCCGGATGCCGCGCTGGGCGAAGTTCCTCGGCCAGGCCGCGACCCGCCCGCGTGACCTGGTGCGGCTGTCCAACCTCCGCGACTGGTCACGCCGGACGATCGTCGCCCTGGTCATGCAGAGCCGCGACAACTCGATCACCATCGTCCCGTCGTCATCGGGCCGGGGCATGCGGGCCCGCCGGGGACACGGTGAGCCGAGCCCGACCTGGATCCCGGTGGCCCACCGCGCGGTCCGGATGCTGGCCGAAGAGATGGGCGGCATGGCCGGGGGGACCTGGCTGGACCTGTTCAATATCCCGACGACCGCGCACTTCATCGGCGGCTGCGCGATCGGGTCCTCCCCCGGGGAGGGCGTGATCGATCCGTACCATCGCGTCTACGGCCACCCCGGTCTGCACATCGTCGACGGCTCGGCGGTCTCGGCCAACCTGGGGGTCAACCCCTCGCTGACCATCACCGCCCAGGCGGAACGCGCCATGGCGTTCTGGCCCAACCGCGACGAGGAGGACGCGCGCCCGGCTCTCGGGTCGGCGTACGAGCGGCTCCGCCCGGTCGCGCCGAAGAACCCGGCCGTGCCCGCCGGCGCCCCGGGAGCGCTGCGGCCGCCGGACGCCTGAGCCCCCTGGTGATCCTGCTTCTGGCCGTGGCACTCTTCTGATCGACGCCGCCATGCGGTCCGGCATGATCGCCAACCAGGCGCGGATCTTCGCCCTGCGTCCCGAGGCGCACAGCCGGATCAACACCACCTACATGACCTGCGCCTTTCTCGGCGGCAGCGTGGGTTCCCGGCTCGGCGCGCGTGCCTACCTCCGCTTCGGCTGGGCGGGCGGGTGCGGTCGTCGCGTCGCTAGCGGTTCTCGGCCTGGCCCGACACCTGGCCCACCTCCGGGCCGGCCGCCGCACCGTCGCGGTGGTCAGTGACCTCGTCCGCGGTGAGCAGCGCCCTGGGGAATGATGGGGCCGCGCGCGATCAGTATGGCTGCCACGAGGCATAACGCTCACGGGTGCGGCACTAGACTGTGGGCGATCCCGCGACTCCGAAAGGCGTTCTTGGTGTCCGTCGAGTCAGTCGAGCAGTCCTTCGACACGGTCCTCGTTGTCGACTTCGGCGCGCAGTACGCGCAGCTCATCGCCCGTCGTGTGCGTGAGTGCCATGTCTTCAGCGAGATCGTGCCCTCGACCATGCCGGTCGCCGAGATGCTGGCCAAGCGGCCGAAGGCGATCATCTTGTCCGGTGGCCCCGCGTCGGTGTACGAACCGGGTGCGCCGCCGGTGCCGGACGGCCTGTTCAAGGCCGGGGTGCCGACGCTGGGGATCTGCTACGGCTTCCAGGCGATGGCGCGCGAGCTGGGCGGCATGGTCGCCAACTCCGACATCGCCGAATACGGCCGCACCGACCTCACCGTGATCGAGGAGGGTGCGCTGCTCGCCGGGCTGCCCGCCGAGCAGTCCGTGTGGATGTCCCACCGCGTCACGTGCAGTGCGCCGCCCGCCGGATTCATGGTCACCGCGCGTACGGCCAGTGCCCCGGTCGCCGCGATGGAGGACCCCGACCGCGGCCTCTACGGCGTGCAGTTCCACCCGGAGGTCATGCACACCGAGCACGGGCTGACGGTGCTGCGGCACTTCCTCACCGCCGCCGGGTGCCGGCCGTCCTGGACGATGGTCAACATCGTCGAGGAGTCCATCGAGGCCGTACGCACCCAGGTCGGCGACAGGCGCGCGATCTGCGGGCTGTCCGGCGGCGTCGACTCGGCCGTGGCCGCCGCGCTCGTACAGCGCGCCATCGGCGACCGGCTCACCTGTGTCTTCGTCGACCACGGACTCCTGCGCAAGGACGAGGCCCGCCAGGTCGAGCAGGACTTCGTCGCCGCCACTGGCGTCGACCTGATGGTGGTCGACGCCGCCGACCGGTTCCTGAAGGCCCTCGACGGCGTCACGGACCCCGAGGACAAGCGGAAGATCATCGGCCGGGAGTTCATCCGGGTCTTCGAGGAGGCGGCCCGCGAGATCGTCGACTCGCGCGGTGACGCCGTGGAGTTCCTCGTGCAGGGCACGCTCTATCCCGACGTCGTCGAGTCCGGCGGCGGCACCGGTGCGGCCAACATCAAGTCCCACCACAACGTGGGCGGCCTCCCCGATGACCTGGTGTTCTCCCTGGTCGAGCCATTGCGGACGCTGTTCAAGGACGAGGTGCGCCGGCTGGGCGAGGAGCTCGGGCTCCCCGGCGAGATCGTCTGGCGACAGCCCTTCCCCGGCCCCGGCCTCGGTATCCGGATCATCGGTGCCGTCACCCGCGACCGCCTGGACCTGCTCCGGGAGGCCGACGCGATCGCCCGCGAGGAGCTCACAAGGGCCGGCCTCGACCGTGACATCTGGCAGTTCCCGGTCGTCCTCCTCGCCGACGTCCGCTCGGTGGGTGTGCAGGGCGACGGCCGCACCTACGGGCATCCGGTCGTCCTGCGGCCGGTGACCAGCGAGGACGCGATGACGGCCGACTGGGCGCGGTTGCCGTACGACGTCCTGCAGCGCATCTCCACCCGCATCACCAATGAGGTCGCCGAGGTCAACCGGGTCGTCGTCGACATCACGAGCAAGCCGCCCGGCACGATCGAGTGGGAGTGACCGGTCAGGTCACGCGCGACGGCTCGCTGGAGAAGCGCTCGTACGTCCGGTCGGCCACGATCCGGCGAAGGCGGTCCAGGCCGTCCCAGACGTCGGTGAAGCTCGTGTTGATCGGTGCCGGACCGAGCCGGAGCCGGTCGGGGGTCCGGTAGTCCGGGATCACCTTCGCCTCGATCAGCGCCTGCGTGAAGCGCCAGGCGTCGGGATGGCGCAGCGAGACGTGCGAGCCGCGCCTCGCCGCGTCCGGCGGTGTGGCGAGATCCAAGCCGGGCAGCCACGCGTTCGTCAGTTCGATCATGTACCCGGTGAGCTCCTGACCCTTGGCCCGCAACCGGCCGATGCCGGCCTCGGCGAGCAGCCGTACCCCTTCCTCGACGGCGGCGATCCCCAGGACCGCCGGCGTGCCGGCGAGGAACCGGCCGATCTCCGGCGCGGGGTCGTACGCCGGGCCCATGGCGAACTGGTTCCGCTGGCCGAACCAGCCCCAGATCGGCTGACGCAGCAGAGTCTGCAGCTCCTCGCGCACATAGAGGAAGGCGGGGGATCCAGGGCCGCCGTTGAGGTACTTGTAGGTGCAGCCCACCGCGAGATCCGCGCCGGTGGCGTCGAGCCGTACGGGCACGGATCCCGCTGAGTGGCACAGGTCCCACAGGACGAGCGCGCCCGCGCCGTGGACGATCTCATTGACGGCCGCCATGTCGAGCAGCGCGCCGGAGCGGTAGGCGACGTGCGACAGGCTGACCAGCGCGGTGTTGTCATCCACGGCGTCGCGCAGGACGTCCGGGTCGAGGCCCTCGTCGATGTCGGTGCGCACGAGGCGCAACTCGATGCCGCGCTGCGCGGCCAGCCCCTCCAGAACGTACCGGTCGGTGGGGAAGTTGTCGTCATCGGTGATGATCACGTTGCGGTCCGGCCGGGCGTCCAGTGCGGCCGCGGCCAGCTTGTAGAGGTTGACCGTGGTCGAGTCCGAGACGACGACCTGACCCGCCGCCGCGCCGAGGAGAGCCGAGCCCATCAGATCGCCCGCGCGGAACGGCAGGTCCACCCAGTGCTTCCAGGACCGGATCAGATCGGCCCCCCATTCGTCCCGTACGACCTGGGCGATGCGGTCCGCGCTCGCCTTCGGCAGCCGGCCGAGCGAGTTGCCGTCGAGGTAGATCAGCTCGGGATCGTCGACCACGAAGGCGTCGCGCAGCGACGCGAGCGGGTCGGCCGCGTCGAGCGCGGTGGCACCTTCACGGGACAAATCCGTCACGGATCTCAGCTTAGGCGGGCATGCCGTCGTCGGCGCTCACCCGGGATCTGCTTTCCCTGCTGGCGGCACAGGGACTGGGAACCCGTCGTATCGGCATTCTCGGCTGGTCGATGGGCGGCCGAGGGGCGCTGTGGTACGCGGCCGGTCTGGGAACGGCACGGGTCACCGCGGTGGCGGCGGCCTCTCCATTCCTCGGAGCACACTTCGCCTGAGACGCGCCACCCCGGTGTGGATCAGCGGTGTTTCCGGCGCAGGATCCGGCGTAGCGCCCACAGCGCCGCCAGGCCCGCCACCACAGGAGCCAGGCGCTTGGCGATCGAGGGGCCCGCGACCTCGAGCAGGTCGATGGCCTCGTCGTCGAAGGGGCGGGCGGCGGGCCGTGCCGCCGCCGCCGGCTTGGGCTCGGGTGTGGCCTGCGGCGTGCCGTCTCCGCCGGTGACCGGCTCCGACGGTGCGACCTGAGGCGTCGATGCCTCGTCCTTGGAGGACGTGGTCTTCTCGCCCGCGGCCGCCGTGGCGTCTTCGGCGACTTCGGTCGTGGGCTCGCGGGTGATCTCCTCGGCGAGGTTGCCGGCGAACCGGCCGACCAGTTTCCCGCCCACCTCGGACAGGATGTTGCGCCCGAACTGCGCGGGCCGTCCGGTCACGTTGAGCTTGGTGTGCACGGTGACGCGCGTCCGCTCGCCTTCGTCGTGCAGTTGCGCCTGGACGGTGGCGCTGGCCGTTCCGGAGCCGCGCGCCTCCTTGCCGGTGCCCTCGATCGAGACGGTGTGGGTGGTCTCGTCCCGCGAGGCGATCCGGGCCGCGCCCCGGTAGGTGATCGTCATGGCCCCGAGCTTCACCTTGAGGCGGCCGGTGAATTCGTCGCCGTCCACCGAGTCCAGTGTCGCTCCAGGCATGCAGGGCGCGATCCGCTCGACGTCGAGCAGCACCGGCCATGCCTGGTCGACGGGCACGGGAACGGTGAATTCGTGGTCGAGTTCCATGGCCTTCCTCCTTCGCGGCTTGGAGTTCCATTGCCCCGCTGACGCGGAGTATGCACTGTATGCGCCGATGCATACCCCACGTCAGCGGAGCGAACAGGTGATGAGGCCTACACGCTCGCCGCCTTCGACAGCGCCCGCGCGGTCAGCACCGTCACGAGGTGCCGCCGGTATTCGGCGGATCCGTGGAGGTCGCTGGGCGGGCTGGTGCCCTCCGCGGCGCTCTCGGCCGCCGCGCGGAACGCCTCCCGATTCGCCGCGCCGCCGGTGACCGCCTGTTCGACGGCGGACGCGCGGATCGGCGTCGACCCCATGTTGGTGAGGCCGATCCGAGCCGCGGAGATCTCGCCGTTCGAGCGCTGCACGAGGCAGGCGACACCGACGATGGCCCAGGCCTGCGCGGTGCGGTGGAACTTCTCGTAGTGGAAGCCCCAGCCCGCGTAGCTCTTCGGCAGGCGTACGCCCAGGAGGACCTCGTCGGGTTCGAGCGCCGAGGTGAGGTAGTCCGAGAAGAACTCACTCGCCGGGATCTCCCGCGACGACGTGACGAACACCGCGTCCATCGCGAGCGCGACGGCCGGCAGGTCGCCCGCCGGGTCCGCGTGCGCGAGGGAGCCGCCGAACGTCCCCCGATGACGTACGGCAGGGTCGGCGACGGTCGCGGTGGCGGCCGCCACCAGGGGAGCGTGCTGGTGGATCAGCGGATCGCGCAGCACGTCGTAGTGCGTGGTCATCGCACCTACCAGCAGCGACGAACCCTCGTCACGTACGCCGGACAACTCCGGCACCGAGCCGAGGTCGACCAGGATCTCCGGATAGGCGAGGCGCAGCCGCAGCAGCGGCAGCAGGCTCTGCCCCCCGGCGATCACCTTGCCGTCGTCACCGGCCGCGCGCAGCGCGGTGAGGGCCCCCTCGAGCGACGATGGCCGGACGTAGTCGAACGCTCCGGGAATCATGCCTCACCTCCGGCGGATCCGAGCCCGCCGCCCGCTCCGGGTCGCGGAGAGTGTTCAGGGCCGCCTGCTCGCCCTGCTTCCTGCGCGCCTCCGGCACGACATGCCCGCCACACGCGTTCGGGCGTGCAGGGCATGGGCACGTCGGCGACGCCGTACGGGCGCAGCGCGTCGACGATCGCGTTGACCACGGCCGGCGTCGAGGCGATCGTGCCCGCCTCGCCGACCCCCTTGACGCCCAGCGGGTTGGTGGTGGCGGGCGTCTCGGTGCGGTCGGTGGTGAACGTCGGCAGGTCGGTGGCCGCCGGCAGCAGGTAGTCGGCCATCGTCGTGGTCGTCAGGTTGCCGTCGGCGTCGTACACCGCCTCCTCGTACAGGGCCTGCGCGATGCCCTGGGCCAGGCCGCCGTGCACCTGGCCCTCGACGATCAGCGGGTTCACCACCTTGCCGATGTCGTCGACCGCGACGTACGAGCGGAGCTTCACGAATCCGGTCTCGGTGTCCACCTCGGCGGCGCACAGGTGCGTGCCGTGGGGGAAGGAGAAGTTGGCGGGGTCGTGGGTGGCGTCGGAGTCCAGAGAGGGCTCGAAGCCCTCGGGCAGGTCGTGCGCCAGGAAGGTGGCCAGCGACACTTCCTGCACGGTGCGAACCTGGTCCGGAACACCGCGTACCGAGAACGTGCCGTTCGCGAACTCGATGTCCTGCTCGTCGGCCTCCAGCATGTGCGCGGCCATCCGGCGCGCCTTGTCGATCACCTTTTCGCACGCGTTGTAGAGCGCGACCCCGCCGACCGCGAGGGACCGCGAGCCGTAGGTGTCCATTCCCTTGGGCGAAATGCTCGTGTCGCCGTGGAGCACACGTACGTCCTCGAACGGCACGCCGAGCCGATCGGCGGCGATCTGCGCCCACGCCGTCTCGTGGCCCTGGCCGTGGGCGGAGGAGCCGGTCACCACCTCGACCTTGCCGGACGGCAGCATCCGTACGGACGCGTGCTCCCACCCGCCGGCGCCGAAGGCCAGCGAGCCCAGCACACGGGACGGGGCCAGGCCGCACATCTCGGTGAAGGTGGAGATGCCGATGCCGAGCTGCACGGGGTCGCCGCGCTCGCGCCGGTCGGCCTGTTCGGCGCGGAGCTTGTCGTACTCGAAGAGCCGGTGTGCCTTTTCGGTGGCGGCCTCATAGTTGCCGGAGTCATAGGTGAGTCCGGCGATCGTGTCGTAGGGGAACTCCTCGTGCGTGATCCAGTTGCGGCGGCGTACCTCCAGCGGGTCCAGCGACAACTCACTGGCCAGCTCGTCCATCAACCGCTCGATGGCGAATGTCGCCTCGGGCCGTCCGGCGCCCCGGTAGGCGTCGGTGGGCGTCTTGTTGGTGAAGATCCCGGAGCACGTGAAGTGGTAGGCGTCCATCTTGTAGATGCCGTTGAACATGAACGCGCCGAGAAGCGGGATGCCAGGCGTGATCAGCATGAGGTAGGCGCCCATGTCGGCGAGCAGGTCGACCTTCAGGCCGCGGATGCGGCCGTCGGCCTCGGCCGCCAGGGACAACCGCTGGATCTGGTCACGGCCGTGGTGCACGCTCGCGTTGCCCTCACTGCGCGACTCGGTCCACTTGACCGGGCGGCCGAGCCGTTTCGCCAGCAGCAGGCAGGCCACCTCTTCGCCGTACACCTGCAACTTCGAGCCGAAGCCACCGCCGACGTCAGGCGCGATGACCCGCAGCCGGTGTTCGGGGATGCCGGTCACGGTGGCGAGCATGAGCCGCAGGACGTGCGGGATCTGCGTGGAGGACCACAGCGTGTACTCATCGCCCACCACGGAGCAGACCACCGCGCGGGGCTCCATGGCCGCCGGGATGAGGCGCTGCTGGACGTAACGGCGCTCGATCACGACCGGCGCGTCGCGGAACGCGGCGTCGATGTCGCCGGCCGCGAAGACCCATTCGTAGGACTTGTTCGTGCCCTTGTCGGCGTGGACGAGGTCGGCGCCCTCCTTGATCGCCTCGTCCATGTCGAGGACGGGCGGCAGGGTCTCGTAGTCGACGTCGATCGCCTCGAGCGCGTCCGCGGCGAGGTAGCGGTCGCGGGCGACGACGACGGCCACGGGCTCGCCGACGTACCGCACCTCCTCGACGGCCACCGGCGGGTGGTCCGGCAGCACCATGTCCTCGGTGACCTGCCAGGCGGTCGGGAGGCTGCCCTGCTCGTCGGCGAAGTCGGCGCCGGTGAATACCGCGATCACCCCAGGGCGACCGCGTGCGGGCTCGGCGTCGATGCGGGTGATTCGGCCGTGGGCCACCGGGCTGCGCAGGAACGCGACGTGCAGCAGGCCGGGCAGCTGGATGTTGTCGGTCCAGTTGGTCTGCCCGGTGATCAGCCGGGCGTCCTCGGAGCGCAGGCGCGCGCTGCCGATCTCGGGAGCGGCCGTCATCGGGTGGCCTCCTCAGGCGCAGAGGTGGTGTCCGCCGGGCCGCGCATGTCATCGGCGGCCCGCCGTACGGCGCGCACGATGTTCTGGTAGCCGGTGCAGCGGCACAGGTTGCCCTCGAGGCCCTCGCGGATCTCCTCGTCGGACGGGTCGGCGTTCTCCCGGATCAGGTCGAGCGCCGCGATGATCATGCCGGGGGTGCAGTAGCCGCACTGCAGGGCGTGCTCCTCGTGGAACGCGCGTTGTAGTGGATGCAGGGTCTGCCCGTCGCCCAGCCCCTCGATGGTGGTGACGTCCTTGCCGTCCGCCTGTACGGCGAGGACGGAGCAGCTCTTGACGCTCATGCCGTCCAGGAGGACGGTGCAGGCGCCGCAGTTCGATGTGTCGCAGCCGATGGGCGTACCCACCTTGCCGAGGCGGTCACGGAGATAGTGGGCGAGCAGAAGACGTGGCTCGACGTCATCGTCGTACTTGACTCCGTCGACCTCTACGGACACGCGCGGCATTCGTCCTCCCTGGAAATGTGATTCGGATAGGAACGGGCCGAATCACGGGGAGGTCCGCGGACCGTGGACAGAACTTCCGCATGCCACATCGGGGTGCCTTCTCCGTCGAAGGAAGTGGCGTCTGCAAGCTGAGCCCATGCCGGATCAACCGCGCCGGCCCCCACCCGGTGCGCGTTTCCGTCCTGGTATTCGGGTGTTAGCCCTTACTGGTCTTCTCGGGCATTTCCACCTTGTGCGTCCTCTGCAAAGCAGAGCGGTGCTTGCGGCGTAACCGCGCGGATGCTCGGCGGATGCGCTTGGTGCGGCTGCGCGCCATCGCGATCTCCCTTGGAAGGAGGCTTCTGGGTCAACGTAAGCCTCAATACCCCTAGGAGACCAGACCTGAGCGCAGTGTGATCGCCTTAGGAGCCACGCGGGTTTCGCCGCCAGGAGTTCGCCCAAGTAAGGGGTGTTTGCGGGGCTAATTCGGACCCACAGATCGCATCAGCGCGATCAAATACCGCTTCCTCCTCTTATTTGCGTGTTTCAGCGTTGTGCGGGGAGGGTGACGGTGTAGAGGACCTTGCCGCTGAAGTCGCGCAGGCGGGTGGTGAGTTCTCCGGAGCGGCCGTCGATCGCGATCTCGCCGAAGAACTGGGAGCCCTCCAGCGGTGAGGTGTTGGCGTGCGGCGGAACCGCCTGGAACTTCACGGTCGGGCCGTAGGTCAGGTCGAGGACGCTGGGGCCGAAGGCTCCCGCGTTGAGCGGCCCGGACACGAACTCCCAGAACGGGTCGAAGTCCTGGAACGCGGCCTTGGCCGGGTCGTAGTAGTGCGCCGCCGTGTAGTGCACGTCGGTCGTGATCCACACGACGTTCTTCACGCGGTGCTTCTTCATCGAGGACAGCACGCCGGCGATCTGCAGCTCGCGGCCCAGCGGCGCGCCGTTGTCACCCTGGGACACGGCCTCGATGCGGTCGGCGTCCGGGACCACGAGGGAGAGCGGCATGTCGGACGCCACGACCTTCCACGTGGCCGTCGAGGCGGCGAGCGAGCGCTTCAGCCAGTCGGCCTGCTTCGCGCCGAGGATGCCCTGGCCGTCGCTGGTCTGGTTGTCCGGGCCGTTGGCGTTGCGGTAGGTCCGCATGTCCAGGACGAACACGTCGAGCAGCGGCCCGTAGGAGATCTTCCGGTAGATGCGGCCGTCCTCGTGGGCGTGCTGGGTGATCGGGAGGTACTCGAAGAACGCCTGCCGGGCGCGTACCGACAGCACGTCGGTGCGCTTCTCCGTGTAGTTGGGGTCGTCGAGGATCTCGCCCGGGTACCAGTTGTTGTGCGTCTCGTGGTCGTCCCACTGGTTGATCTGCGGGACGGCGGCGGCGAATGCGCGCAGGTTGTCGTCCATCAGGTTGTACTTGTGCTGGCCGCGGTACTCCGCCAGCGTCTCGGCGACCTTCGACTTCTCCGGAGAGGTGAGGTTGCGGTAGATCCGCCCGTCCGGGAGTGTGACCGTCGCCTGGATCGGGTTGTCGGCGTACCAGTGGTCGCCGTTGCACAGGAAGAAGTCCGGGTTGACGGCCTGCATCGCCTTGAAGATGCGGTATCCGCCGATGTCGGGGTTGATCCCGAAGCCCTGCCCGGCCAGGTCGCCCGACCACACGAAGCCGACGTCGCGCCGGTCCCGCGGAGCCGTACCGAACGCGCCGGGCGCCGGGGCCGAAACGAGAGACGAGTCGTGCAGGTCGGCGGCGCGTACCCGGTAGTGAACGCGCTCGCCCGCCGGGAGCCCCTCCAGCCGTACCTTGCCGGTCAGGTCGGTGTCCGGGGTCAGCAGCGGGCCTCGTACGGTCGAGAAACGCCGGAAGTCCGGGCGCGTGCTGACGTCGACGAGCATCCGCGAGGGCCGGTCGGCGCGGGCCCAGACGACGCCGCCGTGCGCGGACATGTCACCGCTCTGCACGCCGTGGGTGATCTGCGGGCGTCCGGAGCGGACCAGGGCGGTGGCGCGTGGCCCGGTCCCCAGGAGCGCGGCCCCTCCGCCCGCGACGAGCCCGTTGCGAAGGAAAGAACGCCGATTGAGCCCCATGTCCCTACTCCCGTCTCGTAAGCCGCACCGATCGTGGCGTGCCGCGACGTACGGCGCCAGGACCGAAGGTGGCCACCCGGTGAACTGTTCCGGCGGGCGGAGCGGAATAGGCGCTTCGTCCCTGGTGGTGGCGGTCGTCCGGGTTGACAGAGCATGGTGGGCACCCGCAGACTTTTCCCATGCCAGCGCGTACTCTTCCGGCCGCCGATACCGGCTCCCGCCACGCGGTCATCGCGCTGTGTCCTTCGTGTTGTCGCTGACCTGATCTTCGTTTCAGACGTCAGCCCGCGGCGATCGGCCGCTCTCCGAAGGACCTTCCGTGAATTTCTCGGCTATTCCCGATCTCACCATGCAGAGCCATGACGCCGTCTCCGGGGTCACGATCGGCCGGCTGGCCGGCGTCGTACGCGAGGTCGCGGCCCGTCCCGCGTACTGGTGGCATCTGGCCCGCTTCGACGGCACGCCGGTGCCACTGGCGGCGGCAAGCGAGCTGTGGCTGTCGGCCTGGCCGCCGGGCCACCGCGCCGACCCCGGCGCCGCCGTCCTGGCCGTCCTAGCGGGCGAACTCTCCGAGCGAACGATCACCGACCAGGGCGTCGCCGAACGCACCTTGCGCGCCAACCGAATCCGGGTCTACGGCGCGGGCCACCCACGGGAGCTGGCGAACCTGGGCCCGGGCTTCGCCCTGACCTTGCACGCGAGCGCGGTCTGAGGTCACTGCTCCTGGCGGCGGGAGTGGAAGATCAGGCGTAGCAGGATGATCACGACGACCGCGGTGAGTGCGGCCGGCATCGTCCAGGGGAACGATACGTGCCGGCCGCTGAAGCCCTCGATCAGATAGCGGCCCGCGATGCCGAGGAACAGAATTCCGGCGATCAGTGACGACGGATCGAACCTATGCCGGAACACGGGAGACCTCCATGTCGCCGACCTTGCTCCGGATGCGGAGCACGATCGTCGCGGTCAGGCCGGGGTGCTGACCTTCCGGCTCGAGCACACGGCGTACGCGGGCCCCGGGGCCGCTCGTCACCTGGCGGTCGATCGTGATGTCGCCGAGGTACGCGTGGCCGTCGACCTCCACCCGGGCGGTGCTGGGCACCTTGACCGCCAGCACTCCCAGCGTCACCTCGGCGTTCACCTCAAGCCGCTGGCCGGGGGAGAGCGGCACGGTCGTCAGGTCGACGATCCCCTGGCCGACCAGCACCTTGTGGGACTGTTCGGCCTGGGTGGTGGCGGCCGGGCGCCACGTCATGTGATGTGTCCTTCGTGCGACGGCGGTATCGCCGGCGATCGAGGTGCAGGCGAGGGCCAAAGACATGAGCGCTCCAAGGAAGACGAGCTTGCGGTCCCGGCCGAACCAGGCACCGAGGAAAAGACCGACGGCGATGACGGTGAGCGCCCCGGCGATGACGATCTGGATTCCGGCGAAGTGGGGTCGGTGGCCGGCCGCGGCGTACAGCACCATGGCGGCCAGTGCGGCGATCAGCACGGTGAGCGCGGTCAGGTACGAGGGGCGCCGGGACGGAGTCTTGGCAGAGGGGGCGGCCGGGTACGGGGCGGTGTCCGACGGCTCCGCGTCCGGCTTCGCAGGGGACCCCGGCGCGTACGGGCCGCCCGCGTAGGTGTCGGTGCGGCGGCCGAGGCGGGCGAGATCCACCATGCCGTCGGACATCTGGTACGCCTGCGGACCCGGGACGGGAGGTGTCCATGATGACAGCGGCCGGCCCTTGACGCGCTCCGGCAGGCCGCGGGCGACCTGGACGAGGTCGGCACCGCGCGCCCTCGCCGCGAACAGGGTCAGGCCGAGCACCACGACGACGGCGAGGGCGTCGCCGGAGGTCCAGTGTCCGATGATGCCGAGCAGCGTGCCGGCGACCAGCGCGGCGCCGAGCAGCGCGAGAGCCGTGTCGCCGTCGAAGACGCGCTTGCCGACCTTCTCGACCTTCGACGGACCACCGTCAGCGTCACCCATGAGCAGGTAGGCGCCGATGTAGAGCGGGATGCCCACGCCGGTCGTGATGACGAGCAGCCCGAAGGCCACCCGGAAGACGATCGCGTCGATGCGCGTGTAGTGAGCGAGGCCGGCGCACACTCCGGTGATCAGGCGCCCCTCCTGGGAGCGGGTGAGCCGCCGGGGGCCGTCCTCGGGGGCCGGCTCGGGTCCGCTGTCCTCGTTCATGGGCCCATCGTGGCCCGGCGAGGCCACGGCCGCCATCCGGGACACCCCTGACTCGTCCCTGAGGGTCTCCGGGGTCTCCCAGGGCACTCCCCGATGCGGTGATGGCCCGAAACGTGTGAACATCTCTCTGTGTCCGATACGCCGAGTGTGGAGGCCGTCGAGCCGGCCCCGCCGCGCCTCGACCGCCGAGCCGATGGCCGGCTCGTCGCCGGCGTGTGCTCCGGTCTCGCCGAGCATCTCGGTCTCGAGGTGCTCGTCGTACGCCTGGCGTTCGCCGTGCTGCTGTCCGCGGGTGTCGGCGTCGTCGCGTACGTCGCCCTGTGGCTGATGGTCCCGCAACGCGACGAGGCACAGGCCCGCCGCGACTACGGGCAGCTCGTCGCCTACGGCGCGCTGGTCTGCGGGCTGTCCCTGTTCACCTGGGGCGCCGGCGCGCTGAACTGGGCGGTGTGGCCCGTCGTCGCGGGCGGCGTCGGCGTCGGGATCATCTGGCAGCAGGCCGATCCGGAGCGGCGGCGGCGCTGGGTCAAGAACACCCAGGCCATGTGGCTGCGCAGCATCATCGGCACGCTGCTCGTCGCCGGCGGGCTGGTCGCGTTCCTCGCCCAGAAGATCCGCCCGGGCGAGGCCGGGCAGGTACTCCTCGGCTCGACGGTCGTACTGGCCGGGGTCGCGGTGGTTCTCGCGCCGTGGCTGCTGCGGCTGTGGCGCGACCTCGACACCGAGCGCCGTGAACGGATCCGCTCGCAGGAACGCGCCGAGGTGGCCGCGCACGTACACGACTCCGTCCTGCACACGCTCACGCTGATTCAGCGGAGCGCCCAGGACCCGCGGGAGGTGCAGCGGCTGGCGCGGGCGCAGGAACGCGACCTGCGCGCCTGGCTGTACGAGCCGAAGGCCGACGCCGAGCAGGCCCTGGCCGCCGCCGTACGGAAGGCCGCCGCCGAGGTCGAGGACCACCACGGCGTGCCGATCGAGGTGGTCTGCGTCGGTGACTGCCCGCTCGACGAACGCCTCGGCGCGATGCTCCAGGCCGCACGTGAGGCCATGGTCAACGCCGCGAAGTACGCCGCGGGGGAGCCGGTAGACCCCGACGAGCCGGCCGCGTCATCGCTGTCGGTCTACGCCGAGGTGGCCGGCGACGAGGTCTCGATCTTCGTACGGGACCGCGGCAGGGGTTTCGACCTCGACGCCGTCCCGGAGGACCGCATGGGCCTGCGGGAGTCCATCATCGGCCGCATGGAACGCAACGGCGGAAAGGCCGACATCCGTACGGCCCCCGGCGAGGGCACAGAGGTCAGGCTAGAGATGAAGCGAGAGTCGAAATGAGGCGGCGGCCGTGACCCGAGTGGTGCTGGTCGATGACCATCAGATGTTCCGCAGCGGCGTGAAGGCCGAGCTGGGCGAGTCGGTCCAGATCGTCGGCGAGGCCGGCGACGTCGACGAGGCGATCGAGGTGATCAAGCGGACCGGGCCGGACGTGGTGCTGCTCGACGTGCACCTTCCCGGCGGCGGTGGCGTCGAGGTGCTCCGCCAGGTGTTGCCCTCGGAGACGAAGTTCCTGGCCCTGTCGGTGTCCGACGCGGCCGAGGACGTCATCGGCGTCGTCCGCGGCGGCGCCCGGGGCTACGTCACCAAGACGATCTCCGGCGGGGAGCTGACCCAGGCCATCCAGCGGGTGTCCGAGGGCGATGCGGTCTTCTCGCCGAGGCTCGCGGGCTTCGTGCTGGACGCGTTCGCCGCCGCCGACGTGCCCGCCATCGACCCAGAACTCGACCAGCTCACCCAGCGCGAACGCGAGGTGCTGCGCCTGATCGCCCGCGGCTACGCCTACAAGGAGATCGCCAAGGAGCTGTTCATCTCGGTCAAGACCGTGGAGACGCACGTGAGCAGCGTCCTGCGCAAGCTCCAGCTCTCGAACCGTCACGAGCTCTCTCGCTGGGCAGCCGCCCGCCGCCTGGTCTGACCCGCACGCGCGGCGGGGGGCGAAATGATCACCCGCGGGGGACGATGACCGCCCTGTACCTGGGCTCGGAGCCGCCGCCGGCGACACGATCCAGGTCACCAGCCCCCGGGGGGAAGGCATATCGCTGCTCGTGACGATCTCCTGAATGCGGTCGAGGCGCACTTCGTCGCGGCTATGAGGCGGGACGGCGCGGTGGGGTGAGCCAGTCGCAGCCCGCCGGAGCCGCGTTGCCGGGACGGTAGGCCGCGCAGGCCGTGACGACCGAGGTCTTGGTCGGGTTGCCCTGCTGGGCGTACGGGCCGCCGGACGACGGATGGTCGCACGTCGGCAGGGTCGACGGATCGGTGCGAGGCACACCCGCAGGTGAGGCGTTGCTCTGCCAGCAGTTGCGGTCGCCCTGCTCGTCCCACCAGAAGTCGAGGCCGTTCGGTGACGCGGCGCCGGCCGGTGTCACGCCCATGAGGTTGCCGACGTACCGGTTGCCATGGGACGTGTCGCGTTGCTTGGCCGGATCCGTCTCGCCGCGGCGGCTCGCCGGGATCCAGTACTGCGCGACGCCGTAGCGCCAGTTGCCGTAGACGAGGTTGCTCGCGTAGGTGTTCTCGTCACCGCCCGCGAGCAGCATGCCGGTGCCGACCGGCACCGCGCGCCGGGGGCACGTGGAACCGCAGCCGTGGTAGCGGTCGGCGTTGTTGTCGAAGACGCGGTTGGCGACGAACATCGCGTGGTTCTGTGGCATGCCGACCGCCTGCACGCTGCTGTCGAGCATCGCGCCGGTGGAGTTGCCGTCGAACTGGTTGTCGTGGACGTACACCGAGTCGCCCGCCGTGCCGGAGTAGCCGATCAGGTTGCCGTAGGACCGGCAGCGGCGGATCTCGATGGACAGCCGGCCGCCGCCCTGGTCGGAGGCGGACGCGGTGGCGATGCCGGCGTCGCCGTTGCCGGACGCCGTGCAGTCGGTGATCAGGCCGTGGTCGGAGGTGGAGGCGGCGAGCCCGCGTCCGCCGTTGGCGGCGCCGGTGACCTGGTCGAGCACGAACCCGTTGGTCTCGACGACGTTCACGCCGTCTTCGGCGAAGCCGCGGACGGTCACACCGCGCAGGTAGAAGCCGTCGGCGTGGTAGGCGCGGATGCCGACCTGTTTCTTCCCCTCGACGACCACGGGTCCGCCGACGCCCTCGATCTGCAGGTCCGGCACGCCGGTGACGCTGATGAGGCTCTGCAGGTGCGGGCAGGCCACCTGGTCGTCGTAGGAGAGCGGCGTCCGGTCGTCGAGCTTGGCGCACCGGCCCTTCGGCGCGGCGAGGGCGGCCTGCTCGTGGTAGAGGCCGGGCAGCACGTAGATCGTGGTCCCGCGCGTGCGTACGGCGTCGATCGCCTGCTGGATCTGGTGGTAGGCGCACTCACTCGCGAGCTGGGACGCCACACCGGTCAGCGTTGCGCCGGGCTGGCAGACGACCAGACGCGGTGAGGCGGCCGCCGCGCGGTAGGCGGGGACCTGAAAGGTGCCGGGGGTCGGTGCGACCGCCCAGGCGGCCAGGGGCGTGACCGATCGTGCGTCAGCGGCGAGAGCCGGCGAGGCGAACCAGACCGTGGTCACGATGAAGACGACAGCGACGAGGAGACGCCGCGCGAACCGCCCCATTTTCCTCCCAACGGGCCGCAGGTGCTCCCAGGTGCATCATGCAGGTCCGCACGCAACATGTCGACGCCCGCATCCGGCCATTCGGCCCGTGCAACCTTTGAGGGGGGTGTCCTGCGGGCCTTGAGCCTGCTGCGCAGCGTCCACGCTCGCTACGAACGCGACTCATCAGACACGCCCTAGAGCTTTTGGATCGGCGCGTAGCGGAGGACGAAGCGCTTGACTCCGTAGTCACCACCAAAGTCAACGGTCGCGGCGGCCTTCTCACCAGCCCCATCGACGGTGACGACCGTGCCGAGCCCGAAGGAGTCGTGGACGACCCGGTCTCCGGTGGACAGGGCCGGCACCGCGCGGTTGCCCGGCGATCGCACCCCCGGCCGCTGCGCGAGGGAGGCCATCGCCGGAGCGGCCTCGGCCCGCTCCCACTCGACCAGGGTGTCGGGGATCTCGGTGAGGAACCGCGACGCCGGGTTGTAGGACGGCGCGCCCCACGAGCTGCGCATCGTCGCGCGGGAGACGTAGAGCCGCTGCCGGGCGCGGGTGATGCCGACGTACGCGAGCCGCCGCTCCTCCTCCAGCTGCTTGGGGTCGCCGAGCGAGCGCAGGTGCGGGAAGACGCCGTCTTCCATGCCGGTGAGGAAGACGACGGGGAACTCCAGGCCCTTGGCGGTGTGCAGGGTCATCAGCGTGACCACGCCGTCGCCAC
>JAOPYG010000239.1 GCA_025964685.1 Actinoallomurus sp. | reverse complement strand
CGGGGTCGTTGTCGGCGATGACGCCGGCGTTGCCGAACCGCAGCCAGGCGGAGAATCCGTTGTAGGCCTCGACCTTGTTCGTCGCCGCCGTCACCCGGCGCCGCAGCGCGGGATCGGCCAGGTAACGCAACAGGGCGACCGTGCGCACGGACCGGCCGACCTCCCGGAACGCTTTGTAGATCTCGTTGCGGCGGGAGTTGGAGGTCAGCCGGCGCAGCATGGCGACTGTTCCTGTCCGCGGTGCGGGAGACGATGGCGGCCCAGAACGCGGCCTTCGACGAGCTGCTGGAACAGACCCTGGCCCAGGTCACGGACATCGAGGCCGCCCTGACCGCCTTCGGCCGCGCGTTCGCGGCCGAGGTCGCCCGCTCCGCCGAGCGGTCCGCCGTCCTGCGCCTGGTGATCGCCGAGGCGTCGCACTTCCCGGAACTGGTCCGTTCACCGCCGGAGCAGCGGCCCGTCCAGCGGGCGCTGGCGGACCGGCTGGCCGAACTCGGCGAGCGGGGCCTGCTGCGGGTCCCCGACCCCCCGGAGGCGGCGGAGTTCCTCGGCCTGCTGGTGACCGGACGCGTGAACCACCGCTCCTGGTACGGGGCCGTGCCACTGGACGACGCCGAGATCGACCGCCTGGTCGCCGGGGGAGTGCGGATCTTCCTGCGCGCCTACGGGGTCTCCACCGGGGAGTAGAGGGCGGCGGCGGCACCGGTGGACAGGGCCCAGTACCGGTCACCGAACGACCAGTGCCACCACTCCGTCGGATAGTTCACCAGGCCCGCGGCCTCCATGGCCGCCGCCAGAACGCCGCGGTTGGCGCGCGCCTCCTCACCGATGTTGCCCGCCGCGGTGTAGCAGGCACCGGCGCTGTCCTCGGGAGTCGCGTCGATCGGGGTCCCCAGGTCCAGCTCACGGCCGTCCGCGTCGGCGAGCGTCAGATCCACGGCCGCGCCCGCGCTGTGCGGGGCGATCTCCGGCGGGGACACGAAGCGGCTGGCCGCCGCGGTGAGCCGCCCCGCGGGCCAGCCGGGGTTGTCCGCACGCAGCCGCGCCGCGTACCCGTCGAAGTAGCGTTGCTGCACCGACAACGGCCGGTAGCCCTCGACGAACAGCAGCCGCAGGCCCCCGGGAAGGGACGCCTGCGCCTTCGCGAGCCGGTCGAGCACGCCTTCCCGCACGAAGAACGCCGCCGGCCGATCCTCCTGGCGTACGCCGAACAGCAACGAGTCCTCGAGGCGAGCGTCCACGACGCTCTCACCGCACTCGCGCACCGGCACGGCCGCGACTCTCGGATCCGACATGACGATGATCTCGTTCATGTGCCGATCATTCCAGTACGGACGGCGGGCGATGGTCCGGCGTGGTGGGCGAGCGCGGCGTGCGGGTCCTCCCGGCCCGTACCGGCCGGGTCGGCGTGGATGAGCGCGGCGGTCAGGCGGGGAACGGCGTGCAGCAGGGCGTGCTCGGCCTCGACGGCGATGTGATGCGCGGCCCGCAGGTTGAGCGATCCGTCGAGCACCAGGGTGGCCTCCGCCCGCAGCCGATGGCCGATCCACCGGGTCCGCAGCTCCGCGACGTCCCTCACCCCCTCCACCCGGCGCAGCGCGGCCTCCGCCGCGTCCACCAGGGCGGGGTCGACGGCGTCCATCAGGCGCCCGAAGACCTCCCGGGCGGCGTCCTTCAGCACGAACGCGATGCCGGCCGTGATGAGCAGGCCCACGATCGGGTCGGCCAGGCGCCAGCCGAGGGCCGCGCCGCCCGCACCGAGCAGTACGGCCAGCGAGGCGAAGCCGTCGGTACGGGCGTGCAGGCCGTCGGCGACCAGAGCGGCCGAGCCGATCCTGCGGCCGGTGCGGATCCGGTAGCGCGCCACCCATTCGTTGCCGGCAAAGCCGATCACCGCGGCGCCCGCGACCGCCGGCAGATGGGTCACCGCGCGGGGGCCGGTCAGCCGGTCCAGGGCGGTCAGGGCCGCCAGCAGCGAGGAGGCGGCGATGGCCACGACGATGACGATGCCGGCCAGGTCCTCGGCGCGGCCGAACCCGTAGGTGAACCGCCGGGTCGCCGCCCGGCGGCCGACCGCGAAGGCCACCGCCAGCGGCAGTGCGGTGAGAGCGTCCGCGGCGTTGTGGAGGGTGTCACCGAGCAGCGCGACCGATCCGGAGAACGCCACGACGGCGCCCTGCAGCGTCGCGGTCAGCCCCAGCACGGTGAGGGAGATCCACAGCGTCCGCATACCGGCGGCGGAGGACTCCATGGCGTCGTCGAGCCGGTCGTCGGCCTGGTGACCGTGTGGCATGACCAGATGCGCGAGCCTGTGGCGCAGCCGCGCGCCACGCTCATGGGCGTGATCACCGTGCTCAGCGTGGTCAGCGTGGTCGTGGCGCGGTGCGGGATCGGTGGCGGTCACGGCGGCACATGCCCCTTTCGGTGGTCGGCACGGGGGGTGGCTGGACACCACACCGCCCATGAGCCCATTATGTGCGTATGAGCGCACGCATGCACCTATCAGGTGCGCATGGGTCGCAGGAGCGACCCGACGGCGAGCGGATGGCGGTGGCGGTCGAGGTGCTCGGCCTGCTGGCCGACCGCACCCGGCTGAGCCTGATGCGCCGGCTCTGCGACGGCGAGGCGGACGTGACCACGCTGACCGAGGCGTGCGGGGCGAGCCGGACCTCGGTCAGCCAGCATCTGGCGCGCCTGCGCCTGGCGGGCCTGGTGAACACCCGCAAGGACGGGCGCCGGGTGGTGTACGCCCTGCGCCACGGCCACATCGGACGTCTGGTGCACGAGGCGCTGAGCGTCGCCGATCATCAGATCGGTCACCTGTCACCGCACGAGTGAGCCGCCGGTGCGAAACGGAGCTACCTCCGGTTAAGCTGAGGCTATAACGGAGGTAGTCCTCCGCTTCTCACCGTACAGTTAGGGACAGCGAAGACATGAACGACGACACCACACCGTTCGGCGCGCACTCCACCGCCGCCGAGGTCATCGCCGGAGTCGACCTGACCGGCCGGCGCGCCATCGTCACCGGCGGCGCCTCCGGCATCGGCGTGGAGACCGCCCGCGCGCTCGCCCGTGCCGGCGCCGAGGTGACCCTGGCCGTACGGGACCGCCAGGCCGGCGAGCGCACCGCCGGGGACATCACCGCGACCACCGGCAACGAGCGCGTCCTGGTAGCCCACGTCGACCTGGCCGACCCCGAATCGGTCGCGGCGTTCTCGGCCGCCTGGCAGGGCCCCCTGCACGTCCTGATCAACAACGCCGGCATCATGGCCCCGCCGCTGACACGCACCCCCCAGGGCTGGGAGATGCAGTTCGCCACCAACCACCTCGGGCACTTCGCCCTCGCCACCGGACTGCACGGCGCCCTCGCGGCGGCCGGCGGCGCGCGCGTCGTCGCGGTCAGTTCGGTGGGGCACATCAACGGTGACATCGACTTCGACGACATCCACTTCGAGCGCCGCCCGTACGACCGGTGGCTGGCCTACGGCCAGTCAAAGACGGCCAACATCCTGTTCGCGGTCGAGGGCGCCAGGCGCTGGGCGGCCGACGCGATCACGGTGAACGCGCTGAACCCGGGCCGCATCCTCGGCACCGGCCTGATGCGCCACGTCGGCGACATCGCCAGCGCCCCCGCCTCCTTCGAACCGGACAGCTCGGACGTGTCATCGAAGAACGCCGAGCAGGGCGCGGCCACGTCCGTACTGCTGGCCGGCTCACCGCTCACCGAGGGCGTCAGCGGCCGCTACTTCGAAGACTGCGCGCAGGCCGAGCCGCACCGGCCGGGCGTGCGCCGCGGAGTGGCCGCGTACGCGCTCGACCCCGGCGCCGCGGCCCGCCTGTGGGACGTCTCGACCCGCACGCTGGCGCGTTAGCCGCCCGGCTCCAGTTCGGGCAGCTCACCGTCGGCGATCCGCCGGCGCAGGTGGAACTTCTGCACCTTGCCCATGGCGTTGGCCGGGACGGTGTCGCACACGTACCAGTGGCGCGGTGTCTTGTGCGGCGCGAGCAGGCCGCGCAGGTGCCCGTGGAGCTCCGCGGCGGTGGGCGCCTGCCCGGCCGGTGTGATCACCGCCGCGACCTGCTCACCCCAGTCCAGATCGGGGACGCCCAGCACGGCCGCCGCGGCCACACCCGGATGACGGATCAGGGCCGCTTCGATCTCGCGCGGGTAGATGTTCTCCCCACCCCTGATGATCATGTCGGTGAGGCGGCCGGTCACGCGCAGGTAGCCACGTGCGTCCATCGTGCCCAAGGTCGCCGGTGCGCAGCCAGCCGTCGGCATCGATGGCCGCGGCGGTCGCCTCGGGCAGGTCGTGGTACCCCAGCATCACCTGGTAGCCGCGCGCGTGGATCTCCCCGGCCTCACCGACCGGCAGCACGGCACCCGACGGGTCCGTGATCCGCACCTCGGCCTGCCACAGCGGCCGCCCCGTCGTGGCGCGCTTGTCCTCCGCGGAGTCATCAGGGCTGGTCTGGGCCAGGATCGGACTCAGCTCGGTCTGCCCGTACACCGTGGAGAACCGCGCACCGAAACGGCGCTCCGCCGCGTCGACGAGCGCGGCCGGCACGGCGTCACCACCGGACATCACGACCTGGCAGCTGCTCAGGTCATACTCCTCCAGGCCAGGATGGGCCAGCAGCGCCGCGTACATGGCCGGAACCCCGGCGAACACGTACGCCCGCCGCTCCTGGATCGCCCCCAGGACCAGATCGGGCGCGAAGGACTGGCCGAGCACCAGGGTGCCGGCCGCCAGAGCCGTGCCCAGCACCGACATGCCACACCCGGCGGTGTGGAACAGCGGCAGGGCACTCACCCACACCCCGCCACGGGGCAGACCGACGCGGGCGATGACGAACGCCGCGTTGGTGACCAGCCCCCGATGGTGCAGCAGCGCGCCCTTCGGGAAACCGGTCGTACCGGAGGTGTACTGGATCTGCGCGGCGTCACCGGCGGTGACCGTGGGCAGCTGCCGCGGCGCGGTACCCCTGACGTGCTCCAGCCAGCGGGTGAGGCTGATCAACTCACGCAGCTCCGGCAGCCGGGCCCGCACACGGCGAACCGCCGCGGCCATGTCGGTGCCACGGAAGGCGTCCAGATGCACGACACCGGCCGCGCCGGACCGGCGCAGCAGATACTCCAGCTCCGACTCGCGCAGCGCGGGGTTGGCGGTGACCAGCACCAGCCCCGCCAGCGACGCGCCGTATTGCAGCACCACCCACTCCGGCACGTTCGGCGCCCAGACCGCGACGCGCTCACCGGGGGAGAACCTGCTGCCCAGCCAGGCCGCGGCGTGCTCGGCGTCGGCGAGCAGCTCCGCGTAGGTCCACCCGCGGTCGGCCCGGTCCGCGCCGGTCAGCGTCGCACCGGGCGGCGCGGCCTCGATCAGCGCGATCCGGTCCGGCGCGTCGGCGGCCGCGCGGCGCAGCACGTCACCGGTGGTCAGCTCCAGTACGGGCCGGGAGGTGTCGGCGGGCCAGTACGAGTCGGTGAGCCGCCGTGCCCGCGTGCTCATCGAGGGTCCAGGTCGCTAGCGGACGGTGCCGGTCCGCCCCCTTCGGGGATCCAGCGGCCGGAGTCACGCCAGCGCACGGCCTCGTGGAAGCCGTGCTGAGCGGCGAAGTCCTGGAACCAGCGGCCTTCGGGGGAGTGGCGGGTGATGCCGTCGAACAAGGTCGCCAGGATCTGGGTGCCCTGCAGACCCATGTTGTCGTACGCCTGATTGATCATGAGTTTCTGCATGACGAGCTGGTTGATCGGCACGCCGGCGATCCGGTCGGCGAGGGCCTCGACGCGGGCGTCGAGCTGCTCGGCCGGGGCCGACTCCAGCACCAGACCCCACTCGGCGGCCTGCCGCCCGTCGATGGTGTCGCCGGTGAACAGCATCCGCTTGGCGCGTTCGGCTCCCAGCCGGTACACCCACATCGCCGTCGTGGGGCACCCCCACACCCGGGCCGGCATGTACCCGATGCGCGCGTCGTCGGCCATGATGACCTGGTCGCACGACAGGGCGATGTCGCTGCCGCCCGCCACCGCGAACCCATGCACCTTCGCGATCGTCGGCTTCAGCGACCGCCAGAGCGAGAAGTAGTCGTCGGTGTTGCGCTTCATCATCCGGTAGTCCTTGATCGGATCCCAGATGCCGTCCTGCGTGCCGGCGCCGCCCTCGGCGTACTCCTTCAGGTCATAGCCGGAGCAGAACGCCCGGCCCGCCCCCTGCACGATGATCACGTGGACGCCGGGGTCGTCATTGGCACGCTCGACCGCCCGCGGAAGTGCCCGCGCGAGCTCCTCGTCGATGGCGTTGAGCCGCTCCGGGCGGTTGAGCGTCAGGTAGGCCTTACGGTCCTTGGTCTCATAGCGGACGGTCTCGCTCACGGGATTCTCATTTCAACGCTGGCACACCGCGGGGTCAGGGCAGGCGGGCGGGGACGCGGCCGATCACGGCGATCGACTCCACGAAGAAGTAGATGCCGCGGAAGAACCGCACGACATCGCCCTCCTCCAGGCGCAGCCGGCGGTACATCACGATCCGTCCCGGGTCCTCACCGCCCAGCAGGTCCCGCCACGTCGCCAGGTCGGCCGCCAGAACGTACGTGGCCTGCAAGGGGTCGTCCGGACCGGTGATGGACGCCTCGGCGCAGATGCCGTCCTTCCACCCGAGCCGCAGGTAGTGCGGGCCCGCGCCGGCCAGGTCACGTACGCCGAGCGCCCAGGAGGAGGAGTAGACCGCCCGCACGTTCTCGATCCACTGCCAGTAGGACGGCAGCTTCCCCGCCCGTACGTCCTCCGCGGGCCCCTGGTCGACGGCCGCGCGCACCTGCTCGGCCCACTCGGAGGTGAACAGCCCCGTCATCATCAGCCTCCCGCCAGCTCGGGCTGGATACCGGCGATCATCCGCTGCAGGTCCGGCGGCAGGCCGATGCCCACGTCGGTGAGCTTCATGGTGAGCTGACGGATCATCAGCCGGCGCACCTCCTCGGCCGACCAGCCCAGCGCCTCCAGCATCACCCGGCGGCTCGTCGCCCCGTTGATCGCCAGGATCGTGCGGAGCGTCTCGTGGATCTGGCTCAGCAGCCGAGGGTCGCTCTGCACCGCCTCACGCAGGAACCGCATGCCGAACTGCACGTGCCGGGCCTCATCCCGGCAGGTCGCGGTGAACCCCGCGTAGTAGCCCGGCAGGAAGCCCCGGTCACGGCAGTAGCTGAGGGTGATCTTCATGACGGACAGGGCCAGCACGCCTTCGATCCACAGGAAGTACGTCGTGCCGTAGCGGACCCGCGCGGCCAGGTCATCGGGGTCGGCGCGCAGCTCGTCGGCCTGGTAGGCCAGCAGCCCGAACGGCCCCACGAACGTCTCCGACACGTGCTCGAACGAGGCGTCCAGAACCTCCTGCACCGACTCGCCCGGCAGCCCGACGACCTCACGGTAGAAACGGTCGAAGAACACGGTGTGCCGGGCCTCGTCCTCGATCTGGCTGGACATGTAGATCCGGGACTCTTCGCTGCCGCCGAGCATGAACACCGGCAGCTCCACCTCGACCTGGCGCTCCCCGTGGTGGAAGCCGGAGGAGATCGCCACGAACGCGTCGCGTTCCTCCTGGGTCATCCGCTCGGTCCAGTCACGCGCGTCCTGGGCGAAGTCGAGGTCGTACACGTCCCAGCGCTGGCGCAGGTAACGCCGGTACAGGTCCATGTAGCCCGGGAGCCGCTTCAGATCCTTGTGCACATAGTCGATCACGTCGTCGATGTCGATGTCGTGGATCTGATCCAGCGCCGACTCCTCGACCGCCGCGATCTTCTCCCGGGACATCTCCGCCATCGGTCTCACGCCCTTTCCGGGGAACACGCCGCGGCCACCGGCCACCGGCGTCACCGGAATTATGCGACATTCACCGGGAGTCGACCCGGACGGTCAGGGCTGCCGCGGCGACGAATACATCGAGACGGTCAGGTCCGCGAACGCGATCGCGGCCCCCGCCCCGTACGCGGAGAAGCCGTTTCCCTTGCGAAGGTCCACCACGAAGACCGGATTCGTCTCATAGGTCATGCCCAGCACCGTGGTGGAACGTGCCGCACCGGCCAGATCGAGCGCGGCACGGGTCAACCGGAACCCCTTACGGTCAGCGGCCGCCGAATCGAAGATGTCCTCCACCGGCGAGGCCGCCGCACGGTCCACCGGCGCCAGCCGCACGACATCCGGCGACATCCGGTACGTCCACGTGCCCGGGTCGTACCGCGCCCCACGGGTCAGGTACGTCCACCGCACTCCGCTGATGGCCCAGCGACCACGCCTCGTGCCGGTGTCGGCCGCACGCAGATCGATGACGGACACACCGTGGCGGCCCAGCACCCGCAGGGACGTCCCGGTGACCTCCAGCGCGGTGTCGGGATCCAGGCCGAACACCCGCTGATGCCCGGTGTCGGCGGCCAGACGCACGGCACGCCCGAGCCGGCCGTTCGCGGAGAAATGCGTGTCGATGAGCCCATCGTGGAACAGCCCGAAGCCACCCGCGGGCAGATACGCCAGTGTCGTGTCGTCCTCGAAATAGCCCGGATGTGAACCGTCGCGCAACGCCTGGTAGCTGGCCCCGCCGGTCACCATGTCCGGACCGGACTGGATCTGCGCGCCCGCGCTGGTGCCCGCCACCACCGCACCCTGCGCGAACCGGGCACGGATCGCGGCCAGCACCCGGCTGTCGGTGTGGGCCGCCCCATGCAGCAGCGTCGTGACCAGCCGATACTGGTCACCGCCGCCGAACACGAACCCGGTCATCGACGCTACCTGGCGGGCCAGCTCGGGACTGTCGGCCGCGGCGGCGTGGTCCAGGTCGACCGGGAGCCACTGCGCACCGCCCGCACCGTACTTCTTCAGGATGTCGACGTAGAAACGGCCGTTCGAGACACTGTTCGCCGCCTTGGAAGTGCCGGCCTCGGGATCCTGGCTCGGCGGGATCGACGCGGCCGTGATGACGCCGATACGGGCGCGCGGGCCGCCCGCCTGCCGGACGATCTCCCGATAGATCTCGGAGTTCCCGTCGGACAACGCCCCACCGATCATGATCAAGGCGCCGCGCGGTGCCGGCTCGGCCTTTGCGGGGGTCATCATCGTCGCCGCCAAAACGGTAGCCGCGGACAACATGGCGAGTCGCTTCATCAGGGGTCTCATCCGGGATGTGCGGCCGAAGCCGAGGGTGACATTGACGATCCCATCAGCGCGTCCCGCGGGCCGGGGTCCGCGCCGCCAGGTACGCGTAACCACCGGCGGCGGCATCATCGCCGCACGTACGCCGGTGGGGCAGATCAGCCTCAGCCTACCGCCAGGCTAACCCCGAGAAGACGACATAACCGCAGGTCATAACCCATGTGGTGCCTGCCGTCCCGTGCTCACCGGTGGCCCTGCTGGCCACGCCGGTCACTGCCGGTCACTGTGCTGACGGGGGAGAGGTCCTGGACTCCGACACCAGCGCGTCCAGCACCCCGTACGTCGGGCTGGAACCGGCCGTCAGGCGCAGCTCACGGGCCGTGGACTCCACGTAGTGCTGACCCGTGACGATCGACGAATGCCCGAGGAGCTCCTTCAGCTCATGCGCCGACGCCCCGTTCTCGGCCAGACGGGTCGCGAACTCATGCCGCAGAGTGTGCACCAGCGCCCCCCGCGACACCCGGTCATGGACCCCCGCGTACCGGTAACACTGCGCCACCAGGTACTGCAGGCCACCACGCCGCAGCGGCTCGTTCTTGGTGTTGACCAGCAGGGGAGCGGCCAGGGGGAGTGTCGCCAGGCCGAAGCGTTCCATGCGCGACAGCAGGTACGCGTCGACCAGCCGCTCCAGCGGCACCTCCACCGGAACACTCCGCGTCTTACCTCCCTTACCGATCAGCCGCACCCGCCGGTCACCGGGGGAGCCGCCGAACGACCCCAGCGTCATACCCAGCAGCTCCGCCGACCGTGCCCCTGTGACCAGCGGAAACGCCAAAGCGACCAGATCACGCTCCACCCAGGGATCCCGTGCCTCCCGGGCGCCCGCGGCGATCCGCTCCAGCAGCGTCCGCGCCGTGCCGTCGCCCTGGAACGGCTTCGGCGCCTTCGACGGCGCCTTCGGATGGGGAACGGCCGCCATCGGATTGCCCTCGACCAGCTCCTCGGCGACCGCGAAGTTCATGAAGCGGTTCCACGCCGACCAGGCCCGCAGAATGCTCGCCGCAGCATGGTCATCGGCGAACTCCGCGAACGCGGCGCGCAGCATCCGGCCGGTGAGGCGGTCGACGCGCAACTCGGCCGTGGGCACGTCGCACGACCGCGCCACGATCCCGCCGATGATGCGCAGATCACTGTCATAGCCGGCGACCGTGCCGGGGGCGGGCTTGGCGGCGCGGATCGACAGGAAGAACTCCGCCTTGACGTCCGCGAAGAGCGCCGCACTCGCGTCGAATCTCTCATGCATAATATAAATTATGCATGAAACGAGGTGATTCTGGGGCACGCCACGCCGTCTTGGTTCATCCGAGCGACGGACACGGTAGGCAGCGCATTCTTACGGCGGCAGCGTCCGTCGAGCCCGGCGACGACCATGCCGCACCACGTGTCCGTTGCGTGAATGCTCATGGGTGATCGATGAGTATTCCGGACTGGTCATATACGGCGGGCTCGTGGAACGATCTCGGCCGGAACGCCGGTCCGTCACGGCCTCGCCGGTGTGGACTCTCCCCCTCTCGTCGATCTGGCGCGTCACAGTGGCGGTTCGTATGAGATGGCGCGGCTGCGCTGGCGCCGGGAACTCCTATTGGACGTGAGTCTTATACCGGACAGAAGAGGGATTCTGTCCGGTATGAACTGATTAGCGCGTCACTGTAACGGATGCCTCTGGCGCCGCGTCGGTGCCGGTGAAGACCCCGCGACGGAGCGGGCTGCCTACCTCTGGGGCCGGGACCACGAGAAAGACCGCTCTCCGGAACACTGCGGCTACGGACCGGCCGCGGGGACCACCCCTTCATAGAGGGCACCGCTCCCCCACCCGTCAGTGGCGGTCTCGGTGGGGCAGGAACTCCTGCACCTTGGTCTTGAGGCCCTCCCTGATGACGCCCCAGCGGTTCTCGTCGCCCTGCAGGATGGCCTCGGCGGCGGCTTTCATCTGCTCGAACGTGGCGTGGGGCGGGATGGGTGGCACGTCGGGGTCGACGTGGACGTCGAGTACGGCCGGGCGGTCGGCGTTCAGGGCGCGTTCCAGGCAGCGCCGACCTGACCGGGTTCCGTCACGGTGACGGCGTCCATGCCCAGGCCGGCGGCGAACGCGGCGTAGTCGACGTCGGGCAGCGTCTGGGACTCGGGGAACTTCGGTGCGCCCTCCATGGCGCGCATCTCCCAGGTGACCTGGTTGAGGTCGTTGTTGTGCAGGATCGCGACGATCAGCCGGGGGTCGGACCAGTCCCGCCAGTAGCGTTTGGCGGTGATGAGTTCGGTAAGCCCGTTCATCTGCATCGCGCCGTCGCCGGCGAACACGATCACGGGGCGGTCGGGGTGGCCGAACTTCGCGCCGATCCCGTACGGGACGCCGCATCCCATGGTGGCCAGGGTGCCGGAGAGCGAGCCGCGGACGTCGTCGCGGAACCGCAGGTTCCGGGCGTACCAGTTCGCGGCGGAGCCGGAGTCGGCGGTGACGATCGCGTTGCCGGGCAGGCGGGTGGACAGCTCGTGGAACAGCCGCATCGGGTTGATGGGGTCGGCCTCGACCATCGCCTCCATCCGTATGGTCTCCCACCAGCGTTCGACGTTCGACTCGATGTCCTGGCGCCAGGACCGGTCCTCGCGGCGTTCCAGCAGCGGGATGAGCGCGCGCAGCGAGGCGGCGGCGTCGCCGACGAGGTTCACCTCGTAGGGGTAGCGCATGCCGATCTGCTGGGGGTCGATATCGATCTGTACGGCGCGGGCCTGGTCGAAGTCGGGCAGGAACTGGGAGTAGGGGAAGCTGGAGCCGACGGTGAGCAGGGTGTCGCAGCGGTTCATCAGCTCGTAGCTGGGGCGGGTGCCGAGCAGCCCGATGGCGCCGGTGACGTACGGGAGCTCGTCGGACAGCACGTCCTTGCCGAGCAGTGCCTTGGCGACGCCCGCGCCGAGCAGGTCGGCGACCTGGCGGAGTTCGGTACTCGCGTGGCGGGCGCCGGCCCCGGCGAGGATCGCGACCTTCTTGCCGGCGTTGAGGAGGTCGGCGGCGCGGCGGACCGCGTCCTGGTCCGGTACGACGGTCGCCGGTTCCAGGCCGAGGCTGGAGGGCACCATCTTGAACTCATGGCGCGGTGGTGAGTAGTCCAGGTCCTGCACGTCGGCGGGGATGATGACGGCGGTGGGCGCGCGCTCGGCGAGTGCGACGCGGATGGCCCGGTCCAGCACGTTGGGCAGCTGCTCGGGGACGGTGACGAGCTGGGAGTAGGCGCTGGCGACGTCCTTGTACAGCGACGGCAGGTCGACCTCCTGCTGGTAGGAGCCGCCGAGGGCGCTGCGGTTGGTCTGGCCGACGATGGCGACGACGGGTACGTGGTCGAGTTTGGCGTCGTACAGGCCGTTGAGCAGGTGGATCGCGCCCGGTCCGGATGTGGCGGCGCAGACCCCGAGACGGCCGGTGAACTTGGCGTAGCCGACGGCCTCGAACGCGCACATCTCCTCGTGCCGGGACTGGATGAAACGCGGCCGGTTCCCCGCACGGACCCACGCGGCGAGCAGGCCGTTGATGCCGTCGCCGGGGTAGCCGAACACGATGTCGACGCCCCACTCGCGCAGGCGTGCCAGGACGTGGTCGGCGACGGTCCCTGAGGCCATCGTCATTCCCCCTCACGATCGGCCGCGCCGGTGATGGCAGGCAGGTCACGAGGGTCCGCCTACCCGGCGCCCGGGAGCGGTACCGCTAGCGTTCGGTGTGCCGACGGCAAACAACGGCGTTGTCGGTGGCCCTGGTCATACTGCGGCCGTCGGTGACGCAGGTCGTCCACAGCGGCGGCGTGCCGGGCGGCAGCCGGGGGATGTGCGGCATCGCTCGCCCAGGCCCTCCCTTTCACAGTGCCGGACGCGGCCCGGCGTTGAAAAGTGCTTGCGCAGTCCCGACACGACATGGGCACGGTGACGCCGGCATCCGGCCTGGCGGTTCGTGAAGGGTCGGGCGATACGGTGGGCGGCATGCCGTCGTGGCGAGTGCATGGGGTCCTGCTTCCCGCCGGTGATGTCCTCGAGGGCGGTGTCTCCGCGGAGGGCCGGTGGACGGCCGCTCCCGCCGTCGACGCGGAGACGCTGCCGGGCAGGTTCGTCCTGCCGGGGCTGGTGGACGCGCACTGTCATCTGAGCATGGTCAGGGGACCGGACGGCGGGTCGGCCCCCGTGGGGCGCGAAGAGGCATGGGCCGCTCTCGCGGCGCTCGCCGCGAGCGGTGTCACGGTGGTCCGCGACACCGGCAGCCCCAAGAGCGTGACGCTGAGCCTGCCGCCGAGCGTCGAGGGTGCCCGGCTGCTGGCGGCCGGCCGGTTCCTCGCGCCGGCGGGCCGGTACTTTCCCGCCCTGCACGACCCGGTCCCCGCCGAGGCGCTGGTGTCGGCGGCGCTCGCCGAGGTCGCCGCGGGTGCCCGCTGGGTGAAGCTCGTCGGCGACTTCCCGACCCTCGACCCTGCCGGCCAGAACCCTCCCAGCGGTGCTCTCCCGACGTACCCGATCGCGGTCATCGGTGAGCTCATCGACGCCGTACACGCCGCCGGGGCGCGGGTGGCGACGCACACGACCACGTCGTTCGTAAAACAGCTGGTCGCCGCGGGGGTGGACTCCGTCGAGCACGGTGACGCCCTGGACGAGGACGATCTGGCCGTTCTCGCCGCGCGGGGCGGGGCCTGGACGCCGACACTGTGCGCGGGCATCACTCCGCAGCCCCGTGATGATGACACGCGGCGGGTGCGGCGGCTGTCGCGCCGCGAACGTCACCGGGAGCTGCTGGCGGCCGCTGAACGGCTCGGCGTACGGATCCTGGCGGGTTCGGACGTGGTGGGGACCATCCCCCGTGAGATCGCGCTGATGGTCGAGCTGGGACTCCCCCCGCGTGCCGCGCTCGCGGCGGCGAGCACCGCCGCGCACGCGTTCCTGGGTGTGGGAGGTCTGCGGGCGGGCGAACCCGCGGACCTGGTCACCTACGACCATGACCCGCGGGAGGATCCGGAGACGCTCACCAGGCCCGCCGCGGTGGTGGCCCAGGGCGTACGCCGGCGGTGACCGGGGACAGTGGCGTCGAGCGGGCGATCGGAGTGGACATGGCGGAAGCGGGCGGCGCGCTGCTGGAGGGCCTGCGTGTGGTGGAGGTGTCCAGTTTCGTCGCGGCGCCGCTCGGCGGCATGACGCTCGCGCAGCTCGGCGCCGAGGTGATCCGGGTGGACCCGGAAGGCGGAGGGCCCGACATCGGCCGGTGGCCCGTCGCCGCGTCGGGGACCTCGCTGTACTGGACCGGGCTGAACAAGGGGAAGCGGTCGGTGACCGCCGACTTCCGCTCCGCCGAGGGCCAACGGCAGATCACCGATCTCATCACCGAGCCCGGCGTGGACCGCGGGATCCTGCTCACCAACGCGGTGGGGCGGGCGTTCCTCGATGACGAGGTGCTGCGGGCCCGGCGCCCGGACCTGATCCATCTGCGCATCCTGGGACGGCGCGACGGCACTGCGGCGGTCGACTACACCGTCAACGCCGCCACGGGCTTCCCGCTGGTGACCGGGCCGCCCGAGCACGGCGGGCCGGTCAACCACGTGCTGCCGGCCTGGGACATCGCCTGCGGGCTGTACGCCGCGCTGGGCATCGTGGCCGCCGAGCGCCGCCGCGCGCGTACGGGTGAGGGCTGCCACGTCAGCGTCGCGCTGCGGGACGTCGCGCTGGCCATGGCCGGCAACCTGGGCATGCTCGCCGAGGCCCAGCTCGGGGCGGCGCGTGAACGCATCGGCAACCACGTCTACGGCGGTTTCGGCCGTGACTTCACGTGCCGGGACGGTGAGCGCGTCATGGTGCTCGCGCTGACGCCGAGGCACTGGAGGGACCTGGTGACCGTCACCGGGACGACCGGGCCCGTACGGGCGCTGGAGGAGGGGCTCGGCGCCGATTTCGCCCGGGAGGCCGACCGGTACACCTACCGGGAGGCGCTGGCGGCGCTGTTCGGCCGCTGGTTCGGGGAGCGCACCGTCGGGGAGGTCACCGCGGCGCTGACCGGCACGGCCGTGCTGTGGGACCGGTACCGCACCTTCGCCGACCTGGTCGGCGACCCTGAGCTGGCGGCGAACCCGCTGATGTCGACGCTCGACCAGCCCGGCGTGGGACCGTACCTGGCGCCCGGCTGCCCGCTGTCGGTGGACGGGCGGGTCTCCCCCGCAGTGCCCGCGCCGCGGCTCGGCGCGCACACCCGCGAGGTCTTCGGGAGCGCCGACGACGGCGTCTCGTGAGTTTGTCGTAGGGCGCCGATAACGTCGGGGCAATGCGCCCCGCCGACGTCCACCGCGTCACCGTCAACGAAGCGGCCGACCGCTACATCGACATCGTCCGCGCCAAGGCGAACACCGGGGCACTGGCGCCCGGCACGGCCGAGGTCTACACCCGCGACGTGCACACGTTCGCCGCGCTGGCCGGCGGTGACCGCGTGCTGGACGACCTGACCGGCGAGGACATCGACGACGTGCTGCTGCGGTTCGCCGTCAAGCCGGATGGGCGGCGCAGCGGGCCGCCGTCCCCGGGGGATCCGGTCGCGCGGCAGAGCGGCGCCTCGCAGAGCCGGTTCCGCCGGTCGGTGTCGGCGTTCTTCCGGCACGCGACGGCCGCCGGCTGGGTGCAGCTCGACCCGATGCGGGCCACGACGGTGTTCCCGCGCCAGCGTGGCGGGCTGCGGCCCGAACGCCGTGCCCTCACCCGTGAGCAGGCCGAAGGGCTGCTCGGCAGCGCGCAGAGCCTGGCGGTCACCGCCCCGGACCATCGCAAGCGCGCCGACCAGCGCACCGAGCTGAGAGACGCCCTGATCGTCCTGCTGCTCGCGACGGTGGGCCCGCGGGTCTCTGAGCTCACCCGCGCCGACGTCGAACATTTCTACGTCAACGCCGGCGTGCGCTACTGGCGGATCTTCGGTAAGGGCGGGGCCACCCGCGACGTCCCGCTTCCCCGCGAGGTCGCCCGGGTCCTCGACGCCTACCTCGACGAGCGCCGCGCCCGTCCGGCCGCCACCGGCGCGCTGCTGCTGTCGTGGCGGGGGCGGCGGCTGGCCCGCGGTGACGTGCAGGCCGTGATCGACCGGGTGCTGGCCCGGGTGGATCCGCGGCACCGGCGCGGGGTGACGCCACACGGGCTGCGTCACACCACGGCCACGCATCTGCTCGCCGCCGCGACCGACATGGACGCCGTACGCCGCGTGCTGGGGCATTCGGACCTGTCGACGCTGGGCCGTTACCGCGATGATCTCCCCGGTGAGCTCGAGGCGGCGATGCGCGCCCATCCGCTGCTCAGCGGCTCAGACCCCGAGGAACAGGCGACGCCACAGGGTTGAACTGTCGACGTATCGCCGGTGTACGGGTGATTCCGCCCATCGCGTGTTCCGTGCCGATCCGGTTTCCACAGCCCTTGTGGAAAACCTTGTGGAATCCGGCTCATGATCCCTGCATAGGTGGTGATTTCCCGCGACGAACTGTGGACGAGCTGTGGATAACTCGACCGCCGGCCGGCTTCAGCGGGACTCGGCGGCCAGGCGCAGTCCGCTGGCGACGAGCACGACACCGGACACCTCGAGCCGCCGCCGTACCGAAGGCTGGCCCGCGCTCCGCGCCGGGGGCAACCGGCTTTCCCCGCCGGAGAGTCAGCGGGGCCGGTGCATCGCCGGGTTCACCGTGCCATTGCCGTCGGTCGGCATGGGTTTGGGCGTCAGTGAACCCTTGTGCGTCGGAGACGGACGCGGCGAGGACGGCGAAGGCTCCAGCGACGGAGGCGGCGGCTGCGGAACCGTCGTCGGCAGTTCCGTCGGCCGCGGGGCCGGATCGGACGGCTCGCAGGAGAACAGCAGCAACACCAGCAGGGCCAGCAGCGCGAGCAGCGCGGCCAGCGACACCACCGCGGCGGCCAGCCCCCTGGTGTCCCCCGCGGGCCCCGCCGGAGCCGGCACCGGTTCCTTCGCCTGCAGCGCCGGCCCCTTGGGGCCCGACAGCCAGTACTGCTGGAAACTCGGGCCGCCACGGCCCCGCCGGCCGATGCCCCAGCCACGCTCGAGCAGCACCGGTTTCAAGAAACGCTCCGCGCCCGCGTGCCCGTCCCCGTGCACCGTCGCCACCCAAGGCGCGCCGCCGTCGGGCCGCGCGGCGATCACCGGTGAGGGCTCGCCCGGCGCGGGCGGCGTACGCGGGAACGTGCCCAGCCGTGGTGCCTCCACCGCCACCGCCGCACGGAACCGGTCGCGTGCCGCCGCGTCACCGGCCGCCGCGGTGGTCAGCAGCGCCACCTCGACCGTGCGGCCCTGCGGGTCCACACCCAGGTAGACGATGCCGGCCGCGGACTCCTGCAGACGCGCCTCCAGCCGGAACGGCCCGAGCTCGGCCGGGTCATCCGACTGCAGTGGCTTCGGCATGCGCGGCCCGCCTTCCCGTCCGCTGCGGCCTGGCGCGACACACTAACAGGCTCACCGCCCGGGGAACCTTCAGCCAAATCACATAAGGTCGTGCACGTTGGCGCTGCACGGGACCCTGACCTTGAGGGACTACATTGACCATCGCTGTAGGGGACATCGACCAGGCCGCGGCGTTGCTGCAGCAGAGCGTGGCCGAGGTCAAGAAGGTCATCGTCGGCCAGGAGCACATGGTCGAACGGATGGTGATCGCCCTCCTCGCGCGCGGGCACTGCCTCCTCGAAGGCGTCCCCGGCGTCGCCAAGACCCTCGCCGTGGGCACGCTCGCCACCGTCGTCGGCGGGTCGTTCGCGCGCCTGCAGTTCACGCCCGACCTGGTGCCCTCCGACATCGTCGGCACCCGCATCTACCACCCCTCCACCGAGCAGTTCGACGTCGAGCTCGGGCCGGTCTTCGTCAACTTCGTCCTCGCCGACGAGATCAACCGCGCCCCGGCCAAGGTGCAGTCCGCGCTGCTTGAGGTCATGGCCGAACGCCAGGTGTCCCTGGGCGGCAAGACCCACCCGCTGCCCCGCCCGTTCGTCGTCATCGCCACCCAGAACCCCCTCGAGTCCGAGGGCGTCTACCCGTTGCCCGAGGCGCAGCGCGACCGGTTCCTCATGAAGGTCAACGTCACCTACCCGGGCGCCACCGAGGAGATGCAGATCCTGCAGCGGATGAGCGTCGACCCGCCCGACGCCACGCAGATCCTGCAACCCGAGAGCCTCATCGCCCTGCAGAAGGCCTCCGATGACATCGCCGTGCACGAGCTCGTCGCCGACTACATCGTGCGGCTGGTCATGGCCACCCGCGAACCCGGGCAGTACCGGCTCAGCGACCTCGAAGGCGTCATCGAGATCGGCGCCAGCCCCCGCGCCACCCTCGGCCTCGTCGCCTCCGCCCGCGCCCTGGCGCTGCTGCGCGGCCGCGACTACGTCCTGCCCGACGACGTACGCGACGTCGCCGTCGACGTCATGTCCCACCGCGTCCTGCTGTCCTTCGATGCCATCGCCGACGGCATCGACCCGGTGAGCATCGTGCAGCGGATCCTCGCGGCCGTTCCACCGCCGCGCGTGGTCTGGAACAGCGACTACGCCTCATGAGGCGGCCTGCATGAAGCGATCGGACAAGCTCAGCGACCTGGCGCCCGAACGCTCGCTGAAGCGGCTGGAGCTCGCCGTCACCCGGCGGCTCGACGGCCTGCTGCACGGCGAGCACCTCGGGATCCTGCCCGGCCCCGGCAGTGACCTGGCCGAGGCACGCCTCTACCAGCCCGGCGAGGACGACATACGCCACATGGACTGGGCCGTCACCGCCCGCACCACCGTGCCGCACGTACGCGACCTGATCGCCGACCACGAGCTGGAGACCTGGGCGCTGGTCGACATGTCCTCCAGCATGGACTTCGGCACCGCCCACATGGAGAAACGCGACCTGGTCGTCGCCGCGCTCGCCTCCATCGGATTCCTCACCGCCCGGCTCGGCGACCGCCTCGGCGCCTACGTCATGCACGCTGAGGGGCTGCGCCGCTGGCCCGCCCGCACCGGCCGCACCGCGATGTACATGCTGCTGCGGGCGCTCCTGGACGCGCCGCGCGGCACCGGCGGCGACGAAGGTCCCGCGCTCGCCGACGCCCTGACCCTCCTGGCCCGCAGCCAGTACAAACGGGGTCTGCGCGTCGTCATCTCCGACTTCCTCGACCACGACGAGACCCCCGACGGCGACCTTGCCTGGGAACGCCCGATGCGCCGGCTCGCCGCCCGCCACCAGGTCATCGCCGTCGAGATCGTCGACCCGCGCGAGCTCGACCTGCCCGACGTGGGCCCGGTGATGATGACCGACCCCGAGACCGGGCAGGTCCGCGAGATCATCCTGTCGCGGAAGGTGCGCGCCGCGTACGCCGCGGCCGCCGCCGCGCAGCGGGCCCGCACCCGCGAGGCACTCCACGGCTGCGGCGTCCCCCACCTGGTGCTGCGCACCGACCGCGACTGGATCAGTGACGTGGCCCGCTTCGCGCTGCGGCAGCGCCGCGTCGCCGGGCTCGCCCGACCCCAGGGGAGCCGCGCATGACGTTCCTGTCCCCCGGCCGGCTGTGGCTCCTCGCCGTCGTCCCGCTGCTGATCGGGTTGTACCTGCTCATGCAGGCGCGGCGCCGGCAGGCCGCGATCCGCTTCACCAACCTCGCGCTGCTGTCCCAGATCGCCCCCCGCAGACCCGGCTGGCGCCGGCACGTCGCCGCGACCCTGTTCCTGCTGTCGGTCCTCCTCATGACCGTCGGGTTCGCCCGGCCGGCCAAGCCCGTGAAGGTCCCCCGCGAACGCGCCACCATCATCGTGGCCATCGACGTGTCGCTGTCCATGAAGGCCACCGACGTCACCCCCAGCCGGCTCGACGCCGCCAAGGCGGCGGCCAAGAAGTTCGTCCAGGACCTGCCGATCCGCTTCAACGTCGGCCTGGTGAGCTTCTCCGGGAGCGCCTCGGCCGTGGTCGCCCCGACCTTCGACCGCGAAGCCGTCGGCCACGCCATCGACGGCCTGCAGCTCGGCAAGGGCACCGCCATCGGCGAGGCCGTGTTCACCTCACTGCAGTCCATCCGCTCCTTCGACGCCCGCGCCAACGAGGACCCCCCGCCCTCGCACATCGTCCTGCTGTCCGACGGCGACAACCAGAGCGGCCGCTCGGTCATGGAGGCCTCCGACGCCGCCCGCGCCGCGAAGGTCCCGGTCTCCACCATCGCGTTCGGCACCCCGTACGGCGTCGTCGACATCGACGGCGAGACCGTCCCCGTACAGGTCAACAAGGCCACGCTGCGCAGCCTCGCCCACGACAGCTCCGGCAAGGCGTACGAGGCGGAGGCCGGGTCGGAACTCTCGGAGGTCTACCGGCACATCGGCAGCTCACTGGGGTACCGCATCGAACGCCAGGAGGCGGCCTCGCAGTACATCCTCGTCGCGCTGCTGTTCGCCCTCGCCGCCGGCGGGCTGTCGCTGGTCTGGTTCCAGCGGCTGCCCTGACCCGTCCGGCGGTCAGCGGCGCGAGGCGGGACGCACGCCCCGGGCGATGTACCCGATGATGCCCAGCAGGACCAGCACGCCCAGCCCGTCGCTCAGCCCCTCCCAGAGGCTGCCGAACAGGCCGTCGCCGCTGAGGAACAGGAACGCCGCGAACACCGTCGCGGCCGTCCCGGCCGCCGGCGCGAGGGCATAGGACCACGGGTGCTGCTGCGCCCACGCCCGCGTGCGGTCATAGCCTCGCCGCAGCAGCGCCCCGCCACCGCCGATGAGGAAGAACACCGCGAGACCGAACGACAGCGGTCCCGCCACGGTCACGTGCCCGCCCAGCAGATGCAGTGCGAGGTCGAGCCCGCCCGCCACCGCTCCCCCGGCCAGCGCGGCCGCCCAGGGTCCCTGTGAGGCCGCGGAGATGGCGATCCAGGTCGAGTCGGAGCGGCGAGGCACATCCGGTTCATACGTCATATCTCGATGATGCGGCGCCGGACGCCGGAACGCCATCAGGGATTCCCCCGAGTCTTCCCTGAGGATGCCCCCACCCGGTCGCCCTGGCGGCTGAAAGGATCCAACGATGACGACGCGGCCCTCCGGTCACCCGTCCCTCTGACGGCGAGGTCACACTCCACGCACTCCCCAGCGCCGACGCCGCACCGGTGGGCGTCACGAGCGGCGCGCTCGCCGCACCGGGGGCCGTACGGTCCCGGGGCCCGGTCGGCGCTGGTACGGTCTGCCGACGTGGGGGAGCACTACTTCGCGAAGCAGCCCGGGGCGCAGAGCCGTCCGGGCACCGTCGACCTCGTCCTGCCGGACCTGCATCTGCGGCTGGCCACCGACCGGGGCATGTTCTCCCCCGACCGCGTCGACCTCGGCACCCGCGTACTGCTCGACAGCGTCCCTCCCCCTCCCGGCGGCGGCGACCTGCTCGATCTCGGCTGCGGGTACGGCCCGATCGCCCTCACCATGGCGGTCCGATCGCCGCAGGCGATCGTCTGGGGCGTGGACGTGAACGAACGGGCACTGCGATGTGGGCGGGACAACGCCCAAGCCGCCGACCTTGACAACGTAAGGTTCTGCTCTGGCGTAGAGGTGCCGGCCACCACCCGGTTCGCCGCGATCTGGTCGAACCCGCCGATCCGCATCGGCAAGCCCGCCCTTCACGAGCTGCTCACCACGTGGCTCTCCCGCCTGTCCCCCGGCGGCCGCGCCCACCTGGTCGTACAGAAGAACCTCGGCTCCGACTCCCTCCAGCGCTGGCTGGAGAGTCAGGGCTGGCCGGCCGAGCGCGTCACCTCACGCGCCGGCTACCGCGTCCTGGCCGTCGACGCCAGGACCGGCTCCCACCAGGCTCCGTGACCGAACAGATCCGTGACCCACCAAGAAGGACGCACCACGTGAGCACCGACGCCCGCAGGCAGCTGCGCGCCACCGACGTCAAACGCCTCAACCGCGGCTGGCGGCGGCGTACCGAGGGCCGCCTCGGCCTGCTCGTGGAGTCGGTGACGCAGCCGTTCAACATCGGCTCGATCGTGCGGTCCGCGGCCGCCTTCGGCGTCGATCACCTCTGGCTCGCCGGCAACTCCACTCCCCCGAACCACCCCAACGCGCAGAAGACGGGGCTGGGCACCGAACGGCTCGTCCCCTGGGACCCGGCGGTCCCGGTCACCGACGCCGTACAGGCCGCGCGCGACGCCGGGTTCCGCATCGTCGCGGTCGAGCTGACCACCGACGCCGTCCCGCTGCACGAGGCACCGCTGTCCGGCGACGTCTGCCTGGCCGTCGGCGGCGAGGACCACGGCTGCTCCCCCGCCCTGCTCGGCGCCGCCGACGCGGTCGCCTACATCCCCCAGGTCGGGCGGGTCGGTTCCCTGAACGTCGCGGTCGCCACCGCGATCGCCCTCGCCGAGGCCCGGCGCCGCGAATGGGCCGGCTGAGCCCGCTCAGCCGTTCTCGGCGCCGGCGGTACGGCTCAGGCCCGCGACATGTAGGAGGAGAACTCCTCGAGCGAGATCTCGCCGTCACCGTTGCCGTCCATCGTCTTGACGACCTCCGCGGCCGTCTCGTCGGTGATGTCCTCACCGAGGGCCTTCATCAGCTGCTTCAGCTCCACAGCCGTGATGTGCCCGTCCTTGTTCGCGTCGACGATCTCGAACGTCGCCGCGTAACTGCTGGTGTCCGCCATGATCAAGAGCCTTTCTGGTTCGGCCACGCCCCTCACGGGCCACAGCGGACGACAACCTAGCCCAAAAGCCGCAAGCCGGAGGACGGAGGCGCGTTGTCTCGCTGATCGAAGCGGGACGTGCACGCGGAGTCGGGCCTTGAGCGACAGACGAACTCCTTCAGCCCGTAGATCCGCCCGGCTCCCCCACTGAGGCTGACCTTGTGTTGTTGCTCGAGCTCCGAGGTGTCATCACCCGGCCGCCGCCCTTTACGTAGTAAGGTCAGTGTGGTGAATCGCGCTCAGGCCCCTGCAGCCGCCATACTCGAACAGGTGTCACCGGAGTTCGAGTTCCTTGATCATCCCGGCCCCATCCCGTTCGCCCACCGTGGTGGTGCGCGCGGCGGCCTGGAGAACTCCATGCCGGCGTTCGAGCGGGCGATCGAGCTGGGCTACCGCTACCTCGAGACGGACGTACGGGCCACCTCCGACGGCGTGCTGCTCGCCTTCCACGACCAGAAACTCGAGCGGGTCACCGATCTCGGCGGCGACATCGCGGAGCTCCCCTACACCGAGGTGGCCAAGGCCCGCATCGCCGGGCGCGAGCCGATCCCCCTGCTGGAGGACGTCCTGGGCGCCTGGCCCCGGGCCCGCCTCAACATCGACGTCAAGGCCGAGAACGCGATCGCCCCCCTCACCGAGGCGCTACGGCGCACGAACGCCTGGCACCGTGTGTGCGTCACCTCGTTCTCCTCCCGGCGGCTGCGGCACGTTCGGGCGCGCATGCGGCTGCTCGCCGGGCATGACGTCTGCACCGCGCTCGGTCCCCGCGGCGTCGCCGCGCTCCGCGGCTACTCCCTCGCCCGGCCGCTGGGTCTGCCCCTGCGCGCGGCGGCCGCCGGCGCCCCCTGCGCGCAGGTGCCCTACCGTCTCGGCCGCGCGCCGTTCATCACCGCCTCGTTCCTGGCCGGCGCGCACTCCCTCGGCCTGAAGGTGCACGCCTGGACCGTCAACGACGCCACGGAGATGGAACGCCTGCTCGACCTCGGTGTCGACGGCATCATCACCGACGACATCGACGCACTGCGCGACATCATGAACGCCCGCGGCCTCTGGGCGACGGCCGCTCCATGACCGACGCGCCGGACGAATCCCTCCGCACCGCGCATCCGGCAGCAGGCGCCCCCGACTCGATCACCGACGCGGCCGCGCGCCGTGAGCGGCGCGGCTGGTACTTCTACGACTGGGCCAACTCCGCCTTCTCCACCACGGTCCTCACCGTCTTCCTCGGCCCGTACCTGGCCACGATCGCCAAGGCGGCGGCGGACGCGGACGGCTACGTCCACCCGCTGGGCCTGGACGTACGCGCCAAGGCCGTCTTCCCGTTCGCGGTCACCATCTCAGTGATCGTCCAGGTGCTGCTACTGCCCGCGACCGGCGCGCTCATCGACCACACCGGCCGCAAGCGCGGGACGCTCGCGGTGTTCGCCTACCTCGGCGCGTTCGCCACCATGGGGCTGTACTTCGCCACCGACGGCCGCTACCTGTTCGCAGCGGCGCTGTTCATCGTCGCCAACGTGGCCCTGGGCTGCTCCGTCGTCGCGTACAACTCCTTCCTGCCCGACATCGCCGGGCCGGACGAACGCGACGCGGTGTCCTCACGGGGCTGGGGCATCGGGTATCTCGGCGGCGGGCTGCTGCTCGCCCTGAACCTCGTGCTGTACCTGCTGCACGGCCGCTTCGGGCTGTCCCAGGGCATGGCCGTGCGGATCAGCCTCGCCTCGGCGGGCGTGTGGTGGGCCGGGTTCACCCTCATCCCGCTGCGCGGGCTGCGCGACCGGCACCCGGGCCGTACGGGCGAGTCCGCGGCCGGGGCCGTGCGCGCCGGGTTCGCCCAGCTCGGCGTCACGCTGCGGGACCTGCGCAACCGGCCGGTCACGCTGATGTTCCTGCTCGCGTTCCTGGTCTACAACGACGGCGTGCAGACCATCATCACGCTGTCGGCGACGTACGCGACCGAGGAGCTGCGCCTCGGCCAGTCGGTCGTGATCGCGGCGGTCCTGCTCGTGCAGTTCGTGGCGTTCGGCGGGGCGCTGCTGCTGGGGCGGCTCGCCGACCGGTACGGCACCAAGCGCGTCGTGCTGGGCTCGCTGGTCGCGTGGACCCTCGTGGTGCTGGCCAGCTACACGCTGCAGCGCGGCTCGGTCGTGCAGTTCATGGCGCTCGCCGCCGTCATCGGCGCGGTCATGGGCGGTACGCAGGCGCTGTCGCGGTCGCTGTTCTCCCATCTGGTGCCGCGGGAGCGCACGGCGGAGTACTTCGGTTTCTATGAGATCAGCGACAAGGGCACGAGCTGGCTCGGGCCGTTCGTGTTCGCCCTCGCGCTGCAGCTCACCGACAGTTACCGCAGCGCCATCGTCTCACTCGTCGTGTTCTTCGTCGCCGGTTTCGTGCTGCTGATCGCCGTCGACCTCCCGCGAGGGATCCGCGCGGCCGGCAACCCCCTCCCCCGCCGCGTCTGAGGCCTGCTCCGGCCCCCGGTGTGATCACCCCCGTAGGGCCGTACGGGCCGGGAAACGGACGATCTTCGGTTGCCCACGGAACGGCAGGAAAACCACAGGGTTGGACCGGGGCCGGGGCGGGAATCTTGAGACGGTATCCAGCGTTGCTCCACTAAGAGAACGCAAGCCGTCTGGGAGGCACGTCACGATGGCCGAGCGCGCACTTCGCGGCACCCGACTCGGAGCCACGAGCTACGAGAACGATCGAAACACCGACCTGGCACCCCGTCAGGAGGTCATGTACGACTGCCCGAAGGGCCACCGGTTCACCGTCATCCTAGCCGCTGAGGCCGAGGTGCCGATGACCTGGGAGTGCCGAAGCTGCGGCGCCACGGCCCTGATGGTCGACGGCGAGATGCCGCAGTCCAAGAAGGGCAAGCCACCGCGTACCCACTGGGACATGCTCATGGAACGCCGCTCGATCGAGGATCTGGAGGAGGTTCTCGCAGAGCGTCTGGCGGTGCTCCGAGCACAACGCAGAAGGACCGCCTGACCCGACCGACCGTTACGGGCCGTGCCGCAACCCCTCTGCGGCGCGGTCCGTGTTTTTTGCCCCGGGTCTCCCCCGAGCCTGTCTCAGCGCGGGTCGCGGTCCTCCTCGACGACCTCGCCGCGCACGACCCTCGGGTCCGTGCCCGCCGTACCGTCTTCAGAGCCTTCCCGTGGGCCCCGCCGGGCACGGGTGCCCGGAAAGCCGCCTAGGCCCTCGAACGTCCCCGTGGTGCGGCTCTGGGCGACGCGTACGCGCCGGGCGATGTAGGCCGACAACAGCCAGCGCACCGCCGGCCGGGTGAACGGGAGCACGAACAGGAAACCCGCGATGTCGGTGACGAACCCGGGTGTCAGCAGCAGCACGCCGCCGACGAGTACCAGCGCGGCGTTGACCAGCTCCCGGTCGGGCAGGCCGCCCTTCTGGAACGTCGCCGTCAGCGCCCGCCACGCTCGCCGGCCCTCCCGGCGCACGATCCACGCGCCCAGCAGGCTCTCGGCGATCAGCAGCGCCACGGTGGGCCAGCCGCCGATGAGGTGACCGACCTGCAGGATGACGTAGATCTCGACGATCGGCACCACCAGGAACGCGACGAGCAGCGCGACGGGAAGCATGGCTCCATTGTGACCCGCCCGGGGTGTGGTTTGTGCGCCCGCTCGCCAAGCCGACCGGCAGTATCGCGGGACCACGGTGACCTGCTCGTGGCCATCCGGGCTCGCACTCGTAACCCCACTGGGGGTATAAGTGGGGGGTAACCCCTCGATAACCCAACGGAAAGAGCGACGCCGTGCCGAAGATCAACGTGTATCTGCCCGATGAGCTGGCGGAGGCGGTCAAGGACGCCGGGGTACCGGTGTCGGCGATCTGCCAGCGCGCGCTGGAGCAGGCGGTGCGCCGGATCACCGCCATCCGGCAGACGGCCCTGGGCGAGTTGGAGGCCGACGACCTGAACGAACGGCTCCCGCGATTCACCGCCCGTGCCCGTACGGTCGTCAAGCAGGCGATCGCCCAGGCGCGCGCCGACGGTTCACCGAACGTCGGAACCCGGCATCTGCTCGCCGGAATGCTGGCCGAGGGTGAGAACCTGGCGTTGCACGTGCTCCGGGCGGTGGAGATCGAGCCCGCTCAGGTCCAGCGTGACCTCGAACGGCAGACCGACGCAGAAGAGGGCGGAGCCGGACAGGACTCCTCGGCCCACTTCAGCGGTCCGGCCGCCGGCGCGCTCGAGCTGACGGTGACCGAGGCGACCGTGCTCGGGCACAACTACGTGGGCTGTGAACATCTGCTCCTGGGACTGATCACCGAACCCGACGGCACCGCCGGCCAGGTGCTGCGGGCACTGGGCGCCGAGCACCGGTTGATGCGCCGGGCCGTGACGGCGGCCCTGGCCGGCTACGTGCACCTGCGCGCCCAGACCTCCGCCACCGCCGCCGATCCGGCGCAGGCGCTGGCCGCCGCGGTCCACCAGCAGATCCAGCCGCTCATCGAACGCGTCGAGCGACTGGAGCGAACGCTCGGCTCCGCCCCCGACTCACGGTGAAGACGGCCATGGGTGCGCCGATCCGCCGGGGCGGCGGGAGCCCTACGGAGGCACGGCGTCGTTGTGGTCATCGTTGCCGGCAACAGCGGCGTCCAGATGGTCCTCAACTGAAGACCGGCCGGGACGGTCTACGGCTTCATAGGCGTGTCCACGCCCGTCCGGGCGGACGCCAGTGCGCTCACGAGGACACGGTAAGAAACCGGCTGGACCGCACGGGCAGGTGAACCGGGTGACGTCTTCCACCCGGGTCAGAGGGTGCCGATCAGCCCCGGAGGGCTCAGGAGGAGCGGTGGCCGGTGAACCGGCCGACCCGGTGCTCCAGGCCCCACTGGGTGAGCTTCAAGAACGCCTCGACCATGATGTCGCGGTTCATCTTGCTCGCCCCGTGGGTGCGCTCGACGAACGTGATCGGTACCTCGGCGACCCGGAGCCCGGCGCGTACGGTGCGCAGGGTCAGGTCGACCTGGAAGCAGTACCCCTGCGACGTCACGTCCTCGATGCCGATCTTGCTCAGCGTCGTGGCGCGGTAGGCGCGGAAGCCGCCGGTCGAGTCGTGCACCGAGAAGCCCAGCAGGAGGCGGGAGTAGGTGTTGGCGCCCCGCGAGAGCGCCTCGCGTTTCTTCGGCCAGTTCTCCACCTGACCGCCGCGCACCCACCGCGACCCGATCACCAGGTCGTTCTCCTCCAGCGCGCTGAGCAGCCGGGGCAGCTCCTCCGGCTGGTGTGAGCCGTCGGCGTCCATCTCGACGAGGACGTCGAAGCCGCGCTCGAGGCCCCAGCGGAACCCGGCGACGTAGGCGGCGCCGAGCCCCTCCTTGCCGGTGCGGTGCAGCACGTGCACGTGGTGGTCGCCGGCGGCGAGGCGGTCGGCGATCTCGCCGGTGCCGTCGGGGCTGGCGTCATCGGCGACGAGGATCTCCGCGTCCGGCACGGACGTGCGGACGCGCGCGACGATGCCCTCGATGTTCTCGCGTTCGTCGTACGTCGGAATGATCACGAGAACCCGCCCGACGTCCTCCGTGGTCTCCACCGGCTAGGTCCCCCTGCTCGTCCGTGTCCGCCAGGCGGCGACCGCCGCCACCGCGAAACCAAGCAGCGCCAGCACCCACTCGGGCGCGGCGCCAAGATGATCGGAAATCGTACGCGACGAGCGCAGTGGTACGCGCTCGACCTGCAGTACGGGTGTGAATTCCGCCGAGTGGTCCAGCACGCGGCCGTCCGGGGTGATGATGCCGCTGATCCCGCTCGTCGACGCCACCACCATGGTGCGGTCGTGCTCGACCGCGCGCAGCCGCGACATCGCGAACTGCTGTGGCG
>JAOPYG010000160.1 GCA_025964685.1 Actinoallomurus sp. | reverse complement strand
CGGCTTCCGTTCGCTCGAGGACAATCAGCGTGTGGAGTTCGAGGTCGTTCAAGGCGACCGCGGCCCGCAGGCGGACCAGGTCCGCCCGCTGTAGTTCGCCGACATCCACCCGTTGGGGTCCGTGCCGTTCTCGGTACGGGCCTCTTCATTTTTGTCGCTATTTGTCCGGTAGAGCCTGTTTTCTCGAGTTTCAAGTCTCCCGTGACACCTCGTCCGTGCGGTGATCTCGTCTTCTCGCACCCCAGCGACGTTCTGGCGCGGTGAACCGGCACAATGGATGCCATGTCCTTGGACCCGAAGATCGCTGATCGTCTCAAGCGGACCTCCGACGGTCTCGTCGCCGCCATCGCCCAGCAGTACGACACCGGTGAGGTGCTCATGCTCGCGTGGATGGACGACGAGGCCCTGCACCGCACGCTGACCACCGGCCGCGCGACGTACTGGTCGCGCAGCCGCCAGGAGTACTGGGTGAAGGGCGACTCCTCCGGCCACCAGCAGTGGATCAAGGAGGTCGCGCTCGACTGCGACGGCGACGCCGTACTGCTCAGGGTCGACCAGGTCGGCGCCGCGTGCCACACCGGCGACCGTACGTGCTGGGACACCGACGTCCTCGAGCCGGTCGTGGGCGAGCGCCCCCAGTGACGAGCCGCCGCGAGCTCGCCGCCGCCGCGTTGCTCGGCGGGGTGGGCGCGGCCATCGTCGCCGGCTTCGCCGGGCGCACCTGGGCCGCCGTCGCCGAACACGCCGGCACCGGCCTCGGCACGCTGAACCAGCATCTCACCGGCAGGTCCCTAAGCGGCGTCATCGGCGCTTTGGGCTGGGCGGGGCTCGCCGGCATCGCCGCGCTCCTCGCCACCCGCGGATGGGCGCGCGTCGCCATCGGAGCCGTGCTCACCGCCTTCGGAGTGATCGTCGCGATCGCGTCACCGGCCGCCGTACGCCGCACGCACGTCGTCTCGGTCGCGGGGGACAAGAGCAACCTGGCCCGGCTGGGCGGTGACCTCGTCGTGCACGTCAACGCCTGGTGGATCTTGTCACTGGCGGGCGGCGTGCTGCTGGCCGCGGCCGGTCTGCTCACCGTCGTACGCGGACGCCGCTGGCCCGGTATGTCGGCCCGGTACGATCGCCCGGGTGCCGCGCCGCCGCCGGCCGGCGACGACCCGGCCTCGATGTGGAAGGCGCTCGACCGCGGCGACGACCCCACCTAACGCCGCCATGGCGCCCGATGCCCGGACAGGAGGGCCGACATGGCTGCGGATGTGCCCGAGGTGACCGAGGCCGAGCGGGGCGGCATGGTGCTGGTCGTGGACCATGACCCCGCGGTCGCCGACCTCGCGGGGCTGTACCTGTCCCGCGAGGGCTTCGACGTGCACCTGGTCACCGACCCGGCCGAGGCGGCGCCGGCGGTCCGACGCCTGAAACCGGACGTGGTCGTCCTCGACCTGACCGCGGGCGTCAGCGAAGAGGTCGCGGGGGCGGTGGGCGCCACCCCGATCGTGTGCGTCACCCCGGACGGCGAACCCGGCCCGGGCACGTACGCGGTGTCCCGGCCGTTCAGCCCGCGTGTCCTCGTGGCCATGGTCGCCCGCGCCCTGCGCGGCCACGAGCCCGAACTCGCCCAGGAGGACGTCCTGCGGGCCGGTGAGGTCATCCTGGACACCGCCACGCGCACGGTCACGGCGGCGGGTACGGCCAAGTCGCTCACGGCCACGGAGTTCGACCTGCTCGCCTTCCTCATGGGCCGCCCGGGCCGGGTGTTCACCCGCGAACAACTCCTCGCGGCGGTATGGGGCTCGGCGGAATCGGCGGGCACGCGCACGGTCGACGTCCACATCGCGCAACTGCGCGCCAAACTCGGCGCCCTGAGCCCGCTGCGCACCGTACGCGGCATCGGCTACGCCGCCGATCCCTGATGCCCCCGGGGCCGGGTGGCGCGTTCGGTGTGGCCCGGCCGAGCACCGGTCATGCGGTGTTGCGGACCGTTTCAATGGCCGGTTCCGGCCCCGACGCCGAGCTCCGCCCCTGCCGTCGATCCCGGGCGGTTCCTCGCCCACGAGCGGGTTCGGCGCCCTAACCTGGGGGCGTGACGACCGTGCGTGCGTGGAGGGGGACTCGTGGTCGGCGGGCGCCGTACGGCGTGCTGGCCGCGGTCGTGGGCGCCGTCGCGTACGTCGCCCTCATCGACCCCGACCACCCCGGTCACTACCCGACCTGTCCCTTCCTGGCCATCACCGGCTGCTACTGCCCCGGCTGCGGTTCGCTGCGCATGGTCCACGCCCTGGCCCACGGGCACGTGGCCGAGGCGTTCGGCCGTAACGCGCTCGCCTTCGTCACGCTCCCGTTCCTCGCCTACCTGTGGGTCCAGTGGGCGATCGCCGCGCGGCGTGGGCGGCCGATGCAGGCCACTCTTCTGAGACCCTGGGCGATCACCGTCTTCTCCGTGGTCAGCATGCTTTTCTGGGTGCTGCGCAACCTGCCCGTGGGGCACGCTCTGGCCCCCTGAGTCCGCACCCGGGGCAGGGACGGCGGTCCGGCCGGGCTACGATCGGGAGACACGACGTCACGAACACAGGGGGATCGATCACGGTGAGCGGAGCGGACCGAAGGGCCATTCGGCCCCGCTCACGTGTTGGCGAGGAGGCCAGGTGACCGTTCTCGACGAGATCCTCGACGGGGTGCGCGCCGACCTCGCGGAGCGCCAGCAGGCGGTCTCGCTCGACGCGCTGAAGGAAATGGCGGTGCACGCACCTTCCCCGCTCGACGGGTTCGGTGCGCTCCGCGGGCAGGGCGTCTCCGTGATCGCCGAGGTCAAGCGCAGCAGCCCGTCCAAGGGCGCGCTCGCCGCGATCGCCGATCCGGCGGCTCTCGCCGCCGACTACGAGTCCGGCGGTGCCGCTGTCATCAGCGTGCTCACCGAGAAGCGGCGCTTCGGCGGTGACATCGACGACCTCGCCCAGGTGCGCAACCGGGTGGACATCCCGGTGCTGCGCAAGGACTTCATCGTCACCTCCTACCAGCTGTGGGAGGCACGCGCGTACGGCGCGGATCTGGCGCTGCTCATCGTCGCGGCGCTGGAGCAGCAGGCGCTGATCTCGCTGATCGAGCGGGCGGAGTCGATCGGCCTGACGCCGCTCGTCGAGGTGCACACCGAAGAGGAGCTCACCAGGGCCCTCGACGCGGGTGCCCGGGTGATCGGTGTCAACGCCCGTGACCTGGCGACGCTCGAGGTGGACCGGAGCACGTTCGCGCGCATCGCGCCGGAGATCCCCTCCAACGTCGTCAAGATCGCTGAGTCGGGAGTGCGGGGGCCGCACGACCTGCTGGCCTACGCCGCCTCCGGAGCCGATGCCGTCCTCGTCGGGGAGAGCCTCGTGACGGGGAAGGACCCGCGGTCGGCGGTCGCCGATCTCGTCGCCGCCGGAACTCACCCGGCGTTGCGGCAGGGCAAGTAGGGTATGTCCATGAGCCTGCGCGAACGATGGCGTCTATCCGCCTGACAGCAGACCGGATAGCCCTTTTCTCCGCACGACGCGACATGCGCGCTACACGCGACAGGACACTTCATGACCACCGATGCCGTTCACGGCGTTACTGACGCTGTTCCCGATGCCTCCGGCCACTTCGGCCGTTTCGGCGGGCGGTTCGCCCCCGAGGCGCTCATGGCCGCGCTCGACGAGCTGACCATCGCCCACGCCGAGGCCATGCGCGACGAAGGCTTCCGCGGCGAGCTCGACCACCTCCTCGCCACCTACGCCGGCCGGCCGAGCCTGCTCACCGAGGCGAAGCGGTTCGGCGAGAAGGCGGGCGTACGGGTCCTGCTCAAGCGCGAGGACCTCAACCACACCGGCTCCCACAAGATCAATAACGTGCTGGGCCAGGCGCTGCTCACCAAGCGGATGGGCAAGACCCGGGTCATCGCCGAGACCGGGGCCGGCCAGCACGGCGTCGCGACCGCGACCGCCGCGGCGCTGCTCGGCCTCGACTGCACGGTCTACATGGGCGAGGTCGACACCGTACGCCAGGCGCTCAACGTCGCCCGCATGCGGATGCTCGGCGCCGAGGTCATCCCGGTCAAGACCGGCAGCCGCACCCTCAAGGACGCCTGCAACGAGGCGTTCCGCGACTGGGTGGCCAGCGTGGACCACACGCACTACTGCATCGGCTCGACGATGGGCCCGCACCCGTTCCCGATGATGGTCCGCGACTTCCAGCGGATCATCGGCGTGGAGGCGCGCCGCCAGGTCATCGAGCTGACCGGGCGGCTGCCCGACGCGGTCATCGCGTGCGTGGGCGGCGGCTCCAACGCCATCGGCGCGTTCCACGCCTTCGTCCCCGACGAGGGCGTACGCCTCTACGGCTTCGAGGCCGGCGGTGACGGCCTGGACAGCGGACGGCACGCGGCCACGCTCGCCGGCGGGTCCGTCGGCGTCATCCACGGCATGCGCACCTACCTGCTGCAGGACGAGGACGGCCAGACCCTCGACACGCACTCGGTCTCGGCCGGGCTGGACTATCCAGGCGTCGGCCCGGAGCACTCCTGGCTGCGCGACAGCGGCCGGGCCATCTACCAGGCCGTCACCGACGCCGAGGCGATGGAGGCCTTCGCGCTGCTGTGCCGTACGGAGGGGATCATCCCGGCCATCGAGTCGGCGCACGCGCTCGCCGGCACCCTGCGGATCGGCCCCGAGCTGGCCGCCGGCGCCGACGAGCGACCCACCGTCGTGGTCTGCCTGTCCGGCCGCGGCGACAAGGACATGCACACGGCCGCTGAGTGGTTCGGGCTCGTCGACGAGGACGGGAGCAGCAAGTGACCGCGGGACGCAGCGTCGCGACGGCGTTCGAGAAGGCCGGCGCCGAAGGCCGTGGCACCCTCGTCGGCTACCTGCCGGCCGGGTTCCCAACGTACGAGGGGTCGATCGCGGCGGCCAAGGTGATGGTCGAGGCCGGCTGTGACGTCATCGAGGTCGGCCTGCCGTACACCGATCCGCTGATGGACGGCCCGACCATCCAGGACGCCGTGCACCAGGCCCTCGTCGGCGGCGCCCGCGTCGCCGGCGTCTTCCGCACCGTCGAGGCGATCGCCGCCACCGGCGTGCCGACCCTCGTGATGACCTACTGGAACCCGGTCGACCGGTACGGCGTCGACGCGTTCGCCCGCGACCTTGCCTCGGCCGGCGGCTCCGGGCTGATCACGCCCGACCTCACGCCGGAGGAGGGCGGCGACTGGCTGGCCGCCGCCGACGAGCACGACCTCGACCGGATCTTCCTCGTCGCGCTCAGCTCCACCGACGAGCGCCTCGCCGCCATCACCGAGGTCTGCCGCGGGTTCGTCTACGCGGCGTCTCTGATGGGCGTCACCGGGGCCCGTTCCGCGGTCGACACGGGCGCGGCCAACCTGGTCGAGCGCACGCGCAAGGCGATGCCCGTGGGGGCGCGGCTTCCCGTCGGCCTCGGGCTCGGCGTCGGCAACGGCGTGCAGGCGGCCGAGGTCGCGGCCTTCGCCGACGGCGTGATCGTCGGCTCGGCGTTCATCCGCCGGCTGCTCGACGCGCGGTCGCCGGACGAGGGGCTGGCCTCCATACGGCGGCTCACCGAGGAGCTCGCCGCGGGCGTCCGGCGCTAGGGGACACCCCGGACATCGCGGCGCATGGCGCGCCGCGATGGGCCAAAGATTCACAGGACACCCCCTCGGTCACTCATGGCGAGCACGAAAGTGACAGGATGTGCCCGCGCGCTTGACGGCGGTCTTATGGTTCACCGCCTATGCTGGCGCGCGCCAGATCGCGAAACCGTGAGGAAACGACTGTGGCTGGAGAGATGGCGGCCGCCGGGGGCCGAGACGGAATCCTGCGTGTTGTGCTGCGGCAGCAGGAGTGGATCACCTTGGTGGTACGCCTCGCGCTCGCGGTCATTCTCGGCATGGCGGGCTACGCCAAGTTCAGTGAGGCGGAAGGGCTGCAGAAGGTCGCGGTGTCCTCCTACCGGATCCTGCCCCAGGGCATGGTCGCGCCCGTGGCGTTCGGCCTGCCGGTGCTGGAGATGGCACTCGCCGCGCTGATCCTGCTCGGCTTCGCCACACGGGCCATGGCTATCTCCGTCGGCCTGCTGTTCGTCGTCTTCATCGCCGGGATCATCTCGGTGTGGGCGCGTGGGCTGTCCATCGACTGCGGTTGCTTCGGTGGTGGGGGCCTGGTCGCGAAGGGCCAGACCCACTATCTGAGGGAGATCTTCCGAGATCTCGGCTTCTTCGTACTGGCCGCCTGGCTCATGGTGTTCCCACGCGGCAAGCTCGCGCTCGATCGGTGGCTCGGGCTGTAGCCCGCCCGCGCCTTCAACGAACGAATCCTCAGAGGAGACCAGATGAGTAAGGCCGCTCGACAGCGGTCGGCCCGCGAGCGGCTGGCGGAAGAACGAAAGCGCCAGGCGCAAAAGCAGCAGCGGGCTCGCCGGCTCATGATCAGCCTGAGCGGGCTCGTCATCGTGGCGCTGGCCGTGGTCATCACGGTGTACTTCGTGAACAAGAAGGACCCGAACGCCTACACCGGGGCGCTCGCTCCCACGACCCGTCAGTCCGACGGGGCGATCCTCGCCGCCAAGCCGGGTGCGAAGGCCCCCAAGCTGGAGCTCTTCGAAGACTTCCAGTGCCCGATCTGCCATGAGTTCGAGAACTCCAGCGGGAGCACGATCAAGAGGCTGGCCGCCGAGGGCAAGGTCAACGTCCTCTACTACCCGTTCTGGCTGTTCAAGCAGCAGACCGACCCGATCCGGGGCAACTCCCAGCGTGCCGCGAACGCGGCCCTGTGCGCGCCGGCCGACAAGTGGATCCCGTACCACGACGCGATCTACAAGCACCAGCCGGCGGAGGGCTCCAAGGGCTTTTCGAACAAGGATCTGATCGGCTGGGCCAAGGACCTCGGGTTCGACACCCCGCAGTTCGAGCAGTGCGTCAACGGCAACCAGAAGCAGAGCCAGATCGACAGCATGACGAACTACGCCGAACAGGCTCGCAAGGTGACCGGCACGCCGACGGTCTTCCTCAACGGCCAGTCGCTGGACCTCAACAGCACCCTGCTCAACGCGAAGAACCTCGAGAAGGCCATCCTGGCCGCGCCGCCGGCAGCCCTCTCGACGAGCGCGCCGAGCACGCCTCCGAGCACCGCCACGAGTCCGTCGGCGACGCCGAAGAAGTGACGATTAAGTGACGAAGCGGAAGTAACGCCGTCGTCTGCCGGTGTGAACCGGCAGACGACGGGCACTTCGCCTCCTGATCGTCATCGACTCGTCTCTCACAGCCGGTAATGTCATTTCCCATGCAGCAGCCGCTCGCCTCCATCCCCAGCCCTTCGCAAGGGGTCGTCCACCTCGGACCCCTGCCTCTCCGCGGATACGCCCTGATGATCATCCTCGGGGTGATCGTCGCCGTCTGGCTCGGCGAGCGGCGCTGGGTCGCCAGGGGCGGCAGCCCCGGCACCGTCGTGGACATCGCCGTGTGGGCGGTCCCGTTCGGACTGATCGGCGGGCGTCTTTACCACGTCATCACCGACTACCAGCTCTACTTCGGTAAGAACGGCGACCCGGTCGGTGCCCTCGAGGTCTGGAAGGGCGGCCTCGGCATCTGGGGGGCCATCGCCGCCGGCGCGCTCGGCGCCTATCTCGGCTGCCGCCGCCGCGGCATCTCCCTGCGGACCTTCGCCGACGCCGCCGCGCCCGGCATCGCGCTGGCGCAGGCGATCGGCCGCTGGGGCAACTGGTTCAACCAGGAGCTGTACGGCCGTCCCACCAAGCTCCCGTGGGCCGTCAAGATCGACGCGGCGCACCGCCCGCCGACCACCCCCGACATCGGCACCTATCACCCGACGTTCCTCTACGAATCGCTGTGGTGCGTCGGCGTGGCACTGCTGGTCATCTGGGCGGAAAAGCGCTTCCGCCTCGCCTGGGGCCGCACGTTCGCCCTGTACGTCGCGGCGTACACGGTCGGCCGCGCGTGGATCGAGTGGCTGCGCGTCGACTCCGCCCACCACATCCTCGGCCTGCGCCTCAACGACTGGACCTCGCTGATCGTCTTCCTCGGCGCGGTCACCTACCTCTACCTCTACCGCAGCCGGACCGAGATCCCCGAGGGCGCGGTCGGCGCGGCCGCCGCCGAGCCCGGAGACGAACCCGCGGACGAGCCGCCGGCCACGGACGGGCCCGCCACACCGGAGTCGGAGGAGGGCACGGCGGTGGACACCGACGAAGCCCCGGAGGCCGACGAGGACCCCGCTCCGCCCCGGCCCGCCGAGCCGGAGACCGACGGCGTACGGTCCGAGGACGCAGAGGCGGCCGAAGGCCGCGACGAGGCCGGTAAGGACGCCGAGTCCCTCACCCCCGCCGAGCCGGAGACGAACGGCGGTGCGTCGGCCACGATCGCCGAGGACGCCGACGACACCGGCGTGTCCCAGCGTGAGGACGGCGGTAAGGAGAAGGCCTCGACCGGTGGCGAGCCGGGCGAGACGAAGTCGTAATCCCCCCAGGAGATCTCATGAGCGTGGTCGACGACACCGCGGCCGGCGGGCCGCGGGCCGAGATCCATCACGAGCACCGCGACGTGACCGGCGGGTGGCTGCGCCCGGCGGTGTTCGGCGCGATGGACGGCCTGGTCTCCAACTTCGCCCTGATCGCCGGGGTGGCCGGTGGCCGCGCCCATCACCAGGTGATCGTGCTCACCGGGCTGGCCGGCCTCGCGGCCGGAGCGTTCTCCATGGCGGCGGGGGAGTACATCTCCGTCGCCTCCCAGGCGGAGCTGGCGCAGGCCGAGATCGAGGTCGAGCGCCGGGAGCTGGAGCATCGGCCCGAGGCCGAGGAGCTCGAGCTCGCGCAGCTGTACGAAGGCCGCGGTCTGGACCCTGAGCTGGCCCGTGAGGTCGCCCGGCAGCTGTCCCGTGACCCGGAGGGGGCGCTCGGCGTCCACGCCCGTGAGGAGCTCGGCGTCGATCCCGACGACCTTCCCTCGCCGGTGCTCGCCGCCGGATCCTCGTTCCTGTCGTTCGCGGTCGGCGCGTGCCTGCCCGTGCTGCCCTACCTCCTGGGCGCGACGAACCTCTGGCCGGCGGCGCTGCTCGCGGCGGTCGGCCTGTTCATCGCCGGGGCGCTCGTGTCGCGAGTGACGGCACGGTCCTGGTGGTACGGCGGACTGCGCCAGCTGATCCTCGGCGGTGCCGCGGCGGTCATCACTTTCGCGGTCGGATCCCTGATCGGCACGAACACCGTCTGACGTGCGCGAACCACGCTCTACGGCACCCGACGTGTCAGGGCGGCACGGCGATATGGACATGCGGCGGTCTCACGTTCGCTAAGCTCACCGCTCGTGAGCGAGATGGGATATGGCGGTGTCGAGGAGCGCAAGCCTTCGCGCAGGCGCCGCCCGGCGCGTAGGTCCAACCGGAACCTTCTGATCATCGGTGGTGCGGCGGTCGCCGTCCTCATCGTGATCGTCGTCGTCGCCGTGGTGACGATGGGCGGAGGCGACGGAAAGAAGGACCAGGCCGTGGCCGCCGCGCGGGTGACGCCGAAGGTGTACGTCAACACGCCGGCCAACTCGCTGGTCAACAAGCTCAACGAGCGTGCCAAGGACAAGCGCCCGCTCAACAAGAGCGAGGTCTTCGGCGGCGACTCCGCGTCGGTCAGCCACGGCGCCTACCACTTCAAGCTCGCGGGCTCGCAGTTGTCCGACTGCGCGTCGGCAACCTGGGGCGAGGAGCTCCAGGCCGACCTGAAGAAGTACGGCTGCACACAGGTCGCCCGCGGCGCTTACGTCAGCCAGGACAACAAGTACCTCGGCCAGTTCGTCGCGCTGAACCTCGCCCAGCTCCAGGGGGCAGAGCAGGTCGTGCGCGACCTGGACCCGAACAGCAGCGCGGGCTTCGTCTCACCGCTGACGGCCCCGGGCGCGGAGAACTTCGGCAGCGGATTCAGCGCCGCGTACAGCCAGTCGTTCGGCCACTACGTGGTCATCAGCTGGGTCGAGCGCGCCGGCGGCGCAGCTCCCCAGACCATGAACGAGCTGCTGGACGCGAGCATCGCCATCGAACGGGCCGACGACTTCGTCTGGGAGCGCCTGGTCCTCGTCGGCGGATAGGGCGATGACCGGCTGGACCGGCTCCCGCCGGGGCTCGGGGGGAGACTTCGACGGGCAGCCTCCCGCGCACCCGCCGCAGGGCCCTGAGCGTCGTGACCGCCGGGGCCGTCCGGCCCGGCGTCCGGGGTCGTTTCCGCCCTTCTTCTACTTCATCGCCGCCGGGGGAGTCGTGTTCGTGGCCCTGGTGGCCGTGATCGCGCTGGTGATCTCCGGCGACGGCGGTGGGGACAAGGGCACGGCGGCTCCGAAGCTGACGGGTGTCCGCACCGAGGGACCAGGTGCGTCGGCATACTCCAAGGCGGCCTCGACGGCGGCCTTCAACGCGATCGCCGACCGGGCCAAGGACGGCAAGCCGCTCACCGCGGCGGAGGTCTTCGCCACCAAGAAGATCACCGACACCGACGCGAAGGCGTCGCTGAAACTGACCACCTCCAGCCTCGGCTCCCAGTGCATCGCGGCCATCTGGGGGACACGCCTCGCCGGCCGGCTCCAGCAGGGCGGTTGCACCCAGGTCGCACGCGCCACGTATTCCGACACGCATTTCACCGCCATGGTGACGGTCTTCAATCTGCGGGATTCGCGCGCGGCGGACCAGGTGGTCGCCGACGCCGATCCCCTGTCGGGCGGCGGCTTTCCCCTCGTACCGCCCCGATCAGTGTCGTTGGGACAGGATTTCAGCATCGCCCGCGGGGTGGCGATGGGCCACTACGCGGTGATCACCTGGGTGCAGCGCGCCGATGGCACCGGCGATGAGACCGACGCGGCGCTGCTGTCCCTGCTGGTGACGACGGGCCGTCCCAACGCGGTCCTCGTACGCGCGACCGGGCCGGCTCAGCACTGACAAGGCGCCGGGGCCCACACCGGAATGGGCCTGCCTGACCCCCTTAGTCGGCGCGCCGGGAAATCGTCGGGCTCACATTCCGGCAAAGGCGGCGAATGACGTTCTAAGCTCTACTCATTCACCGATGCGCGGTGCCCCCCGAGGAGCTTCAGATGAGTTACCCCTACCCCCCTATGGGCCCCGGTCAGCCTCCCCCCGGGGGCCAGCCCTGGGGTGCGCCGCCCCCGCAGGGCGGGTACGGGACGCCTCCCCAGCCCGGCGGGTATCCGCCGCCGCCCATGCAGGGCTGGCAGGGGCCGGAGCCGATGCCGGGCGGCCCGCCGCCGATGTACCCCCCGCCGTTGGGGCCGCCGCCCAAGAAGAGCAGCGCGGGCGTCATCGCGCTGGTCATCGTCGGTGCGCTGGTGCTCGTCGGCGTGTCACTGGGCGGTGCGTACTACCTGGCGGCCAGTGGCGGTGACGACGGCACGCCGCGGTCGACTCCGTCGGCCGCGGCGTCCTCCTCGACCGGCGGGGCCCCGGCGTCCGGCGGCGGTCAGAACAAGCCGGCGAACTACAACTCGATGAAGTCCTGGTCGCTCTGGGACTCCCTCAACACGGCCAGCCAGGATTCCAAGCCGATGACGCTGGGCGAGGTGTTCGCCGACGCGGAGGCCAAGGCCTACAAGGACACCTCCGACGGAACGACCTTCAATATCCAGGGCACCGGCCGGCTCGACACCGACTGTGGCGGCACCGTCTCGGGACCGGCGCTCAAGACGGCACTGCAGGGCTACGGGTGTACCCAGGTGATCCGCGCCGCGTACGTCTCCGACGACCAGCACTGGGTCGGCCAGCTGGCGATCTTCAACCTCAAGGACGTCACCTCGGCCAACGCGTTCCTGGACGACCTGGACCCCAAGTCGGGCAAGGGTTTCTTCCTGCCGGTGACCGGTGCCTCGCCGGTCGGGAAGTTCGGCAGCGCACCGACCGGCGCCGAGAGCGGCTCGTACGGCCACTTCGTCGTGGTCGGCTGGGCCGGACGGGTGGACGGCGTCCAGGGCGACCGGTACGGGATCGACACGATCAGTCCCAGCTCGGCGGTGCAACAGGCCGGCAAGCAGTTTCTCTTCCACCGCCACTAGGGAATCAAAGCGGTGAACTGCCGCATTGACACTAGATGGACACAGTTCGGTAAGTTTCGCGATCATGTCGCGTCGGGGATGAAACAGACAGTGCTGTAACCTCTAGTCACCGCAGCAGGGCCAACGTCGTCCCGGACTGCACTGATGAAGGAGCAGAACGAGACGACGGGAGGGTTGATGGTGCCTGCCGCCATGACTCCGGGCCAGGGACGCCCCGCGCGCCAAGGTCTGTACGACCCCGCCAACGAGCACGACGCGTGCGGCGTCGGCATGGTCGCTGATCTTGCCGGGCGAAAGAGCCACGAGATCGTGGTCAAAGCCTTGACCGTCCTGAGGAACCTCGATCACCGTGGCGCCAAGGGCGCCGAACCCGATGACGGGGACGGTGCGGGGATCCTCACGCAGATCCCCGACGAGCTGTTCCGTGAGGCCGTGGACTTCGCGCTTCCCGAGGCCGGAGCGTACGCCGCCGGCATCGCGTTCCTGCCGGTCGACACCGAGGAGTGCGCCGAGGCGGTCGCGACGATCGAGCGGATCGCCGGCGAGGAGGGCCTGACCGTCCTCGGCTGGCGGGAGCTGCCCTACGACCCGGACTTCTGCGGGCCGACGGCGCGGCGCGTCATGCCGCACTTCGCCCAGGTGTTCCTCAGCGCCCGGAGCGGCGCCCGCGAGCTGGACCTCGACCGCATCGTCTTCTGCGCACGCGAGCGCATCGAGCAGGACGCGCGGGTGTACTTCCCCAGCCTGTCCAGCCGCACGATCGTCTACAAGGGGATGCTGACCACCCCGCAGCTGGAGCCGTTCTTCCCCGACCTGTCGGACCGCCGCTACAGCAGCGCGATCGCGCTGGTGCACTCGCGGTTCTCGACCAACACCTTCCCGGCCTGGGAGCTGGCCCACCCGTACCGCTTCATCGCGCACAACGGGGAGATCAACACGGTCAAGGGCAACCGCAACTGGATGCGGGCCCGCGAGGCGCTGCTGGAGTCCGACGTACTCCCCGGCGACCTGTCCCGGATCTTCCCGGTCATCGACATCGAAGCCAGCGACACGGCCTCGTTCGACGAGTGCCTCGAGCTGCTCCACCTCGGTGGCCGGTCGCTGCCGCACTCGGTGCTCATGATGATCCCGGAGGCGTGGGAGAACCACTCCGGGATGGACCCGGCGCGCCGGGCGTTCTATGAGTTCCACTCCACGCTCATGGAGGCCTGGGACGGCCCGGCCAGCGTCACGTTCACCGACGGCACCGTCGTCGGTGCCGTACTCGACCGCAACGGCCTGCGCCCGGGACGCTTCTGGGTCACCGATGACGGGTTCGTCGTCCTGGCCAGCGAGGCCGGCGTCCTCGACATCGAGCCCGCCAAGGTCGTCCGCAAGGGCCGCCTGCAGCCCGGCCGGATCTTCCTGGTCGACACCGCGCAGGGCCGTATCGTCGAGGACGACGAGATCAAGGCCGAGCTCGCCGCCGAGCACCCGTACGCCGAGTGGCTGCACGCCGGGCTGATCCGGTTCGAGGAGCTGCCGCGGCGTGAGCTGCGGGCCATCTCCGAGACGGGCGCCGGGCAGGGCGCGACGCACGAGACGCTCGTCAAGCGACAGCAGATCTTCGGCTACACCTCCGAAGAACTCAAGATCATCCTTTCGCCCATGGCGCGGAACGGTGCCGAGCCGATCGGCTCGATGGGCACCGACACACCGCCGGCCGTGCTGTCCAGCCGCTCGCGCCAGCTGTTCGACTACTTCAAGCAGCTGTTCGCGCAGGTGACCAACCCGCCACTGGACGCGATCCGCGAAGAGCTCGTGACGAGCCTGCAGTCCACCCTCGGTCCCGAGGCCAACCTGCTCACTCCGGGCCCGCACTCGTGCCGGCGGCTCGTGCTGCCCACGCCGATCCTCGACAACGAGGAACTCGCCAAGATCATCCATCTCAACGACGAGGCCGACCTGCCGGGCTTCGCCCCCCACGTCGTGTCCGGTCTGTACGACGTGACCGGCGGGGGAGCGGCACTGTCCCAGCGGCTCGAGGAGATCTGCGACGAGGTCTCCGCGGCGATCAAGGACGGTGCGCGCATTCTGGTGCTGTCCGACCGGGGCGCCGGCGCGTCGCGGGCGCCGATCCCCTCGCTGCTGCTCACCGGTGCCGTCCACCATCACCTGATCCGGGAGAAGTCCCGCACCCGGGTCGGCCTGGTGGTCGAGACCGCCGACGCACGCGAGTGCCACCACATGGCACTGCTCATCGGCTACGGCGCGTCCGCCGTCAACCCCTACCTCGCCATCGAGACGGTCGAGGACCTGGTCGAGGCCGGCGACCTCGACGTCGACCGCCCCACCGCCGTGCGTAACCTGGTCAAGGCCTACGGCAAGGGCGTCCTGAAGATCATGTCCAAGATGGGCGTGTCCACGGTCGCGTCCTACACCGGCGCGCAGATCTTCGAGTCGATCGGCCTCGGCGCCGAGGTCATCGACGAGTGCTTCGCCGGCACCACGTCGCGGCTCGGGGGTGTCGGTTTCGACGTGCTCGCCGAGGAGGTCGCGCAGCGGCATCGCCGCGCGTACCCGCCGGGCGGCAACGGCGCCACGCACCGCACGCTGGACGTCGGCGGCGAATACCAGTGGCGCCGGGAGGGCGAACACCACCTGTTCAATCCCGAGACGGTGTTCAAGCTCCAACACTCGACCCGGACCCGCCGCTACGAGCTGTTCAAGGACTACACCCGGCTCGTCGACGAGCAGGCGGCCAAGCTGATGACCCTGCGCGGCCTGTTCCGGCTGCGCGAGGGCGCCCGGCCACCGATCCCGATCGACGAGGTCGAGCCGGTCGAGTCCATCATCAAGCGGTTCTCCACCGGCGCGATGTCCTACGGCTCCATCTCCGCCGAGGCGCACGAGAACCTCGCCATCGCGATGAACCGCATCGGCGGCAAGTCCAACACCGGCGAGGGCGGCGAGGACCCGGAGCGCTTCACCCCGGACGGCAACGGTGACCTGCGCCGCTCGGCGATCAAGCAGGTGGCCTCCGGCCGATTCGGCGTGACTTCCGAATACCTCACCAACGCCGACGACCTGCAGATCAAGATGGCGCAGGGCGCCAAGCCCGGCGAGGGCGGCCAGCTCCCGGCGCACAAGGTGTACCCGTGGATCGCCAAGACCCGGCACTCCACGCCCGGCGTCGGCCTGATCTCGCCGCCGCCGCACCATGACATCTACTCGATCGAGGACCTCGCCCAGCTCATCCACGACCTCAAGAACGCCAACCCCTCGGCGCGCGTGCACGTCAAGCTCGTCGCCGAGGTCGGGGTCGGCACGGTCGCCGCGGGTGTCTCCAAGGCGCACGCCGATGTCGTGCTCATCTCCGGGCACGACGGCGGCACCGGTGCCTCGCCGCTGACCTCCATCAAGCACGCCGGCGCGCCCTGGGAGCTCGGCCTCGCCGAGACCCAGCAGACGCTGCTGCTCAACGGCCTGCGCGACCGCATCGTCGTGCAGACCGACGGTCAGATGAAGACCGGCCGGGACGTGATCATCGCGGCACTGCTCGGCGCCGAGGAGTTCGGCTTCGCCACCGCGCCTCTCGTCGTCTCGGGCTGCGTCATGATGCGCGTCTGTCACCTCGACACCTGCCCGGTCGGCGTCGCCACCCAGAACCCGGAGCTGCGCAAGCGCTTCAACGGCAAGCCGGAGTTCGTCGTCAACTTCTTCGAGTTCATCGCCGAAGAGGTACGCGAGAACCTGGCCGCGCTCGGCTTCCGCTCCCTCGAAGAGGCGATCGGGCACGTGGAGCTGATCGACGCCGCCAAGGCCGTCGACCACTGGAAGGCCTCCGGGCTGGACCTCGCGCCGATCCTGCACCGGCCCGAGCTGCCCGAGGGCACGCCGCTGCGCAACACCGCCACGCAGGACCACGGCCTGGAGAAGGCCCTGGACAACACCCTCATCCAGCTCGCCGAGGGCGCCATCGCGTACGGCAACGCCACCCGCCTGGAGATGCCCGTACGCAACGTCAACCGCACGGTCGGCACCATGCTCGGCCACGAGGTCACCCGTAAGTGGGGGGCCGGCGGGCTGCCCGACGACACGATCGACATCACCCTCACCGGCTCGGCGGGGCAGTCCTTCGGCGCCTTCGTGCCCCGCGGGATCACGCTCCGCCTGGTCGGCGACGCCAACGACTACGTCGGCAAGGGGCTGTCCGGCGGGCGCATCAGCGTACGCCCGCCCGCCGAGTCGACGTTCGCGGCCCACGAGCAGATCATCGCCGGCAACGTGATCCTCTACGGCGCCACCTCCGGGGAGGCGTTCATTCGCGGCGTCGTCGGCGAGCGCTTCTGTGTCCGCAACTCCGGGGCGACCGCCGTCGTCGAGGGCGTCGGTGACCACGGCTGCGAGTACATGACCGGCGGACGGGTGGTCGTCCTCGGTCCGGTCGGCCGCAACTTCGCCGCGGGGATGTCCGGGGGCATCGCGTACGTCCTGGACCTGCGACAGGAACAGGTCAACATGGAGATGGTCGACCTGGAGCCACTGGACGACGAGGACCGCGGCATCCTGCGCGACATCGTCGCGCGTCATCACGCCGAAACCGGTTCGACGGTCGCCGCTGGGCTGCTCGACGGCTGGGACGAGGCCGTCGAGCGCTTCGGCAAGATCATGCCGCGCGACTTCAAGCGCGTGCTGACCGCACGGGCCAAGGCCCAGGCCGAGGGCCGCGACATCGACGAGGCGGTCATGGCCGCCAGCAACGGGTGAAGGGGGAGACATGGCCGACCCTAAGGGCTTCATGACCCATCCGCGGGAACTCCCGGTACGTAGCCCGGTCGACGTGCGGATCCGTGACTGGCTCGAGGTGTACGAGGACTTCCCCGAGGCGTCGCTGAACAAGCAGGCGGCGCGCTGCATGGACTGCGGCATCCCGGTCTGCCACAACGGCTGCCCGCTGGGGAACCTCATCCCCGAGTGGAACGACCTCGTACGCCGCGGCACCTGGCGCGAGGCCATCGAAAGCCTGCACGCCACCAACAACTTCCCGGAGTTCACCGGGAGGCTGTGCCCGGCGCCGTGTGAGTCCGCCTGCGTGCTCGGCATCAACTCCGACCCTGTCGCGATCAAGCGTGTCGAGGTCGAGATCATCGACCGGGCGTTCGCCGAGGGCTGGGTCACGCCGAGGCCGCCGGCCGTCAAGACGGGCAAGAGGGTCGCCGTGGTCGGGTCCGGTCCGGCCGGGCTCGCCGCCGCTCAGCAGCTGACGCGCGCCGGCCACGACGTGGTCGTCTACGAGCGCGCCGACCGGATCGGCGGGCTGCTGCGCTACGGCATCCCCGAGTTCAAGATGCAGAAGGAGCACCTTGACCGCAGGGTCGGGCAGATGCGGGCCGAGGGCACGGAGTTCCGCACCTCGGTCAACGTCGGCGTCGACATGACCGGCGATGAGCTGCGGGAGGCCTACGACGCGGTGGTGCTCGCCGGTGGGGCGACGGTCTGGCGCGACCTGTCCGTCCCCGGCCGCGACCTGCGGGGCGTGCACCAGGCGATGGAGTACCTGCCGCTGTCCAACCGGGTGCAGGAGGGCGACCTGGCGGCCGCCCCGATCTCCGCCGAGGGCAAGCACGTCGTCGTCATCGGCGGCGGCGACACCGGCGCCGACTGCATCGGCACGGCCGTACGCCAGGGCGCGCGCTCCATCACCCAGCTGGAGATCCTGCCGCGGCCGCCGGAGGCGCGGCCCGACGGCCAGCCGTGGCCGACCTACCCGATGCTGTTCAAGATGGAGTCGGCCCACGAGGAGCTGGGCGACCTCGGCGGCGAGCGCGCCTACGCGGTCAACACCCAGGAGTTCCTCGGGGACGAGAACGGGCGCGTCACGGCGCTGCGTCTCGTCGACGTCGAGGGACCGGCCACCGGCTTCAAGCCGATCCCCGGCACCGAGCGGGAGATCCCGGCCGAGCTCGTCACCCTGGCCATGGGCTTCCTCGGCCCGAAGCGCGAGGGCCTGCTCGACCAGCTCGGCGTCGAGCTGGACCAGCGCGGCAACGTCGTACGCGACGGCGCGTACGCGACCTCGGTCGACGGCGTCTTCGCCGCCGGTGACATGGGCCGCGGCCAGTCGCTGATCGTCTGGGCGATCGCCGAGGGCCGGTCCGCGGCGGCCGGTGTGGATGAATGGCTCATGGGCCGCACCGCCCTGCCGATCGCCATCCCGCCCACCGCCCGCCCGCTCGTCTGACATTCGGCCCAGGGCCGATCCGGACCCCCTGCCGCACCCTCCGGGGTACGGCAGGGCGTCTTTCGTTGCGCACTCCGCGTCACCAGAACCCGCCGTTCCAGTCGAACACCGGACAGACCAACCGCATACCATCGGTGTCCTGTGTGACGCGAATCGACGGTTGATGTGCGTTCTGGATGCCGTTTCAACTACATTGGTGCGCTCGACAGCGCCGCTTCGGGAAGAAGGACATGACGGAGACCATCACCGCACCGGAGATCACCGCCGGCACGTGGCGCATCGACCCCGCCCATTCTGAGATCACCTTCAGCGTGCGGCACCTGATGACGACGGTGCGGGGCGTCTTCACCGATTTCGGCGGGCGCATCGTCATCGCCGAGGACGTCTTCGCCTCGGCCGCCCACGCCGAGATCATCATCGCCTCCATCGACACCAGGAACGCCGAACGCGACGAGCTGATCCGCTCCGCGAAGATCCTCGACGCCGCGAACCATCCGAACATCACGTTCACCGCGAGATCCGTCTTGCCGGCCCGCACCGGCAGGCGTGCCCGGCACCCCCGCTACACCGTCGACGGCGAGCTCACCATCCGCGGCGTCACCCGCCCGGTCAGCCTGCTCACCGAGTTCCACGGCGCCGGTGTCGACCAGTGGGGCGGGATCCGTGCCGGCTTCACCGCCTCCACCCGGATCCTGCGCTCCGACTTCGGCATCGAGTTCAACATCCCGCTGCAGGGCGACCGGCTCGTGCTCGGTGACGAGATCGAGGTCGGTCTGGAGATCCAGGCGATCCTCGCCGGTTCCTGAGGCGCTCAGGCCGCCGGGGGCGCGTTCCCGAAGGCGATGCCCACCGGCGCCGCGTTGATCGGCTTGGTGCCGACGCCCCCCACGATCGTCGCGACGACGCCTCCGGACGCCACGTCGATCACCGACACGCTGCCCGAGAACCCGTTGCCGACCCACACCTCCGACCCGTCCGGTGTCACCGCGACCGACTCGGGCAGCTTCCCGACGGCGATCGTGCCCTTCACCCGGCGGGTCACCGTGTCGACGACCGCCACGGCGTTGCTGTTCATCTCCGCGACGTAGGCCCTTGAGCCGTCCGGCGTGAGGTCAACCGCCCACGGCCGGTCACCGGCGGGGATCCTGCCCCGCACCTTGCCGGTCGCCGCGTCGATCACCGACACCCGCCCGGCGATCGGCTCGGCCACGTAGAGCCGCCGGCCGGCCGGGTCGACGGCGATGCCCTGTGGTCCTCCCGAGTCGCGGATCGACCGCACCACCTCGTCCTTCGCCGCGTCGATCACCGTGACACCACCGTCGTGGGTGACGTAGGCACGCCGGCCGTCGCGGGAGAAGACGACCTGCCGGGGCGCGGTACCCACGTGGATGTCGCGGACCACCTGGTCGGTCTCGGTGTCGATCACCGCGACGACGTCCGAGCCGCCACGGCCGGTGTCGCCGCCGGTCACCGTCGCGTACGCCTTGCGGCCGTCGGGGGAGACCGCCACGTCGCGCGGGTACGGGCCGACGTGCACGGGCCGCGCGGCACCCGTGACCGCGTCGGCGACGATCACCTCGTACTGGCCGGTGTTGGCGATGTAGAGCTTGCCGCCGTCGGGCGTGACCGCCACGCCCTGCGCGGCGTCGGTGGCGATGCCCTTCCCCACGAACGCCCGGGTGGCCACGTCGATCGCGGCCACCCGGTAGTCACCGGCCAGCGCGACGTACGCCCGGTAGTCACCGGGGGCCAGCCGGGCCGCGGAGCGCTGCCCCGGCTGCGAACCCGGAGCCCACTTCGGGGCGCCGGGTGCGCTGTTCACCGGCGTGGGGCGCCCCGCCGGTGACGGCGCCCCGGTGTCCGCGGGCGCCGATACGGCAGGCGCGAGCAGACCCACCGCGCCGGCGGCGCCCAGGAGGAGACACCACCGCCGTGAAGACCGTGTCCGCATGTCGAGTCCCTTCTGCGGGTTCAGCCGCGGGGGCGGGGCCGCGGGCCCTTCTCCTGCCGGGGAGGCGTCTGGTCGGCGTCCGGGAACCTGGGCACGGGCAGCGTCGCCACGTCGCGCGCCGCCTCCTCCAGCCGGCGCTTCGTGTCCGGCAGCCGCGGCGGGCGGCCCTTGGAGACGAGCCCGAGGGCCGAGGTGAGGTCACCGAATGCCTCCCGCCGCCAGTTGGTCAGGTTGGGGACGCGCACACCGGTGAGGCGTTCGAGGAACCGCAGCGTGGAGGTGTGGTCGAACGCCTCACGAGCGACCCAGCCGCCCTGCGTCCACGGCGAGACGATCACGCACGGCACGCGGAAGCCGCCGCCGATCGGCAGCCCGCGCACGAACTCGTCCGCGGTCCCGCCCGGAGGCACCGGGGGAGGGACGTGGTCGAACAGCCCGTCGTTCTCGTCGTAGTTGAGGATGAAGACGGTCTTCTTCCACACGTCCGGGTTCGACGCGATGGCGTCGATCTTGCTCGCGACGTAGTCGGCGCCGGCCGCCGGCGTGTAGTCCGGATGCTCGGACTGGTAGCTCGTCGGAATGATCCACGAGACGGTCGGCAGGCGGTCGTGTGCCGCGTCGTACTCGAACTGGCCCGACGAGTACGTGCGCAGAGCGCTCTGGAAGAGCGGCGTCGCCGTGGGGGCCTGCTGGAACGAGTCAAAATATTCGAGGACATTGCAGCCATAATTGTCGACCTCCTGGTAGACCCTCCAGTCGACTCCGGCGTCGGTCAGGGCCTCTGGATACGTCTTCCACGCGTACGGCACCGGGTCCTGGTTTCCGATGACCGGCCCGCCTTTCGTGCCGCCTGGGTCGATCGTGCCGCTCATCAGATAAAGGCGGTTCGGCCAGGTCGGTCCCAGCACCGAGCAGAAGTAGCGGTCGCAGATGGTGAACGATTCGGCCAGAGCGAACTGGAACGGGATGTCATCACGCGCGTGATATCCCATGATGTACGGGGCGTTCACGCCGTCGGCGGTGCGGTGCGCGGGCAGCCAGTTGTCCATCTTCCCGTTGTTCCAGGCGTTGTGCTGCACCGACCAGGCGTGGCTGGTCGATGGGATCGCCTGGGCGTTCGTGGTCCTCGTGTCCAGGCGGAACGGCAGCAGGTAGCCGGCAGGGTTGACCGGGTCGGGCTGGTAGAAGACCGACCTTCCGGTGCTCAACGTGATCGCGCCGGGGTCGGAGAAACCGCGTACGCCCGGAAGAGTCCCGAAGTAATGGTCGAACGAGCGATTCTCCTGCATGAGGATAACGACGTGCTTGATGTCGGCGAGGCGTCCCCTCACGTCGGTGGGCGTTTCGGCCATCGCCCGTCGCACATTGCGTGGCAGGAACTCCGCGGCGAATGTAGCCGCCGCCATCGCGCCCGCCGCACTGAACAGGCGGCGACGGGTCAGTTCCGGCATCTGGCACGCTCCTGTCCGGCAGAGATCTGAAGAACACCCGTAGCAAAATGGCGCATGAAAGGGGGCGTGTGCAAATTCGGCTGGACGACTACGGCATTAATGTCGAAACGCCCGACAAAAAGAGTCATGACGTGGCTGGGGGGCGATGACGGGCTTACGCTGCCCGGCGTACGCGGGCGGTGACGCACGTCACTTTCTCGCCCTCATCCGCGCGGGCCGTGAATACACCGCGGCATCGAGGGGAGGGCCAAGTGGAGCGAACGACGCTCACAGACCGATCAGGGGAGGTTCCACCTCATGAGCACGCAGCTGCAGGGCAAGACGATCGCCTTCCTCGTCGCTCCCGACGGGATCGAGCAGGTCGAACTGACCGAGCCATGGAAGGCCGTCGAGCAGGCGGGCGGAACGCCCCGTCTCATCTCCACCAAGCCCGGTGAGGCCCAGGGCCGTAACCACCTGGAGAAGGCCGACACCTTCCCGATCGACGCGACACTCGACGAGGTGTCGGTGGACGAGTTCGACGGGCTCGCGCTGCCCGGGGGAGTCGCCAACCCCGACTTCCTCAGGATGGACGCGAAGGCCGTCGCGTTCGTCCGCGGGTTCTTCGACGCGGCCAAGCCGGTCGCGGCGATCTGCCACGCGCCCTGGACCCTCGTCGAGGCCGACGTCGTACGCGGCCGCACTCTCACCTCGTGGCCGAGCGTGAAGACCGACATCCGCAATGCCGGTGGCACGTGGGTGGACCAAGAGGTACAGGTCTGCACCGCCGGCCCCAACACGCTGGTGACCAGCCGCAAGCCCGACGACCTCAAGGCGTACTGCCAGCAGATCGTCGAGGTCTTCGCCTCCAGCTGACGAGGCGCAGGGAGGTCACGGGCCGGCGGCGGCGCTCAGGCGTCGCCGCCGGCCCGCACCACGGGGGTCCCCGGGGTCTCGGGTCTAGACCAATGGGTGAACTCCCAACGACGACGACCTGCACGAATACACGTACTCACGAGTAACTACCTACAGTTGTACATGTGAGTCGCCGAGCAAAGATCGTCAGCACCATAGGCCCTGCCTGCTCCAGCCCCGAGCGCATTACCGCGTTGGTGGAGGCCGGCATCGATATCGCCCGGCTCAACATGAGCCACGGCACCCAGCAGCAGCACGAGGAGGTCTACCACCTCCTGCGCGAGGCAGCGAAGAACACGGGACGCGCCCTCGGCATCCTCGCCGATCTCCAGGGCCCCAAGATCCGGCTCGGCCGGTTCGCCGACGGTCCCGTCCGCCTCACCCTCGGCGACGAGTTCACCGTCACCACCGAGGACGTGCCCGGCGACCGCACCCAGGTCTCCACCACCTACGGTGGCCTCCCCGGGGACGTGGGTCCCGGTGACTCGATCCTCATCGACGACGGACGGGTCGTCCTCAACGTCACCGCGGTCGAGGGGCCGAGGGTCCGCACCCGCGTGCTCGTCGGTGGCATGGTCTCCGACCACAAGGGCCTCAACCTGCCCGGTGTGGCCGTCAGTGTCCCCGCCCTCACCCAGAAGGACGAAGAGGACCTCCGCTTCGCCCTCCGCCTGGGCGCCGACATGATCGCGCTGTCCTTCGTGCGCACCCCGGACGACGCCGAACCGGTACGCCGCATCATGGACGAGGAGGGACGCACCGTCCCGCTCCTCGCCAAGATCGAAAAGCCGCAGGCCGTGGAGTACCTGGAAGAGATCGTCGAGGCCTTCGACGGCATCATGGTCGCCCGTGGCGACCTCGGCGTCGAGCTCCCCCTCGAGCAGGTGCCCATCGTCCAGAAGCGCGCCATCGAGCTCACCCGCGAAAAGGCCCGTCCGGTCATCGTCGCCACCCAGATGCTCGAATCCATGATCAGCGCACCGCGGCCGACCCGCGCCGAGGTGTCCGACGTCGCGGGTGCCGTCTTCGAGGGCGCCGACGCCGTCATGCTGTCCGGTGAGACCAGCGTCGGTGACTATCCGATCGAGTCCGTCCAGACCATGAGCCGCATCGTCTGTGCCGCCGAAGAGAGCACCCTGCGCGCCACCCACTCGCTCGACCGGGTCCCCGAGACCATCGGCGGCGCGATCGCCCGTGCCGCGGCCGAGGTCGGCGCGACGGTGGGGGCAAAGGCCCTGGTCGCCTTCACGATGACCGGCGAGACCGCGCGCCGCCTGTCGCGCTACCGTTCGCCGGTCCCGCTGCTGGCCTTCACCGCCCTTCCCGAGACGCGCAGCCAGCTCGCGCTCGTCTGGGGCGTGGAGACGTTCACGGTGCCCGAGGTCTTCCACACCGACGAGATGGTCCGCCAGGTGGAGTCGGCGCTCCTGGAGATCGGCCGCTGCCAGAAGGGCGACCGCGTCGTCATCGTGGCCGGCTCACCTCCGGGCACCGCGGGCTCCACCAACGCCCTGCGCGTTCACCGGATCGGCGACGCCATCGCGCAGTCCCGGCCGGTCTGAGGCCTGCCGCCGGCGCCACCGGCCACGACCGTCCACGGTCGGGCCGGTCGGTGCTCCGGTTCCACGCACTCCTCCATCCGGTCCACCGGGTGCCTGGAGTAGCCGTTCACCATCACGCTGCCACTCCGCCAGAGGTGGCCGAGAGTGGTGCGAAAAACGCGAGAGAGTCAGCGCGTTTTCTGTCCTGCCTGAATTCAGTGCGGATCTGACAGTGAGTGGCGCCGTGGAGACAGGCTGATTTCGAAGTGCCGGGAGCGGGACTCGAACCCGCACGTCCTTTCGGACAAACGCTTTTGAGGCGTCCTCGTCTACCTATTCCGACATCCCGGCATCGTTCCGGAAACGCTTGCTATTCCGGAAAGCGCCCCGATGCCCTTCTTAGGGGCACCGCGGTAGGTACGAGGATAGCGGGTCCGGGTACGCTCGTGCGCGTGACCGAGACCCCGCGCCGCGTTGTGATCGCCGAGGACGAGGGCCTGATCAGGCTCGACCTCAAGGAGATGCTCGAAGAAGACGGCTATGAGGTCGTCGGTGAGGCCGGCGACGGCGAGACCGCCGTCAGGCTCACCGCCGAGCATGCGCCCGACCTGGTGATCCTGGACGTCAAGATGCCCGTCCTCGACGGTATCTCGGCGGCCGAGCGCATCGCCGCGGACCGGATCGCGCCCGTCGTCATCCTCACCGCCTTCTCCCAGCGCGAGCTGGTGGAGCGGGCCCGCGAGGCCGGGGCGATGGCGTACCTCGTCAAGCCCTTCACCAAGGCCGACCTCGTCCCCGCGATCGAGATGGCGGTGAGCCGGTTCCAGGAGATCAGGAGCCTGGAGGCCGAGGTCACCACGCTGGAAGACCGGCTGGAGACCCGTAAGGCCGTCGACCGCGCGAAGGGCCTGCTGCAGACCGCCCGCGGCTGGAGCGAGCCGGAGGCATTCCGCTTCATCCAGAAGACCTCGATGGACCGGCGCATGTCGATGCGCGCGGTGGCCGAAGCGGTGATCGCCGGCGGCCTCGGACAGGCGTCCGCCGGCGACGCCGAGTGACCGTGCTCTCACTCTGCGAGCGGTTGATCTTCGGGTCTCTGACCTGCGGCCTTTACTTCCCATTGACCGTCGTCGGCTCCTGACGGTTGTGGCACGGACCAGTAACGAAGCAATAACACCATGACCGGATTCATCACCTCCTGACCGGCAAATCGATGTACTAGTTGACCTAGCCCCAGGAATCGTGAAAAAGCGCCTGCAAAGCCGAATGAACGTCCTGGGGCGCCTTGGCGTACCCCCCGTGCAGATGGTTATGGAAGGAAGATTGGCTTTGCGTAGCAAGATAATGAAGATCACCGGCGTGGTCGCGGTGAGCGCGGCGTTGGCGCTCGGCGCGTCCGCCTGTGGTGGAAAGTCCGACAGCAGTGGCAGTGGCGGCGGCGGCGACACCGTCACGCTCGGCTTCATGGGTGACCTGACCGGTGAGAACTCCGGCATCGTCATCCCGCCGAAGCAGGCTGCCCAGCTGGCGGTCGACGAGTACAACGCGACCAGCCCGAAGGTCAAGATCACACTTAAGACCTACGACAGCCAGGGCAAGGGCGAGCAGGCCGTGCCGCTGGTCAAGCAGGCGATCACCAAGGACAAGATCGTGGGACTGATCGGGCCGGCGTTCTCCGGTGAGTCCGCCCAGGTGGACCCGGTCCTCGAAGAGGGCAAGGTGCCGAGCATCTCGGCGTCCGCGACCAACGCGGCGCTGGCCACGCACGGCTGGAAGTACTGGCACCGGCTCATCGGCAACGACAATGTGCAGGGTGCCGGGATCGGCGGCTTCATCGCGCGCCAGCTGAGGGCCAAGAAGGTCTTCATCATCCACGACGCCTCCGAGTACGGTAAGCCGCTCGCCGCCACGGTCAGGTCGACCGTGATGAAGGCCGGCGCCACGACCTCCGTGGACGCGATCGACGTTCAGGGTTCGGACTACTCCTCGACGGTCAACAAGGCCAAGGCGTTCGCGCCGGACGCGATCTTCTTCGGCGGTTACTACGCGCAGGCGGGCAAGCTGCTCAAGCAGCTCCGTGAGGGCGGCGTGAGGGCCCGGTTCCTGTCGGGTGACGGTTCGCTGGACAAGGGTCTCGCGGCCGGTGCGGGCGGCACGACCGCCAACGGTTCGATCATCGGCTGCCCCTGCCTGATCGACCCGAACGGCACCGCGGGTGCCGCGAGCAAGAAGTTCGCGGCGGACTACAAGGCCAAGTTCGGCGCCGACACCGCGATCTACTCCGCTGAGGGTTACGACGCGGCGACCGCGTTCATCGCGGCCATCAAGGCCGGCAACACCACGACGGAGAAGATCAACACCTTCCTGTCGACGATCGACATGGCGGGCGTCTCCAAGAAGATCAAGTTCAGCTCGGCCGGCGAGCCGACCGCGACGGACGTCTACGTCTACCAGGTCAAGGGGGCCCAGCTGCCCCTGCTGGGCAACGCCAAGACCGCGACGGTCAAGTAACCCGTCCGCCTGTCAGGCGGCCCCAGGTAACGCGCAGGAGCGGGAGCGCATGTCGCTTCCGCTCCTGCGGCGAAGGCGAACAAACTTGAACAACCTTTTCGAACAGTTCTGGCCCTACACCATCGACGGGCTGTCGCTGGGCGCGATCTACGCGCTGATGGCGCTCGGCTACACGATGGTCTACGGCGTTCTACGTCTCATCAACTTCGCCCACTCCGAGATCTTCATGATCGGCACGTTCGCCGTCCTCGGAACGCTCCACCTGTTCGGCATGCCGTCCAACGTGAGCGGTTTCGCCCTGATCGGGCTGCTCATCGTGCTCGCCGTGGCAGGTGCGGTCGCATCCGGCGGCAGCGCCGTCATCCTGGAGTATGTGGCCTACCGGCCGCTGCGGCGCCATGGGGCGTCCCGGCTGGCGGCACTCATCTCTGCCATCGGCGCGTCGCTGTTCCTGCAGCAGCTCTTCGCGCGGGTGGTCATCCCCGCGGCCTTCCACCTCCCCAAGGAGAAGGGCGCGCTGCCCATCCAGGGACACTTCGTCCAGAAGTCGGACGCGGTCCACATCGGGAGCTTCGAGCTCTCAAACGACCGGCTCATCGTGATCGTCGGCGCGGTCCTGATGATGGTCCTGCTCGACGTCTTCGTGGAGCGGACCAAGCTCGGTCGCGGTATCCGCGCGACCGCGCAGGATCCGGAGACGGCGGTGCTGATGGGCGTCAACATCGACCGGATCGTCACCGCGACGTTCGCGATCGGCGGTGCGATGGCCGGTGTCGCGGCGGCGCTCTACATGCTCCGCTTCGAGGAGACCAGGTACGACGTCGGGTTCCTGCTGGGCATCAAGGCGTTCACGGCCGCGGTGCTCGGCGGTATCGGCAATCTTCGGGGCGCGCTGGTCGGCGGCTTCCTGCTCGGGCTCTTCGAGATGTACGGCTCGGCGATCTTCGGCTCGGAATGGCAGAATGTCGTGGCATTCAGCGTTCTGGTGCTTGTCCTCATGTTCCGTCCCACCGGCATTCTCGGTGAGTCTCTCCAGCAGGCGCGCGCATGAACAATTCCTCCACCGACCCACTCACCCGAGTACGCGGCGCGTACTCCTCGGCGTCCGACTCGGTCCGTGACCGCTGGTCGGATGCTCCCGGGTGGGCGCGCTGGCTCGTCTACCTGATCCTGATCGTCGTCGCGCTGGTGTTGCCTGCGGACGGCATCGGCAACGTCATGTCCCCCTACACCGACTGGCCGACGCTGCTGTTCTTCCCGATCGGCGGCTACATCCTGCTCGCGATCGGCCTCAACGTCGTGGTGGGGCAGGCGGGCCTGCTCGACCTGGGATACGTGGCCTTCTTCGCCATCGGCGGCTACACGATGGCCGTGTTCGGGGTGAAGTTCGGCTGGAGCTTCTGGGAGATCCTCTTCGCCGGCGTCATCCTGTCCGCGCTGTCGGGAATCATCCTGGGTGCTCCGACACTACGGCTGCGCGGTGACTATCTGGCGATCGTGACCCTCGGCTTCGGGGAGATCGTCCGGATCACGGCGAACAACACCGACTACATCGGCGGCCCGAACGGCATCGGCGGCATCCCACACCCGCCGACGCTCACCGAATGGATGATCCCCGAGAACGGCTTCTTCGACTCGCTGGGGCTCGGCGGCGTATCGCCGTTCAAGTACGGTGCGCTGGACGGCAAGCCGTACTACTACCTGATGCTGGTCCTGATCGTCCTTGCGATCATCTTCGTGAAGCGACTGGAGAACAGCAGAGTCGGGCGGGCCTGGGCGTCGATCCGGGAGGACGAGGATGCCGCCGAGCTGATGGGCGTCCCGACGTTCAAGTTCAAGCTGGCGGCGTTCGCGATCGGTGCGGCGATCGGCGGTGCGACCGGCGTGATGTACGGCTCCCAGGCGGTGTCGATCATCCCGACGAACTTCCCGTTCATCTTGTCGGCGACGATTCTCGCGGCGGTCGTGCTCGGTGGTTCAGGAAACCTTCCCGGGGTCATCCTGGGGGCCTTCCTGGTGGCCTGGATCCCGGAGCGGATCCGTGGTCTGGCGGAGTACCGGATCCTCGTCTTCGGCGGAGTCCTCGTACTCCTGATGGCCTTCAGGCCGGAGGGTCTCCTGCCATCCCGGCGTCGAAAAGCGGAACTCGCCGAGGGCACCGGAGGTATGGGCACCATGGGTGCCGAGATAGGCGGTCCGGTGACCGTCACCGCGGGCGAGGTGAAGGAATGAGTCACACGAGGGCCGCCGTGGCGGCGAACGCCCGGACGCCGGTGCTCGATCTGCGAAGCCTGACGATGCGCTTCGGTGGCGTGGTCGCGATCAACAATCTCGACCTCACCGTCGATCAGGGCGAGATCTTCGCGCTGATCGGCCCGAACGGCGCGGGGAAGACGACCGTCTTCAACGTCGTCACCGGGGTGTACCGGCCGACCGAGGGCCAGGTGGTCTTCTCCGGTTCCCGGATCGACGGCGACAAGCGGTTCAAGGTGACCAAGCGCGGTGTCGCGCGGACGTTCCAGAATGTCCGGCTGTTCCACAACATGTCGGCGCTCGAGAACGTGCTGGTCGGCGCGGACGCGCATCACCGCACCGGGCTGGCCGGGGCTGCCCTGGGGCTGCCCTGGCATCGCCGGGAGGAGCGCGACGGCCGGGCCAAGGCACGTGAGCTGATGGAGTTCGTCGGCATCGGGAATCGGATCCACGAGACGGCGAAGAACCTGCCGTACGGTGACCAGCGGCGGCTGGAGATCGCCCGCGCGCTGGCCACGGATCCGAAACTGTTGTTGCTCGACGAGCCGGCGGCGGGGATGAACCCCACCGAGAAGGAAGCTCTTCAGCAGCTCATCAGGAAGATCCGCGACTCGGGGCGCACCGTCTTGCTCATCGAGCACGACATGAGCCTGGTCATGGGCATCAGCGACCGGATCGCCGTGCTCGACTTCGGCCAGAAGATCGCGGAGGGCCTCCCAGCCGAGATCCAGAACAATCCGCGGGTCATCGAGGCGTACCTGGGGGCTCCTGCCGATGCTTCTTGAGATCAAGGACATCCATGTCCACTACGGCAAGATCGCCGCGCTCAAGGGCGTGTCCGTGGACGTCGACGAGGGTGAGATCGTCACGCTGATCGGGGCGAACGGCGCCGGTAAGTCGACCACCCTGAAGACGATCTCCGGACTCCGCCCGCTGTCGGCCGGCCGGATCGTGTTCGCCGGACGGGACATCAGCAAGGTGGCCGGGCACAAGCGGGTGCTCATGGGCATCGGTCAGGCGCCGGAGGGCCGCGGCATCTTCCCGGGCATGACGGTCACCGAGAACCTGTTCATGGGTGCGTACGCCCGTAAGGGGAACGTCGCCAAGGACCTCAAGGAGGTCTTCGACCTGTTCCCGCGGCTGGCGGAGCGCAAGGATCAGGCCGGCGGCACGATGTCCGGCGGTGAGCAGCAGATGCTCGCGATCGGGCGCGCGCTGATGACCCAGCCGAAAGTGTTGCTGCTGGACGAGCCGTCGATGGGGCTGGCCCCGAAGCTCATCCAGCAGATCTTCTCGATCATTGAGGAGATCAACCGGCGCGGCACCACGGTGCTGCTCGTCGAGCAGAACGCGCAGCAGGCGCTGCAGATCGCGCACCGCGCGTACGTTCTGGAGACCGGTTCGGTGGTGAAGTCCGCCGAGGCCCGTGCGTTGCTGGACGATCCGCAGGTGCGCGCCGCATATCTCGGAGGCGGAGCGGCGCCGGCGATCTGACGTCCCTGCCGGGTGGTGACCGCGCCCGCGGTCACCACCCGGTTCATTTCAGGGGGATGTCCACCGGGTTCTTGGTGCCGGCCACCGGCGCCCCCTTCAGCTGGTCGCCCAGTTTGGACGACGAAGGGTCGCCGAAGACGCGAAGGGCCCGGACGACCGCGTTCGCCGGGATGTCGAACCACAGGTCGAAGGCTCGCAGCTCCTGGGACGCGATGGACTGCGTGCCGGAGACGGCGCGGGAGATCTGCGTCGCGTCGGGGCTCGGCCCGTACGTCTTCCCGTCCGCCGTGACGACGAGCTGCCGGCCGGGGTCGAAGTCATGGCGTTCGCGGCCGTGGTTCACCATCAGGAGCCGCACCCTCACGTACTGGCCGTGCGGAACCCAGCTCCCGTGTGAGCCGATGACCTCGCCCAGCTTGGTGCGGAGTCCGATCGCGGTGTAGGTGACCTCACCGATCGTGGCGTTCCTGCCGGACAGCGGGGTCTCGCCGCTGGGCACCGGCTGTGGCGGGATCTCGTAGTCGCGTGGGGATGAGCCGCATCCGGTGGCCGCGAGGGCGGCCATCGCGAGCAGGGCCGCGGCGACACCGGAGCGCAGGATGAGGCGAGGCACAGCGCGACCGTAGACGAGCACGGGTGACCTTGGAAGCGTTCGTCGCCCAATCGGGATCACAATGCGATGAGCCCGGAGCGCCTTTGGTGCCGTACCGCCGGCATCCCATGCAGGCCTTCCCCGGCCCTGCACAGGCCCGGCGGTACGTTTTCTACTCAGCGCTCCGGGCTCGTACGGTGCAACGGTAGCGAGACTGGTGTGATGCGTGCAAAGCCTGTGGCATACCCGTTGGGCCTCGATCGGAAACGATTCGGCTACAAGCGGTGAAACCGCAGGTCACGCGACGGGCACCGAAATCAAGAAAACTAGGGCCGATCGCGGATGACGCATGTGAGCCGTGCGGTGCATACCCGGCGATCCTGGTCATCGCTGATGATGATCTCGTAACTGGTGAGCGTACGGCCGCCGTGCAACTGGGTCGCGACCGCGGTGACGTACCCCTCCGTGGCCGACCGGTGGTGGCTCGCGCTGATCTCGATGCCCATCGTGATGCGATCGGGACCGGCGTGCAGGGCGGAGCCGATCGACCCGATGCTCTCGGCCAGCACGCAGGAGGCGCCGCCGTGCAGGACGCCGTACGGCTGAGTGTTGCCCTTGACCGGCATGCGCGCCACGACGCGTCGCGCCGACGCCTCGATGATCTCGATGCCCATCGACCGGGCGAGGCCCCCGTACATATCCAGGTCGGGCCCGCCGGACGTGGTGCCGCGCGCGTCGTCCACAAAACCTCCTGTGACCTACTCGGCCTGCTCAGATTTGTCCTAGGCGAAGGCTAGGCTGCGTGCGTGGTGATGACGGAAGCGACCCCTGAAACTCCCCGCCTGCTCCTCATGGACGGGCACTCGCTCGCCTACCGGGCGTTCTTCGCGCTGCCCATCGAGAACTTCTCGACGACGACGGGCCAGCCGACCAACGCCGTGTACGGCTTCACGTCGATGCTGATCAACGTCCTGCGCGACGAGCAGCCCACGCATGTGGCGGTGTGCTTCGACCGGAGCGAGCCGACGTTCCGCCACGAGAGCTACGTCGAATACAAGGCCAACCGGCGTGAGACGCCGGATGACTTCCGCAGCCAGATCAGCCTGATCTTCGAGGTGCTCGACGCGCTGCGCATCCCGCGGCTGTCCGTGGCCGGCTTCGAGGCCGACGACCTCATCGCGACGCTCGCCACCCAGGCGGTCGGGCAGGAGATGGACGTCCTGATCGTCAGCGGCGACCGTGACGCCTTCCAGCTCGTCGGCGAGCACTGCACGGTGCTCTATCCCCGCAAGGGCGTGTCCGACCTGGCCCGCATGACGCCGGCGGCGGTCGAGGAGAAATACGGCGTGCCGCCGGAGCGGCACCGGGAGCTGGCCGCGCTGGTGGGGGAGACCAGCGACAACCTGCCGGGTGTGCCGGGGGTCGGCCCGAAGACCGCGGCGAAGTGGCTGACCAAGTACGACGGCCTGGACGGGCTCGTCGCGCACGTCGACGAGATCACCGGCAAGGCCGGCGACAGCCTGCGCGAGCACCTCGGCAACGTGCTGCGCAACCAGCAGCTCAACAAGCTCGACTGCGACGTGTCGCTGGACCGCGGGCCCGCCGAGCTGAAGCTGGGCCAGTGGGACCGCGACGAGATCCACACGCTGTTCGACACGCTGCAGTTCCGCGTGCTGCGCGAGCGGCTCTACGCGACGCTGTCGGCGGTCGAGCCGGAGGCCGAGGAGGGCTTCGAGGTCGAAATGGCCCGGCCGGGCCCGGGCGAGGTCGCGGCGTGGCTGGCCGAGCACGCGAGCGGCGCGGGCCGTGTCGGCGTCGCGGTGACCGGCACGTGGGGGCGCGGCACCGGCGACATCACCGGCATCGCGCTGGCCACCCAGGCGAGCGTGGGGGCCTACCTCGACCCGGTGGAGCTGCCCGAGGACGACGAGCGGGCGTTCGCCGCGTGGCTGGCCGACCCCAAGCAGCCGAAGACGATGCACGACGCGAAGGGCCCGATGCTCGCCTTCGCGGCGCGCGGCCTGGAGCTGGACGGCCTGACCAGCGACACGGCCCTGGCGGCCTATCTCGCGCTGCCCGGCCAGCGTTCGTTCGACCTCGGCGACCTGGTGCTGCGCTACCTGCACCGCGAGCTCCGCAAGGAGGCCGACGACAGCGGCCAGCTGACACTGGACGGTTCCGGTGAGCAGGAGGCCGCGTTCGACCTGGCCGTACGCGCCCGCGCCGTCGTGGACCTCGCCGAGGCGCTCGACAAGGACCTGGAGCGGCGGGGTGCGGTGCCGTTGCTCCGTGACGTGGAAATGCCGCTTGTGGAGGTTCTGGCGGCCATGGAGCGGCTCGGTGTCGGCCTCGACATCGACTACCTGGCGAACCTCTCGGCGACCTTCGGCGCCGAGGTCAAGGCGGTCGAGGAGGCCGCGTGGGCGGCGATCGGCCGTGAGTTCAACCTGGGGTCGCCCAAGCAGATCCAGCAGATCCTCTTCGACGAGCTGGCGCTGCCCAAGACGCGGCGCACCAAGACCGGCTACACGACTGACTCTGAGGCGCTGACCAGCCTGTTCACCCAGACGCCTCACCCGGTGCTGGAGGCCCTGCTGCGCCACCGCGAGGTGGCCAAGCTCAAGAGCATGGTCGACTCGCTGATCCCGATGGCCGACGATGACCGCCGCATCCACACGACGTTCGGCCAGATGGTCGCCGCGACCGGCCGGCTGTCCTCCTCCGACCCCAACCTCCAGAACATCCCGATCCGCACGGCCGAGGGCCGTCAGATCCGGGAGGGGTTCGTGGTCGGCGAGGGGTTCGAGTGCCTGCTGACCGCCGACTACAGCCAGATCGAGCTGCGGATCATGGCCCACCTGTCCGAGGACGATGCGCTGATCGAGGCGTTCGGCTCGGGCATCGACTTCCACACCGTCACCGCGTCCCGGGTGTTCGACCTGCCGGCCGAGCAGATCGACGGCGAGCTGCGGTCGCGGATCAAGGCGATGAACTACGGCCTGGCCTACGGCCTGTCGGCGTTCGGCCTGTCCCAGCAGCTGCGCATCATGCCCGACGAGGCCCGCGCGCTCATGGAGGAATACTTCGAGCAGTTCGGCGGAGTCCGCGACTACCTGCGCGACATCGTCCAGAAGGCCCGCCAGGACGGCTACACCGAGACCATCATGGGCCGCCGCCGCTACCTGCCCGACCTGACCTCGGACAACCGCCAGCGCCGGGAGATGGCCGAACGCATGGCGTTGAACGCGCCGATCCAGGGCTCGGCCGCCGACATCATCAAGGTCGCCATGCTGCGAGTCGACCGCACGATGCGCGAATCCGGCCTGCGGTCCCGCATGCTGCTCCAGGTGCACGACGAGCTGATCTTCGAAGTGGCGACGGGAGAGCTGGAAACCCTGCAGGACCTGGTCCGCACGCAGATGGGCGCGGCGTACGACCTGCGGGTGCCTCTGGAGGTCTCCATGGGCACCGGCCGCACCTGGCACGAAGCGGGACACTGACCCGCCCCGGCAGGCACCCGGCTCTCTCACCCGGGGGTACGCGAGCGGCTCGACTAGGACCGGCCCATCGTGATCATGGGTGGCCGGTCACCAGACCCGCCGGGGCGGTGCCCGTGCCGCCGTGGAGGCCGGGGTGGCGCCGTGGCCCGAGCCGGGCCGGTCGCCGGGCGGCGTCGACGAGGACGCTCAGCGCCTCTCCGGGGTGGGCCTGCCCCCGCTGCTCATGTCGCTGAGCGAGGCCCACCTCGTGCCGCTGAGGTCGCGCAGCGCGCCACAGCCGTTTCCGCCGTGGTACTCACCCGGTGGTGCCCTCGCCCGCGGCGGCCCGTACGGCCCAGGTCAGGGGTACACGACCGGCTCGGCTCGGCAGCTCACACAAGCTTGACCAAAACCAGACCTCGCCGCCCGGACCAGGTGGGCGGCACCATCCCGTTCGGGTGAGACTCCCCCGGCATGCCGGGGGAGTCTCGGGGACGGTCGCGGATCGGGCGGTGGATGACCTTCGGCGCACTCCCGTATCCCCGTGTGCGCCATGACAAAGGCGATCCTCTGAGATGACGCTGACCGAGTCTTGACGCAGCTATAACAAGACGTTCGGTGCAGCTGCTCGGGCGATTACATGATCGCGGGAACGGGAAGTAACGCTTCGCAGGATTTCGTGCGCACCGCGTGCAGAAACGCTAGGGGACAAACCGTGCCGCACCTTGACAAATTCGCCGCCGCTTTGATCGTTATTGCCGTGGTGGTGGGCTTCTTGGCTCCGCGTGACCGGCACGAGGAAAGTGCCTCTCATGCGAACCCGGCCGCCGCCGGCGGCGTCGCCCGTACCGCGCAGTCCGTGCCGACCAAGGGGGCCGCGCCGGCACCGCGCAAGCCGCCGAAGAAGCACGTGCCGCCGTTCAACATGGCCAAGGCCGCCGCGGCGGCGCGCGCCGTCAACGCGAATGAGCTCGGCCAGGTGCCGATCTTCATGATCCACCGCGTGATGGCCAAGCCGCAGGCCTCGCTCGACCGCTCCACCAAGGAGCTGTACGACGAGTTCACCGGCATGGCCAAGCAGGGCTACGTGCCGATCACCGCGGCCGAGTTCGTGGCCGGGAAGATCAACATTCCGGCCGGCCGGCATCCGGTCGTGCTGACCTTCGACGATGGATCCATCACACACGCGGACTTCGACGGGGCCGGCAATCCCAAGCCGGACACCGCGATCTCGGTGATCCAGCGGGTGGCCAAGGAGAATCCCGGGTTCCGCCCGATCGCGACCTTCTTCGTGAACCGCGACCCGTTCTACGGCGGTTCCAAGCCGGGCATCGAGACGATGCGCTGGCTGACCCGCAACGGGTTCGAGGTCGCCAACCACACGACCAACCACAAAGACATGCGCCAGATGAGCAAGGCCGAGGTGGCCAAGGAGATCGGCGGCGACGAGAAGATGATCGAGGACGCCACCGGCAAACCCTCGACGACGTTCGCCTTCCCGTTCGGGTCGCTCTCGACGGCGCACCTGGACTGGGCCCAGCACGGCACCAAGCCCGTGAAGTGGGACTTCCAGGGCATGTTCCTCGCCGGTTGGAAGCCGTCCGACTCGCCGTACGCGAGCTCCTTCGACCCGCGTCAGATCCCGCGGATCAGGGACAAGGGCAAAATCAAGGAAGATGACTGCAAGCGATACTGCTCGACGGCGTGGCTGGAGTGGCTGGCCCAGAACCCCGACAAGCGGTACACCTCCGACGGAAACGCAGCCACGGTCGCCTTCCCGCAGGATAAGATGATCTACCTCTACACGCGCTACAAGGAGTGGGCCTGCCCCTACTGACCACTCTCGAGATTGACCGCTGCCCCTTGCCTCCCATATTCTGATCGCTGCGCTGTGGGCCTGCGCGCGCCTCGGACAGAGTAGGCTCGCGCTCGGTCAAGTCGACATCGGTCTGGTCATACGGCCGGTTCATCGGCAGGGACGATAACTGGCCCTCCGCGCCGCACAACTACGCATGTCCGTATCCGGAGCCATCCCACACATGACGAGCAGCACCGAGGCCACCTCGAGCACCCCGCAGGTAGCGGTCAACGACATCGGGTCCGAGGAAGCCTTCCTCGCAGCGATCGACGAGACCATCAAGTACTTCAACGACGGCGACATTGTCGAGGGCACTGTCGTCAAGGTCGATCGAGACGAGGTCTTGCTCGACATCGGCTACAAGACCGAGGGCGTCATCCCCTCGCGTGAGCTGTCCATCAAGCACGATGTCGACCCCAATGAGGTCGTCAAGGTCGGTGATCACGTTGAGGCCCTTGTTCTCCAGAAGGAGGACAAGGAAGGTCGCCTGATCCTGTCCAAGAAGCGCGCCCAGTACGAGCGCGCCTGGGGCACGATCGAAAAGATCAAGGACGAGGACGGCATCGTCACCGGTACCGTCATCGAGGTCGTCAAGGGCGGCTTGATCCTCGACATCGGTCTGCGTGGCTTCCTGCCCGCCTCCCTCGTGGAGATGCGCCGGGTTCGCGATCTGCAGCCATACGTCGGGCGCGAGCTCGAGGCGAAGATCATCGAGCTGGACAAGAACCGCAACAACGTGGTCCTGTCCCGCCGCGCATGGCTCGAGCAGACGCAGAGCGAGGTCCGCCAGACCTTCCTCAACACGCTGCAGAAGGGCCAGGTCCGCAAGGGCGTCGTGTCGAGCATCGTCAACTTCGGTGCCTTCGTCGACCTCGGCGGAGTCGACGGCCTGGTGCACGTGTCCGAGCTGTCCTGGAAGCACATCGATCATCCGTCCGAGGTGGTCGAGGTCGGCCAGGAGGTCACCGTCGAGGTTCTCGACGTGGACATGGAGCGCGAGCGGGTCTCCCTGTCGCTCAAGGCGACGCAGGAGGACCCCTGGCAGCAGTTCGCCCGCACCC
>JAOPYG010000204.1 GCA_025964685.1 Actinoallomurus sp. | reverse complement strand
CTCCCTCGATGGCGTCATGCAGGCCCCCGGTGGCCCCCAGGAGGATCCAACGGGTCAGTTCGCCTACGGAGGGTGGAACGTCACCTTCTGGGACGAGGTGATGGGCCAGGCCATGGCGAAGGCGTTCGACAAGCCGTACGAGCTGCTGCTCGGCCGCAAGACCTACGAGATCTTCGCGGCGCACTGGCCGTACATCAGCGACGACCCGGCTGCGGACTGGCTGAACGCCATGACCAAGTACGTCGCGTCCCGCACGCTCAAGGAGGTGACGTGGAGTGGCTCCAAGCTGCTCACCGGTGATGCCGGGGAGGCAGTGGCCACGCTCAAACAAGAGGACGGGCCGGACCTGCAGGTGCAGGGCAGCGGCGTGCTGCTGCAGACGCTCCTCGAACGCGACCTGGTCGACGAGTTCACCGTATGGACCTTCCCGGTGCTCCTCGGGAGCGGGAAGCGGCTGTTCGGAGCCGGCACCCTGCCGGGTGGGCTGCGGCTCGTCGAATGCGAAACGTCCACGACCGGGGTGGTGATCGCGAAGTACGAGCGCGCTGGTGACGTTCCACTCGGGTCGTTCGTACCTGCCGAGCCGAGCGAGGCGGAGCTGCGCCGCCGCCAGAATCTGGTGGGTTGACGCCGCGCGTGGTTCCGCTGCGCAAGATGAATATCTGTCTCATGATCTTGTTCGCGCCGAGTCCGCTCCTCTACTTTCGGACGACGTGAGAACACATCGGTCTCTGCGCAGAACGGTCATGTCGGCGGCCTTCGCCGCGGTGCTGGCGGTCACTTCCTCCGTCGTCCTCTCGTCCCCCGCGCATGCCGCGGCGAGCGCCACCCCCGGCGTCGTCCTCTTCGATCCGGCCAAGGACAAGCTCTTCGGCAGCGTCACCTACAACGACTTCCGCATTCCGAGCATCGTGGCCACCACCCCGTCAGGCGGGGGCATGAGCACGCTGGTGGCCTTCGCCGAAGGACGCGTCGACGGCAGCGACTGGGGCAACATCGACCTCGTCTACAAGACCTCGACCGACAACGGCAACACCTGGAGCGGCATCAAGTCGGTCCTCAGCGGCCCCTGGGGTGGGGGCACTGCGGAGAACTCCTCGTACGGCAACCCCACGCCCGTCTACGACCCGAGCACCCGCAAGCTCTGGGTGTGGCACATGCGCACCAACGCGAGCAAGACGTCGATCGGATCCCTGGAGAAAGGTGACCGCGTGCTCGCCCTGGCGTACACCACGGTCAACGCCGACGGCACTCCCGGCACGTGGACGTTCAGCCACGCCAGCCTCGCCGGGCTGCAGGCCACTCAGCCGAACGAAGGTGGCAACTGGTGGGACAACGTCGGTCCCGGCAACGGCATCTACATGCGCGACGGCACCATGGTCGTCCCGGGTCGCAACCGCAATATCGTCAGCACGGACCACGGCACCACCTGGACGAGCGTTCCCCTGAACGGGACCTCGGCTCACACCGACGAGAGCACCGTGACCGAGCGCACCAACACCGACGGCAAGGGCACGCTCTACCGGGACGACCGGGCGACCACGACCTACTGGAACGGCAAGCGGCTGCACTCCTTCGGCTCGGAGAACGGCGGCTTCAGCGGCTTCACCGCGAGTTCGGTCAGTGACCCCTCGAACGGGCCCGGCATCACCCCCGGCTGCCAGGGGTCGACGTTCCGCTACAACTTCGCCAAGAGCGGGGGCAACGACTGGCAGCGCATGTTGTTCCTCAACCCGAGCGACCCGGTGCAACGGCACAACATGAAGATCCGCGTCAGCTACGACAACGGCGTCACCTGGACGGCCGGACGCCTCCTTGAAGAGGCCGGCCATCCGTCCGGCTGGGGCACCGGCTACGCCGAGGGCGGTTACTCGAGCATGGCCCGGACGGACGAGCCGCAGGTCGGCGTGCTCACCGAGGCCTGGCGGCCCTCATCCACCTGGTTCATCATCTTCCGGAAGCTCAACCTGGCCTGGATCACCCAGGGCACGACGGAGCCCACGCCTCCACCCCAGTAGCGCTCTGTATGCGTCTCCGGCGAGGAGCGCACGCGTACGGCGGTCAACCCGGGCTGAGGTCAGGAAGCCCGGCGACCGCCGCACGCGGTGTGCCCTCTGTCCAGCCGGTGAAGGACCAAGATCCGAACCTTAGTGGCCTGTCGGCGATCGGCGGGCGCGGACCTTGACGAGGTGGTGCTCGGCGAGTGCCCGGATGATGGGGTCTTCCGATCGAGACAGCGATTCGATCGCGGAGACAGCCGGGGCGTCACCGATGTCGGTCAAGGCCCACAGGCATTTCCTGGTGAGAGCTCGCGCCTCGTCATAGTCGCGGTACGCGAAATTGGCGAGCGCCGCGCGGTGCAGGGCCGGCACCGATCGCGGCTCACGCAGTTGCCGTAGCCACCTCGCTACGTCCTCGTGACGCGTATGCCAGTCAGCATCGAGCAGCTCGCAGAAGGCCTCCAGGTACTCGCGGTCGATCCGGTCGTGCTTGGCCGCCACACCCAGTGCCGCCTCGATGCCGTCTCCGTCCCTCGCCTGCATCGCGTCCAAAACCAGACGCAGGGGGTACTCCGGGTCGGTGCGGGGATCGACTCCGACGGTGGCGGCGAACTCCTCGACGTTGATATCGCCAAGGCAGTAATCCATGACGGATTCACGCTGTGCCTCCATCAGCATCGTGGCCTCCGTTCGCGCGGTCGCGCCGGGGCGCACCGCCCCGGCCGCATGCTAGCCAGGCAAGGTCAACGCTGGCCGAGTACCTCGGATACTCAGACCCCGGTTCCACCCTGCGGACTACACGCAGTTGATGGCCTTCGGCGAGGAGCGCACGCGTACGGCGGTGACCCGAGCGTTTCGGGGGTGTCGCCACGCGGGGTCAGGTGCCCGGTGACTTTGTGCTGACTGAAGCAGTTTCTCGTGATCAACGAGACAGGTCGCGGCCGGGCACCTACATGACGAGGTTGATGAGTCGTTTCACGTGGACGACGAGGAAGGTCCACACCCCAGGTGTCGCGGTCTGCGCCAGAACCGCCAGTCCCGTCAGCAGGATGGCTCCGCCGAGGACCGCGGTCGTCCACGCCCCGTGAGATCGCTGTGTGTGTGCCATTCCCGCAAGATACGAGGAGGTTGCTCCTGCCCCGAAGGACCGCCTACTTCCGGCGAGTCGCCTCGTGATCAATGAGACGAAGGAACCGGTCGGCCGTCTCATCGATAGTCCGGGGAAATAGCAAATCACGTTGACACGGGGTGACGAAACGCTCTGTGTACAGTCCTGGCATGCGGTGCGCTATGTGCGGGTCTGAACGGCTGAGCCCGGTCGGGGATCTCATCTCAGGCGGCAAGTGGCAGGAACGCCTGCAGTTCAGGTTCGCCCGGCCGGGGTTGCTGAAAGCCCGGCCGAGTTTCGACGCGGGCTTCGCACGAGCCTGCCGAGACTGCGGAGCGTTGTTCGCCTTCCTCAGCGGGGACAGCCGCGCGCGCCTGGACACGGTCGCTGACGACTTGACCGACGTTGATGGTTACACGACCGGCCCCGCCAACGACCGCAGCTGACCACGCATCGCCCGACCCGCGTCGGCGCACCACCCGGCAGCCGCAGAGTCCGATGTGGCCGCACAAACCCCCCTTTCGGTGCCTGCGTGAGGAAGACGGTGCGCGACGATCAGCCGGCGCGCATTCGATCTACCTGCAGGAGGAAGAGATGGACAGCGGGGAACGCAGCCAATCCTCCGACACGGGCAAGAATGCGAGCGAGCAGTGGATCGGCATGACGCCGCAGCCGAGGCGAGCCTCTAGTTCGCAGGTAAGCCGGTCTCCACTCTCAGGCACCGAACCACTAGCCCCTGGAGAGAGGCAGCCGGACGGCCGGCGGAAGCGGCGTCGGGACGGGGTTCGCCTGGAACGACTGGATCATCAGGGCCGCGAAGCGGCGCGACGCCGCCACCCTCATCTCGGGTGACTCGGCGCGGATGCCTTCGTTCGCCATCAGCGCCAGGCTGATGTCCTCCAGGACGAAATCCCCCCGCAGGCGGCCCGCTTCCTTCGCGCGCCGCACCAGTTCGAGCAGCAGACGCAGCGTGCGATCGCGGTCCGCGGCGAAGCCGACCGCTTGGGGAAGCTGCGATGTGAATGCGCGGGCGAAGCCTCGGTCGAGGGCATGTATGTCCATGAGCTTCTCGATCACCAGGCAGAACCCGCTCCACGGGTCGCCCGCCGCCAGCCCCTCCTCCACGACCGCCGAGCAAGAGGCCATCTGCTCGGCAAAGGCCTCGGCCAGCAGCGCTTCCTTGGTCTGGAAGTGCCGGTAGACGGTCGCGACACCGACCTCAGCGCGCCGGGCGATCTCCCGGATCGGCACGTCGAGGCCCTCGGCGGCGAAGGCTGCGCGAGCGACCGCGAGGATGCGCCCGCGGTTGTCGCGAGCGTCCGAGCGGAGCTTCGTTACCACTTGGGCCGTCACCGCTCTCACTTTAGCCAAACGGACGGGGTGTTCCGTTACGGTCCGGCGCATGAGAGCAATTCAATTCACTGAGTACGGCCCGCCCGGCGTTGTGCACGTCACCGAGGTGGAGGCGCCGCACGCCGGACCGAGCGAGATCCGCATCGCCGTACGGGCCTCCGGAGTCTCGCCCGGGGAGATGTACATCCGCTCCGGGACGCTGCGTGACGTGGTGCCCACGACGTTCCCGTATCGGACCGGATTCGACGCCGCGGGCGTGGTGGACGAGGTCGGCGACGGCGTCACGGGCGTGGGCATCGGCGACGAGGTGTTCGGCATGACCACCATGGCCGCGCGCGGCGCCAACGCCGACTACGCGGTCCTGGCCGCCTGGGCGCCCAAACCGGCCGCGTGGAGCTGGGAGGAAGCGGGCGGCGCCGCAGGTAGCGTCGAGACGGCCATCCGGGTTCTCGACCGGCTCGCGGTCGGCGCCGGGCACACCGTGCTCGTGCAGGGCGCGGCCGGTGGGGTGGGCACCATCGCCGTCCAGCTCGCGGTCGCCCGCGGCGCCACCGTCATCGGTACGGCGAGCGAGCACAACCACGACTTCCTGCGTTCCCTCGGCGCGGACCCAACGACGTACGGGACGGGGCTCGTCGAACGGATCCGCGCGCTGGCACCGGCCGGAGTGGACGCGGTGTTCGACTGCGCCGGAGGGGCGCTGCCAGACCTCATCGCCATCGCCGGCGACACAGCGCGCGTGGTGACGATCGCCGACTTCACCGCGGCGGCCCACGGCGTACACATGTCGCACGGAGCGCCGGCCGACGACACGGGCGCGGCCCTGGGAGCCCTCGCCGACCCGCTGGCGTTGCATGGCCTCGCGATCGCGGTCACGCTCGCCGGCGAAGGCCGGCTACGGGTGCCGGTCGCGGCGGCGTTCCCGCTCGCCGAGGCCGCGGCCGCGCACGAACTGAGCGAAAGCCGCCACGCCCGCGGAAAGATTGTGCTGGTGCGGTGATACCGCCGGTAAGGCTCTGAGCTGCGCGGACGGTTGCCGACATCTGTCATTGGTTGTCGACTGTTCTCGCTGCCATGTGCCCTCGATGTGCCCTACGGACGAGCGTCGGCACTCGTCATGGGACGTCTCCCAGGCCGTCTTGCCAACCGGAGTAGCCTCCGGTTACGCTGGACACCGAATCGGAGGCTCCTCCGGTTAAATGGCACAGGGACGAGACAGCACCATGAACAGCAACCGCATCACCACCCCGTTCGGCGCGCAGTCGACCGCCGCCGAGGTGATCGGCGGCATCGACCTCTCCGGCAAGCGCGCGATCGTCACCGGCGGCTCGTCCGGCATCGGGATCGAGACCGCACGTGCGCTGGCTGGCGCGGGCGCCGAAGTCACGCTCGCCGTGCGCGATACCGACGCCGGCGACCGGACCGCCACGGACATCACCGCCTCCAGCGGCAACGCGGTCCACGTCGACCGGCTCGACCTCGCCGACCAAACGTCCGTCGCCACCTTCGTCGCGGAATGGACCGGGACGCTTGACCTGCTGATCAACAACGCCGGCGTGATGGCTCTGCCCGACCGCCAGCTGACCCCGGAGGGCTGGGAGATGCAGTTCGCGACCAATCACCTTGGCCACTTCGCGCTCGCGCTCGGCCTGCACGACGCACTCGCCGCCGCGGGCGACGCGCGGATCGTGTCGCTCAGCTCCGTCGGACACCGGCGCTCACCTGTGATCTTCGACGACCTGAACTTCACCTCCCGTCCCTACGACCTGGGGCTCGCCTACGGACAGTCCAAGACCGCCAACGTCCTCTTCGCCGTCGAGGCGACACGCCGCTGGGGTAGCGACGGCATCACCGCCAACGCGGTTCACCCGGGAACGATCGCGACCACCAACCTGTCGCGAGACCTGGACGCTGATGTCCTGGCGTCCCTCCGCGCCTCAGCCCCGTACGCAGAGACATTTGACGGATCAAAGATGAGATACAAGACGATCGAGCAAGGCGCGGCGACGAGCGTCCTCGTCGCCACCTCACGACAGCTCGACGGCATCGGCGGCCGCTACTTCGAGGACTGCAACCAAGCGCGGGTCCTCGACCCCGACGTCCCGAATACCACCATCTCCGGTGTCGCCGCCTACGCGCTCGACCCCAAAGCAGCCGCCCGCTTGTGGCAGGTCTCGATCGACACCCTTGCCAGTTAGCCGCCGATCCGCCTCATCATCGGATCGACCAGTTGCCAGGTGGACTACTGATGCAGTCGGTCTGCAGGCCGGGTTCTGATCGCGGTGTTTCCCTGAACTGCGGTTTCTCCCTAAGACTGGCGTTGAGCTGCACTTTCACGTTCCAACGTTTGTCAACGGTTTCGGGGATCTTTGGCGTTCTGGCGGACCAGGGCCGGAACTGGGATCACTCGGTCTGGACTTCTCGGCTGCCCCCGTTCAGGTGTTGACGCTT
>JAOPYG010000194.1 GCA_025964685.1 Actinoallomurus sp. | reverse complement strand
ACGGTGCCGTTGACGCCGCGCATCAGCACGCCCTGGTTGCGCACGTCGCGTACGCCCGCCTCGATCATGGCCCCAGCCGCCTTGGCGACCAGCGGCGTCATCGACTGGGCCGCGTTGATGTGGGTGTGGATGGCGATCTGGGCGCCGCGACGGCGGGCCTTGGTGGCCAGGCGCTCCATGCCGGCACGGATCTCGTCCTGCAGCCAGTGCTGCGGCAGCCCCATCAGGGCCTTGGTGGCGAGCCGGATGTCGCGGATGTTCTCGACGTCCAGGAGCCGGTCGACGAAGGTCTCCAGGCGCGCCCAGGGCATGTTCGCCACGTCGCCGCCGGAGACGACCACGTCGCGCACCTGCGGGCTGCGGGCCAGGTAGGCCAGCATCTCCTCCAGCCGGTCGGGCTGCTTCAGCGCGAACTTGTGCTTGTCGATCTGGGGGGTGGAGTTGCCGACGAGGTCCATGCGGGTGCAGTGGCCGCAGTACTGGGGGCAGGTCGGCAGCAGTTCGGCGAGTACCTTGGTGGGGTAACGGTGGGTCAGCCCCTCCACCGCCCACATCTCGGCCTCGTGCAGGGAGTCACGGCTGGCGAACGGGTGTGAGGGCCAGTCGGTGCGCCGGTCGCTGAAGACCGGGAGCATGTAGCGGCGCACCGGGTCGGCGTAGAAGGCCTCGGTGCTGCTCACGTCCATGGTGCTGAGCATCTGCGGCGGCAGCAGCATCGACATGGTCGCCCGCTCGCGCTGGTCCCGCTCGAGGTCCTCGTAGAAGTCATCGCTCAGCAGGTCGCCCATGACGGTCTTGAGCTGGCGGACGTTCTTCACGCAGTGCGCCCGCTGCCACTGCGCGGACTCCCACTCGGCGGCGGTGACCTCACGCCAGCCGGGGATGCGCCGCCAGTCGGGTTCGGTCAGCTCGCGACGCTGGTACGTGTACGGCTGGAGGTGGCCTTCGGGGGTCACCACCGAGTCTTCGGTAAGAGCAGTCACGAGCTTCACCCCTAAGAGTCTGTCGCGGATGATGTTCAGTGTCAGCGGGACGATACGGGAAATTCTTTCCCTAAACTAGAGTCCCTCAACAGATATTCCACTACACGCTACCCGAGGTGATAGATGAACAGCTCTCCGGTGGGACTGCACCGGGTCCTGGAGCCGCCCGGCGTGCTGCCGCAGGCGGCCCGCCGTCTCGACGCCGATCCACGGATCCGTGAGGACGAGGTGCGCATCCGCCTCGAACGCCTGAACCTGGACGCCGCGTCCTACCGGCAGTTGCACACCGAACACGACGGCGACGCGGACCGCATCCGGGCCGAGGTCCTGCGGATCGTCCGCAGTCGCGGCAAGATGCAGAACCCCGTCACCGGCTCGGGCGGCATGCTGATCGGCGTCGTCGACGAGGTCGGGCCCGGGTCCCCGCTGGGACTGCGGCCCGGGATGCGGATCGCCACCCTGGTGTCGCTCACGCTCACCCCGCTGCGCATCGACGACGACCTGCGCCGCTGGGACGGCCGCAGCGAGCAGGTGCCGGCCGAGGGCCACGCGATCCTGTTCGCCCGCTCGATCGCCGCCGAGCTGCCCGAGGACCTGCCCGCCGGGCTCAGCCTGGCCGTCATGGACGTCTGCGGCGCCCCGGCGCTCACCCACCGCGTGGTCGCCGCCCGTACGAGCCCGGTCGTGGCGGTGATCGGCGCGGCGGGAAAGAGCGGGTCGCTGGCGCTGGCCGCCGCACGCCGTGCCGGCGCCGGGCGGACCATCGGCGTCGTCCCGGTCGAGGCGGAGGCGGAGCGGCTGCGGGCGGCGGGGCTGGCCGACGAGGTCGTACGGGCCGACGCCCGTGATCCGATCGCGCTCGCGGCGGCCGTCAACGGCGCCGGAGCCGAGCGGGGCGCCGACGTGACGGTCGTGTGCGTGGACGTGCCCGGGTGCGAGCACGGCGCGATCCTGGCCACCGCCGCGGGCGGCACGGTCGTCTTCTTCTCGATGGCCACCTCGTTCGCGGCCGCGGCGCTCGGCGCGGAGGGCCTGGCCGCGGACGTGACCATGCTGATCGGAAACGGGTACGCCCCGGGTCACGCGCGCATGGCGCTGGACCTGTTGCGCACCGAGCCCGGCGTAATGAAGATCTTTACCGAGCGTGTGGAGACCTGATGAGCAAACTGGACCTGGACCCGCAGGTCGTGCGCAAGGCACGCCTGCTCGCCGAGCGCGCCGCCGAGCCGATCATAGAGATGGCGCGTACGCACACGACCGTCTCGGTCGAGCGCGCCCAGTTGCGGTTGGCCGGTCTGTCGGGCGCCGACTCCGACGGCCTGCCGTGGGTGAACCATCTCGTCGACGCCGTACGCGACCAGGTCGGCCTGGAGCACGGTGTCGCGCTGCCGGTCTGGGACGCGCTGCTCCGTGAGCCGCACGCGGACCTGTCCGCGCTGGCGCAGGCCGCGGCGCTGGGCACGGTGACGTTCCGGCTGCCCTCGGGATCGGACGCCGACGCCGCCACCTCTCTGGCGCGCCGGGCCGCACGGGAGGGCATGGGCCGCATCGACCGCCGCCGGACCGAACGCGACGCGATGCTGGCCGAGGTCGGCGACCCGCCGAAGCCGTGGATCTACCTCATCGTCGCGACCGGGGACATCTACGAGGACATCCCCCAGGCGCAGGCGGCCGCCCGCGAGGGCGCCGACGTGGTCGCGGTGATCCGCTCCACCGGGCAGTCGCTGCTGGACTTCGTGCCCGAGGGTGCCACCCGCGAGGGCTACGCCGGCACGTATGCCACCCAGGAGAACTTCCGGCTCATGCGATCGGCCCTGGACGACGTCTCCAAGGAGCTCGGCCGCTACGTCCGGCTGACGAACTACGCGTCCGGCCTGTGCATGCCCGAGATCGCCACCCTCGCCGGGCTCGAACGCCTCGACATGATGCTCAACGACTGCATGTACGGCATCATCTTCCGCGACATCAACCCCCGGCGGACCTTCATCGACCAGCGGTTCTCCCGCCAGATCCATGCCCGCGCCGGCATCGTGATCAACACCGGTGAGGACAACTACCTCACCACCGCCGACGCGGTCGACGCCGCGCACACGGTCGTGGTCAGCCAGCTGCTGAACGAGCGGTTCGGCAAGGAGGCGGGCCTGGCCGACTCCCAGCTCGGCCTCGGCCACGCCTTCGAGATCAACCCGGCCGTCCCCGACTCCTTCCGGCTCGAGCTGGCCCACGCCCAGCTGGTCCGCGAGCTGTTCCCGGACGCGCCGCTGAAGTACATGCCGCCGACCAAGCACATGACCGGCAACGTCTTCGCCGGCTATCTGCTCGACGCGTTCTTCAACCTGGCCGGGGTGATGACCGGGCAGTCGATCATCTTGATCGGCATGATGACCGAGGGCATCCACACGCCCTGGCTGTCCGACCGCGACCTGGCCCTGGAGAACGTCCGGTACGTGCGTGACGCCTGCGGCGCCCTCGCCGAGGACTTCGTGCCCCGCCCGGACGGCCTCGTCGTCCAGCGCGCCAAGCAGGTGCTGTCGGAGTCGGTGGACCTGCTGGACCGCATCTGCGACGACACGCTGCTGAACGCGATCGCCGACGGCACCTTCGGGGTGACGCGCCGGCCCGCCGACGGCGGCAAGGGACTCGACGGCGTGATCGAGCGCGCCGACACCTACGTCGGTCCCGCCCTGGACATCCTCGAGACCGAGGACCCGCACGCCGGCCGTACCGAACCGACACCCGCAGGGAGCGTGAAGCGGTGACCGAGCAGCAGACCACCACCGACGTACCGGAGCTCAAGGACATCCCCTCGATCATCCGCCCGTACGGCGACACGACCGGTGACGCGATGGTGCAGACCTCCTTCACGCTGCCGGTGCCCGCCGGCAAACGCGCCGAGCTCGCGGCCCTCGCACTCGCCCGCCAGATGGGCCTGGACCCCGCCAGCGTCGTGCACGCCAAGCCGATGGGACCCGACTTCACCTTCTTCATCATCTACGGCAAGGTCAACCACCTGATCGACTACGCCGGGATCGAGGTGCCCGAGGGCCGGGAGTACCCGCTGCTGTCGGCCAAGGAGATCGAGCTGGCCATCCGCACCGTGCTGAACCGCCGGCTCGTCGTGGTCGGCGCCTGCATCGGCACCGACGCCCACACCGTCGGCATCGACGCGATCCTCAACGTCAAGGGGTTCGCGGGGGAGAAGGGCCTGGAGTACCACCGGGAGATCCAGGTGGTGAACATGGGCGCCCAGGTGACCGTGGAGGAGCTGGTCGCCCGCGCGAAGGCCGTGAACGCCGACGCCGTGCTCGTCTCCCAGGTCGTCACCCAGAAGAACGCCCACATCCACAACACCAAGCAGATGGCCGCCGCCTTCCACGACGCCTACCCGACCGCGGTCGGGCCGGGCATCGGCCGTCCGCTGCTCATCGCCGGCGGGCCGCGCTTCGACACCGTCACCGAGGACGAGCTCGGCGTGGACCGCATCTTCGGCAAGGGCACCACCCCCGGCGAGGTCGCCTCCTACCTCGTACACGCCCTGCTGCCGAACTGGACCCCCGAGGAGCGGTCATGAGCGAGGATCCCCGGGTCGGCCTGAGCGTCACCCACCGCCGGTACGTCCCGCACGGCCACGCACACTACGGCGGCAGCCTCGTGGACGGCGCGTACGTCCTGGGCCTGTTCGGCGACGTCGCCACCGAGGTCTGCATCCGCACCGACGCCGACGAGGGCCTGTTCGCCTCCTACGACGACGTCCGGTTCCGCGCCCCCGTACGGGCCGGCGACGTCCTGGAGGCGACGGCGACCGTGACGCGCGTCGGCCGCCGCAGCCGCACGCTGGCCTTCGAGGCGCGGGTGGTGTGCCGCCCGCGCCCGGACAAGGGCGAGTCGGCGGCAGAGGTGCTGGCCGAGCCGCTCGTCGCCGTCACGGCGACCGGAACGGTCGTGGTTCCCGCCGCGACCTGACGGTGCCGTCGATGACGGTACGGGTTGACATCGCAACGGATACCGATAAGTTGCCTAGGCGTCCACCACAGGGACGCCGGCCGGCCGGCCGGGGCACCGCGGCACCTGCGCCGTGACGGGGGAAGGACAAGCGCCGCAGCGCGGCTCATCCGTCGAGAGCCAGACGCAGGACGACGCGGACGCCCGGCCCGGAGCACCCCGG
>JAOPYG010000146.1 GCA_025964685.1 Actinoallomurus sp. | reverse complement strand
ACATGATCACCGCTCCCGATCCCTGCGACCTGACAAGCTTGGTCGACGAGTTCGTCAGGATAAGTCGGACGGCGGCGGTCGTACTCAGCCGCGATCTCATCAAAAACCTTGCCGTAACGACGTGCAGTAGATCCTGGTAGCCGTGTCATTCATTGGCCTCCGTTCATGCTCGTTACTGTGATCGCCACGTCATGGTCGCGGCCAAGTTCCGGCGCCTGACTTTCCCCGTTTTAGTCGCCGGCGACAATTTCCTGGTGAGCGGACGCAGGTCTGGGCTGGCGAAGCCATCACGGAGTGACGGCTCGGAGGGCCGCCCTAGACGCGGTGGCCGCGAGCTGGACAGTCGGGAGCTAAGGAAGATGGACCCGCCCATCTTGCCCAACCCACTCGACCAACACGCCATCAACGGCATGGTCACCCGCTACAACGATCCCGACTACGGCCGGTGAGCGGCCCAGATCCGCCGCACCGGCGGATGTGCCCAACCTGTCCACCTGCGCGGCAAGGTCGAATACCGCGACCCGCTCAACGGCCGCAGGCGCGAGGAATGCCACGCGAAGTACGACGAGCTGAAGGCGAACGCTCAGCAGGGCGTCCCGGTGCCTGCGAAGAGTCAGACCGTCGCTGAGTACCTGGCGTAGTGGCTGAACGAGGTGGCACGTCCCTCCCTACGGCCGGCGACCTCCAGCAGCCTGGGTTCCCCTCGGCAAGCTGTCCACATCGCTCGTCCGTGAGTGGCGGGCCGGCCTCATCGCGAGCGGCGTGTCCGAGTCCATGACCGCGAAGGCATACCGCCTCCTGCGCGCCATCCTCATGACGGCGATCAAGGAGGACGACATCCTTCCGCGCAACCCTTGCAGGCTCAAGGGAACGGGCACCGAGAAGGCGCCCGAACGTCCCGTGCTCAACGTCGCACAGGTCGTCGCCTTGGCCGATCTCGTCGGCCGACGACCGGTAGGCAACATCCGCAAGAAGGACGACGGGTTCCACCTCCGCTACCGGGTCAAGGACGGGCTGATGCGGGCCTTTCCGCGGCCGTTCACGACCCGGGCGCAGGCAGAGCGCGTCCTCTTCCAGCTCGCGCATGACGGGAAGGCCGACCACACGCGCGATGACCGGCTGCGCGCCCTGGTGCTGCTCGCCGCGCTCGCGTCTCTGCGGTGGGGTGAGGTCACGGCGCTTCACCGTCAGGACCTCGACCTCGACAACGCCACCGTCCGTATCCGGGTCGCCTTCACCGAGCAGAACAACGGGACGATGGTCCTGGGTCGTCCGAAGTCCCGTGCCGGTGTCCGTACGGTCAACATCCCGCGCTCGCTCATTCCCGACCTGCGGGCGCACCTGGACAAGTACACGGAGAACAAGCCGAACGCTCTGGTCTTCGCCGGTATCAAGGGCGGACCGCTGCGGCGAAGCAACTTCAACAAGGTCACCCGATGGACGCACGCCGTGGCGGTGCTGGGCATGCCCGGTCTGCACTTCCACGACCTTCGGCACACCGGGAACATGCTCGCCGCCGCGACCGGCGCGACAACCAAAGACCTCATGCGGAGGATGGGTCACGACAACGAACGGGCCGCGCTCATCTACCAGCACGCCACCAACAAGGCAGACCAGGTGATCGCCCGGGGCCTGGATGCCCTCCTGAAGGCTCAGCGTGACCGGCTTGAGGAGGAAGGCGACGATGGCACAGGGGGCGCGCTCGTGCTCGTGGCCTAATTGCACGCTAATTGCACGCGGGGTTGTCAGGGCGTCCGAGAACGATCAAGGCCCAGGCGGCGTTGCCTGGCGATGTCGTCGCACCGCCCCAGCGCACGCGTTACCAGTCGTTAGAGTCGAAGGTAAGCAGGTTGTGGGCGCTCTCCCAGATCGCTCCTGCCGGGCTTCGTAGCTTCGGATCACCGACCGGCCTTTGATCGTCTCGCCGATACCATCCCGGTCATGGGCGCCAAGGAATGGGAGTGGGACGAGACGCTGTTCTCCGGGAGCGCCGGCCACTACGGCATCGGCCGCATGCCCTACCCGCCCAGCCTCGCTGACGCCGTTCGCGACGAACTCGACGTCGACGGCACCGGGCGGCTGCTGGACGTCGGCTGCGGACCCGGGTCGCTGACCGTGCTGCTGGCACCCCTGTTCGCCTCCGCAATAGGCGTCGACGCCGACCCCGGCATGATCGCCGAAGCACAGCACCGGGCCAGCGAGGCGGAGGCCGTCCACATCGAATGGCGGCACCTGCGCGCCGAAGACCTGCCAGCCGACCTGGGCGCCTTCCAGGTCGCGTCGTTCGCCCAGTCGTTTCACTGGATGGACCAGCCCCTGGTCGCCCGACGCGTCCGCGACATGCTCAGCCCAGACGGGGCCTGGATCCACGTCAGCGCCACTACTCACCGGGGCGTGGCCGCTGAGCACCCGCTGCCGCACCCGTCCCCGCCGTGGGAACGGATCGAGGACCTGGTCGCTCGATACCTCGGACCGGTCCGCCGGGCCGGACAAGGCCAGCTGCCACACGGCACCCGCGCGCGCATATTCCGCGCTGCTGATCGCGCCTCTATGGTGGACCGATGGCGTCGGTCAAGCAGGTCCAAGTCACCTTCGACTGCGCAGAACCTGAGCGCGTCGCTCGTTTCTGGTGCGAAGTGTTGGGGTACGTCGTACCGCCGCCACCGGAGGGGTTTGCTACTTGGGACGATTTCGATCGCGCGCTGCCGCCCGAGCGTCAGGGTTCAGCGTTCGCATGCATTGATCCCTCAGGTGTGGGCCCGCGACTGTTCTTCCAGCGCGTTCCCGAAGGCAAGGTCGTCAAGAATCGGCTGCATCTTGACGTGCGGGTCGGCACCGGGCTCGTGGGTGAAGAGCGCCTGGCCGCACTTGAGGCCGAAT
>JAOPYG010000141.1 GCA_025964685.1 Actinoallomurus sp. | reverse complement strand
GCGCCCTGGGCCCGGATACCGAGTTGGGTGCCGGACTGGCTGAAGTCGGCCGTGGTCCCGGCGAACGTCTTGTAAGGCGCCTGGACCGGGTGGTTGACGGTGATGGTGTCGCCGGCCGACAGCTTGGCGGTAGTGCCGTGATACCGGTATGTCGCGGTCGCGTTGAACGAGCTGGACGTGAAGAGCGCCGTGGACGGTGGAATGGTCACCTTAAAGGTGGCCTGCGCCGTGCCCCCGCCCTTCACCGACTTGGCCTTGGTCGCCGAGCCGGGAGTGACCGTCACGCCGGCCGGCCCGGTGAACTTGAGCTCGACGTCGGTGACGGGACTCGCTCCGTTGTCGGAGAACACCTCGGTAACGGTGCGCTGGGTGCTGTCGGAGGTCGTGGGGAGCCAACTCAGCGCCAGCGAGGTGTTCGGGTCGACACCCCGGAGGACGTGGTCGAGGGCGTGGACGCGGTACAGGGCCACGCCGTGCGGCGGGACGTCGCTGGCGATCCTGCCGATCGACTCGGTCTGCTTGTGGCTCCACAGATCGTGCAGGGAGTAGTCGGGAGCCGCGGGCAGCCCCAACGCGGCGGCGGTGGTGGAGACGGCCCGTGGGGTCGAGCCGGTGTTGAACAGGCCGACGATCACGTCACCGTTCTTCTCCGTCTTCGCGAACACCTGGGAGTTGGAGTCCACGGAGATCCGCTTGGCGTCGATGCCATCCTGGTCGACCGACAGGACCTCGGTGTTCTTCAGCAGGCCGAGGTCGGTCGGGTCGAGGTCGGTCAGATCGGTGCCGAGCATCAGCGGCGAGGAGGCCAGCGACCACAGGCTCATCTGCGTCTTGCGTTCGTCCAGCGTCAGGCCGTCGTTGGCGCCGTTGCCGATCTCCAGCGAGTCATAGTCGTTGAACCCGCCCGGACCGCCGTAAGGCGCCCAGTTGGCGACCTGGTTGAACCGGGAGGTGAGCGACGACCACGAGGTCAGCGGGTAGCTGCTGCCATCCGGTCCGCAGTAGCACTCGATGTCGCCGCCGGTGCGCCAGCCGTCGGACAGCTTCGCCCAGGTCGCCGCGTTGTTGATGTCGAGGCTGTTGGACAGTTCCAGGTGGATGGGGCGCCCGGTCTGCTTCAGCGCGTCCGACCACGCCTGCACGTCCTGGATGTCCGGGGTGCCGACACCGTCGATCTTGATGTAGTCGGTGCCCCAGGAGGCGAACTGGTTCGCCCAGGAGTTGATGAACTGCTGCGCGCCGGGCTTGGTGTGGTCGATGCCGACCATGCCCCCGCAGTTGTAGTTGGCCTCCGCCGTAGTGGTCGCGATGTCGCGGGCGTGGTACGGCGTGCCCTCGATCGCCGTGTTCTGCGCGACCGCCTGCTTGGAGATGCCGGGCGTGACGTACAGGCCGAACTTCAGGCCGAGGGAGTGCACGTAGTCGGCGACGACCTGGATGCCGTTCTTGGCGCCGCTCGGCGGGAACTTGGTCTCGTCGGTCACCCAGCGGCTGTACTGGTCGACGTCCGGGCCCTGGCTGCCGGGGCACTTATACCAGAAGTCGTCCACGTTGGCGTAGATGAAGCCCGCCTTGGACAGGCCGCTGTCCTTCATCGCCTTCGCCTCCGCCTGGATGTTCTGGGCGGTCGGGTTGCGGCGGACGAAGCTCCAACTGCTCCAGCCCAGTGCGGGCTTCGCACCGACGACGCTGTCTTCCGCGCTGGCCGTCGGCGCTCCCGCCGCGATGCCCGTGGAGAGCAGGAGCACTCCGGTGAACGCGGCCAGCAGACCGCGGATGGGTTTCCTCATGGGTTTCTCCTCCATCGCCGCGCACTGACAGCACGGCAGGCATGTGACGAGCAGGCGATGCGCACGGCTGGCGGGCGGTCGATCGCCCTTGTCAGCGGGGAAGCTGTTCGCCTCGATCGCGCGAAGAGTTCTCGTCTGCGCTCAGCGACTGCGACACGGCGCCGTACGCACCGACGCACAGGAGTGGCAGCAAGGCGACGAGCATCCCGAAAGCGGCGATCCAGGCCCCCCACGTGTGGCGCCGGCCAGTCGCTGTGCGTGACCGTGAGCGCTCTGAGGCATATGGTCTCCCGACTTCGAAGGAGCGGTGGTAGGACACGACGCCGCGTTGAACACCGAATTGCTACAGCAATCCACGCATACGATCAATAGGTCCGACATACATCAACAAAAGTCCCCATCGGGCGAGTTGGATTCGGCGATGTCCCAAGCCCGCGAGGAAAACCCGGTTCGCCGGGCCGACCAGCTCGTTTGCTTCGGCCGCGCGACCGGCGTTCACCATCAGCGACAAGGTGCTCACGTTGAGCTCTCGCGGTTAGTCGATGGGGCTCGAAGAGAAGTCATATGCCGACGCGAGCGCTTGCTTCGCTTGTAATGGCCATCGTCATCCCGGGCGTAATGGTGGCCGGCTACCGCGGCGACGCGCATACGAGCTGTATGGTCCGATGCTGAGAATCAGCGTCAGTCATCTCGGCCGGTGGGCGGCCTCAAGCGCCCGCCGTGCCGCGGCATCGCTGTCATGTTCTCGCCGTGCATGTGGTGTCCGGCTGATGAGATCGATGCTGAGCGCTGCGTCGTGCAGGCTTCTACCATTCCTCAGGCGTTGGCGCATCGGCTGCTGGCAGCTGACCGTTGTTGACCAACAGGTCGGTCGTGGTCTGGATGTCCTTGGCTGAGACAGCCGCCGAGCCGAAGGTCGGGACGACGATCGAGGGCGCCAGCGGTGCCGGGACCTGGTCCTGCTGGATCATGATCTGCTTGATCGTCGCGGCGTCAGAGTTCGCCGCGGCGTTGGCGGCGGTCATCGCCGTGGTGAAGGCGGAGATCACCGCTGGGTGTGACTTGATGTAGGACTTGGCCGCGACGAAGACGAAAGTGGCCGAACCCGCGACCGTCTCCCGTTCTTGGTTGAGGACATAGCTCATCCCCATGCCCAGGGCCATGCTGATCAGCGGCTCTCCGGTCACTGCGGCGTCGACGCGTCCGCTCTTCAAGCCTTGGGATCGACCTCGCCCAGCCCGACTTCGGCGAGCACTGCTCGTGCCCGTGAACGGCTCTGGTTCTTCGATACTCCGCCGGAGCGGAGGGGCAGGGCGACGTTGTCGACGACCGAGGACCACGGAAGCAGGGAACGGCTGTAGTCCTGGAACACGACGGCGACACCGGGAACCGGCTCTGAGAGTACGGCCCCCTGATAACGGACCTCGCCTTCGGCCGGGCGTAGCAGACCGTTCAGGCAGCGCAGCAACGTGCTCTTCCCGACGCCGGACTGGCCGACCAGGCTGACGAACTCAGGACGCCGCCGACATCGCCGAGGCCCTGATCGCCGACCCGCGCGTACGCGTCGTCAACTTCACCGGATCCACCGGCGTCGGCCGGATCATCGGCACGCTCGCGGCTCGCATATCAAGCCCGCAGTCCTCGAACTCGGCGGCAAGAACTCCATCATCGTCCTCGACGACGCCGACGTGGACCACGCCGTGAACGCCGCCGTCTTCGGCGCTTTCATGAACTCCGGCCAGATCTGCATGTCCGGCGACCGGATCCTCGTCCACGAGAGCATCGCCGAGGACTTCACCGCCAAGTTCACCGCCAAGGTCGCCGGCCTGCCCGCCGGTGATCCCGCCGACCCTGGCACGATCATCGGCCCGCTGATCGGCGAGGACGCGGCCCGCCGCGTCGCCGGCGCCGTCCACCCGGCGACCGTCCTCAGCGGTGTCACCTCCGACGCCGATCTTCACCACGACGAGGCGTTCGGCCCCCTATGCGTCATCGCCACATTCGCCGACGATGACGAGGCCGTCGCGCTCGCAGGCGACACCGACCATGGCCTCACCTGCGACATCCTCACCGAGAACGGCACCCACGGCCTGGCCGTGGCCGGCCGGATACGCACCGG
>JAOPYG010000091.1 GCA_025964685.1 Actinoallomurus sp. | reverse complement strand
CCGGTGGAGACCACGTGCATCTTGTAGTTCGCACCGGTGTCCTTCGCCTGCGGCACCGGGATGGTGGCCGGCAGCATCGCGAAGTAGTCGAAGCCGGAGAACGGCTTCTTCAGGTGGAAGATGATCGTGTTGTCGTCCGGCGTTTCGATCGCCTTGAGACCGAGCTTGCCCGGGGTCTTGTCCTTGTAGGGCGAGGTGTAGCCCTTGGTGTCCAGGAAGTCGCCGAAGTACGTCGGGCCGTTCGGGAACGTGTTCTTGTCCAGCGTCCGCTCGACGTCGTACTTCACGTCCTGGGCGCGGACCGGCGTGCCGTCCTCGTACTTGATGCCCTGCTTGAGCTTGTACGTCCAGGTCTTGAAGTCGGCGCTGTGCGTGCCGAGGTCCTGCGCCAGGTCGGGGACCAGTTGCAGGCCCTCCTTGCCCGGTCCGGGCTTGAACATCGTCAGCGCCCGCCCGTACAGGCGGATGAAGTCCCAGGAGTACCCGTAGTAGGTGTCGGCCGGGTCGACGTTGTCCCAGTCACCCGCGTTGGCGATGCGCAGCGTGCCGCCCGCCTTGGTGGAGGGGTTGACGACGCTGCTCAGGCCCGCGTTGAAGGTGCCGTTCCCGCTGCTGTTGCCGCCGGAATCGCCGGTGCCTCCGCACGCGGCGAGGGCGAGGGCCAGTGCTGCAGCCACCGCCACCAGAGGGGTTTTTCTCCTCATTTGGTCGCATTCCTCCTTGTAGGAACCAACTCAGAAAAATCGGTCCGATCAGCACAACTTTGATCAGCGGGTACGGGGGTCCAGGGCGTCGCGCAGGCCATCACCGAAGAGGTTGAAGGCCAGGACCGTCACGAAGATCGCCAGACCGGGGACGAGCATGAACCAGGGGTCGATCGAGTAGATCGGGACCGCCGTGGCGAGCATGCCGCCCCACGTGGGCGTCGGCTCGTTCACGCCCACGCCGAGATAGGAGAGCGCCGCCTCGAACAGGATGTTCGTCGGGATGAGCAGCGTGGAGTAGACCAGGATCGGAGCGAGGAGGTTCGGGAGCAGCTCACGAAAGAGGATGTAGGGCGCCCGCGCGCCCATCGAGCGCGCGGCGTCGACGAACTCGCGTTCGCGCAGTGACAGCGTCTGGCCTCGGATGATCCGGCCTATGTAGGCCCAGTTGAAGAACCCGATGATGAAGATGAGCAGGCTGATGCGCAGGCCGTTCCCGGACAGGCCGAAGACCTTGCCCTGCACGACACCGGCCAGCGCGATGGCGAACAGCAGGATCGGGAACGCGAGGAAGACGTCCATCGCGCGGGCGATCACCGTGTCCACCCAGCCGCCGAAGTAGCCGGCGACGATCCCGAGGGTCGAGCCGATGATCACCGAGAGCAACGTCGCGACGAAGGCGATCAGCAGGGAGATCCAGGCGCCGGTGACGATCCGGCTGAAGATGTCACGGCCCGTCGTGGGCTCGATGCCGAGCAGGAACTTGCCGCTGATGCCCGAATGCCAGGGGCCGTGGAGCGGGCGCTGCAGGTTCGGATCGATGTATTCCTGATGGAACTCGCGCGGCGGGTAGCCGAACCAACGGACCAGCAGCGGCGCGGTGAGCGCCATGATGATCAGCAGGAGGACGACGACGCCACCGGTCATCGCCACCTTGTCGCGCCGTAGCCGCATCCAGGCGATCTGACCGAGCGAACGGCCCTCGACCTTGCCGCCCATCCCGGCGAGCACGGCCTCCGGCTGCGCCTCGACGTCGGAACCAGACACCTCGATCGGTGCGGTCACTAGGGGTTACCTCCCACGCTCGGCGGCGTTGCCGTCAACGGACGACCGGCCGCTCCACATGCGACACCGGGCATATGAGTTCACATATGCGTCCATTGGAGAGGGAACCTATCTCTCCCGGGACGACTCTCATGCCCAGGAGCAGGTCAGCGCTAGTACCCGTGTCTCGATTGTGATCTCGTCGTCATCAAGGGCGCATGCGGTGTTACACACTCGTGAACATGTGCACGCCCATCGTCACACGGCCGTCACAGCAGTCACCCGTTTGCGCAGGTCACTCAGCTGATACCGCGGTCCTTGAGGATCTGCTCTATCTCTGCCAGATCGGGGTCTGCCGCTGCCTGCCGCTTCTCGATCGCGCCCTTGGGAGCTCCCCCGGACGTCGCCCGCTCGGCCTTCTTCGGCCGGCCGGAGTCGACCTCTGAGGCGCCACCACCCTTGCGCAGCATCACCCCGGAGGTCATGTAGAGGACCGCGCCGAGGCCGAGCACGACGACACCGGCCCACTTGACCGGGCTGAACGCCAGGTCGGCGAGGAACTTGGTGAGCCCGGTGAGGTAGGCGCCCAGCGGCAGCAGCGACCAGGCCGCACCGCGCAGGCCCGATCCGGCACCGCGCCTGCGGGCGACCGCCCAGCTGCCCGCCAGCCCCAGCACCGTGACGGCCAGGCTGATCGAGAAGAGAAAGAAGTCAGTCATCGGGGGCACCTCACTGGTCCGGCCTTCCCGCGGTGGTCAGGTCCCTCCATGGTTACACGTAATGACGCGAATGCCCTCCTTCCGGGGGACGGTTCGGGCTACTCCCCCGGCAGGACTCCCTCGCTGAGCGCCCGGCCCAGAGGTGTACGGCGGTAGCGCACCTCGTGGCCGTGCCGCCGCCGGATGAGGAGCCCGGCGGCCTCCAGCGCGGCCAGGTGCGCCGAGACGGTGGAGGGGGCCAGGCCGTGGCGGCCCGCGAGCGCGGTGGTCGAGGCCGGCTCGGCCAGATCGGTGAGGATCAGGGCCCGGGCACGGCCGAGCAGCCGGGCCAGCGGCGCGCGCGCCGTCACCCGGCCGCCGAGCAGCGCGCCGATGCCGCGGGCCGGGTAGACGAGCGTCGGCAGCCAGGGCCGGTCCACGATCGCCGTGACGCTGGGCCACACGAACGCGCTCGGCATGAGGATCAGCCCGTCGCCGTCGAGTTCCCGTTCCGTGTCCTCGGCCGCGGGGTCGATCACGATGGACTGCCTGATCCAGCGGATCCGCTCGTCGAGGCCGTCGACCACGTGACCGAGGCCGTGCGCTGCCAGGAGCCTTGAGCGGTACTCGATGTCGGCGTCGATCAGCTCCCCTACCTTCGGCCACCAGGGCAGCACCAGCTGCCGCCAGGCGTCCGCGAGATGACCGGCGAGGCGGTCGCGCGCCGCCTCCGGGTCCGCGAGCATCGCGCGGACGGTGCCCGGTGACGGACACCGCCTCAGGTCCACGCGGAGTAGCTCGGCCGCGACCCGCTCCGGCGGGGTGGCGCGGACGGCGTCGATCTGGTCCTCGATCGCGGGGGCGGCCCCGGCCGGGGGCTGGCTGAGGAAATCGGGGATGTAGCCGCGGGTGGCCTGCACGGCGAGCAGCTCGGCCGCCGGGCGGCGGTCGCTCACCTGCTCCCACCAGGGCCGCAGGTAGGGCCGGGAGCGCGGGTCGACGAACGCGCGCACCGCGTTCACCGTCTCCCACAGCGGGGAGGTGGCGAACCGGCAGCGCAGGAGGTCCCCGCCGCCCGCGACCAGCCGCGTCACGGCCACGGCATTCGCCCCCTAACGAATCTTTCGCGCCATCAGCGTACGTTCTGCCAGCCTCCGCACATGGCCACCATGACCGGTCAGGCGGGGCGCTACCGCGACGCGTTCGCCTCCGCCGAGTTCCGCGGGCTGTTCGGCGCCTTCGTCGTGTCCATGCTCGGCTACGTCGTCGCCGGGCTGGCGCTCACCGTCCTCGTCTACCGGGAGACGGCCTCGCCGCTGCTGTCCGCGCTGACCTTCACGATGGCGTTCCTCCCGTACCTGTTCGGCGGGACCCTGCTGTCCGGGCTGGTCGACAGGGTGGCCCCGCGGCGGCTGCTGGTCTGCTGTGACCTGGGGTGTGCGGCTCTCGTCGCGGTGATGACGCTGCCGGGGACGCCGGTGCCGGTGCTGTTCGCGCTGCTCTGCGCGATGAGCCTGCTGACGCCGGTCGCCGGCGGTACGCGCGGTGCGCTGGTGGCCGACGTCCTGCCGCCGGACGCCGTGGTACCGGCCCGCTCGCTGCTGCGGCTGGTCGCCCAGGGCGCGCAGATCTGCGGGTACGCGGCCGGCGGCGGGCTGCTCGCGGTCCTGTCGCCACGGGCCGTGCTGGGGGTCGAGATCGTGACCTTCGCCGCCTCGGCGCTGATGCTGCGGGTGTTCCTGGCGCGGCGCCCGGCGCCCGGGCGGGCCGGCGGCTCGCTCGCGGGCGACTCGCTGCGGGGCGTCGCGGAGGTGCTGCGGAACGGGCCGCTCCGGCGGGTGCTGCTCCTGGGCTGGCTCGTGCCGTTCCTGGTGAACTTTCCGGAGGCGCTCGCGGCGCCGTCGGTCGCCGTGCGCGGGCTGCCGGCCTCGGCCACCGGATGGTGGCTCGCGGCCGGGCCGGTGGGCACGGTCGCCGGTGAGCTGGCCGGGGTCTGGCTGATTCCGGCCGCCCGGCGCGGGCGCCTCGCCGCTCCGCTGGCCGCCTGCGGCTTCGTGCCCTTCCTCGTGTTCGCCCTGCATCCGCCGCTGGTCCCGGCGCTGGTCCTCCTGGGCACCGCCGGGCTGTGCGGCGCCTACATGCTCGGCCTGGACCAGCTGGTCCTGGACGTCACCCCGCCGCAGCTGCTCGGCCGCGCGTACACGGTGAACTCCTCGGGATTGATGACGACGCAGGGTCTGGGGTTCGCCGCCGCCGGGGCGCTGGGTGAGGTCGTGCCGGCCGATGCGGCGATCACGATCGCCGGGGCGGCGGGGCTGCTGGTGGTGGCGCTGTGCCACCCGCGTCGCCGCGCCTAGACGAGCGAGCGCAGGCGCGCCAGATCGACGTCCAGCAGCGACGTGACGACCGTACGGCCGGGCGCGTCGGCGATCGGCACGACGCTCGGCACCGCAACGACGTGGCAGCCGGCCGCGGTCGCGCTCGCGGTGCCGTTCGGGGAGTCCTCCAGCGCGACGCACTGGCGCGGGTCGGCGTCCAGGAGACGCGCCGCGGTGAGGTACGGCTCCGGGTGAGGCTTGGTGTGCGCCACCTCGTCACCCGCGACCGTGGTGGTGAGCCGGTCACGGCCGATGCCGTCGAGGGCGTACTCCATCAGGTTCCGGTGGGTGGAGGACACGAGAGCCGACGGCACGCCGGCCTCCCGCACCTCGTCGAGGAGCTCCTTGGCGCCGGGCATCATCGGGACGTTCGCCCGCAGCCGCTCGGCCATACCGTCGAGCAGCCGCCGCGCGACCTCCCCAGGCGCCTCGACCGGCCCGGTCAGGGCCAGCATGTACGCGACCGTACGGTCGATCGAACCGCCGACCAGCGACTCCTGGTGCTCCGGTCCCCACGTGGCCCCGAGCCCGGCCATGACCTCGGCCTCGGTCTCGTACCAGAGTCGTTCGGAGTCCACGAGCAGCCCGTCCATGTCGAACAGGACCGCCTGAAGCACCTGCATCGCCTCCTCGGCGCGCGGGGGGATTAGGGCGAACGCGATTCATCAGACACGCCCTAGGGATCAACGAGCCTATGTGAGGCGTCCGGCCGCTCACGCCGTCGGCCACCCCGGGCGATCCGGGGTGGCCGATGTGCCGGTCCGGTCAGGCGGCGGCCTGGGTCAGGCGGTCGATCTCGTCCTTGGTGAGGCGCAGGTCCGCGACGGGCAGGAGCTCGGCGAGCTGGTCGGTGTTCCGGGCGCTGGCGATCGGGGACACCACCGAGGGGTGTGCCAGCAGCCATGCCAGGGCCACCGCGGCCAGGCTGGTGTCGTGGGCGGCCGCCAGCTCGTCGAGGACGCCGAGTACGGCGATGCCCCGGTCGTCGAGGTGCTGGCGTGCGCGCTCGGAGCGGGGGCTGTCGCCCTCCGGGCCGCCCGGGCGGTACTTGCCGGTGAGGAACCCGCGGGCGAGGCCGAAGTAGGGCATCACGCCGAGGTTCTCGCGGACGCACAGGTCGGCGAGTTCGCCTTCGAAGGAGTCGCGTGCGACCAGGTTGTACTCCGGCTGCAGGGCCACGTAGCGGGCCAGGCCCTCGGTGTCGGAGATCTTCAGGGCCGCGGCGAGCCGTGGTGCGTCGTAGTTGGAGGCGGCGATGTAGCGCACCTTGCCCTCGCGTACGAGGTCATCGAAGGCGGCCAGCGTCTCCTCGATCGGCGTCCCCAGGTCGTCCCGGTGCGCGTAGTACAGGTCGATGTGGTCGACGCCCAGGCTTTTCAGCGAGTCCTCTGCGGCGGCGCGGATGGTGTCGGCGCGCAGGTTCCCGCGCTCCCCGGCCATGCCCACCTTGGTGGCGATGACGATGTCGTCGCGGCGGCCGCGGCGGGCCAGCCACCGGCCGATGATCTTCTCGGATTCACCGCCGGCGTACAGGTCGGCGGTGTCGACGAAGTTGCCACCCGCCTGCGTGTACGCGTCCAATACCTCGAATGACGCCGCCTCGTCGGCGGTCCAGCCGAAGACGTTGCCACCGAGGCAGAGCGGGAAGACGTCCAAATCCGTGTCAGCGATCCTGGTCATACCGACGACGATATCCGGCCACGTCGGCGGCCTCCCGCCCCACCCATCCCCCCCGGGGACTCAGGTGTTGAAGTACTTGGCCTCGGGGTGGTGGATGACGATCGCGTCGGTGGACTGCTCGGGCACGAGCTGGAACTCCTCCGACAGCCCGACGCCGATCCGCTCGGGCTTCAGCAGCTCAACGATCTTGGCGCGGTCGTCCAGGTCGGGGCAGGCCCCGTAGCCGAGGGAGAAGCGGGCGCCGCGGTAGCCGAGCTTGAAGAACTCCTCGACGTCGCCCGGGTCCTCGCCGCCGAAGCCGAGCTCGGAGCGCATGCGCGTGTGCCAGAACTCCGCCAGCGCCTCGGCGAGCTGCACCGACAGGCCGTGGAGTTCGAGGTAGTCGCGGTAGGCGTTCTTCTCGAACAGCTCCTGCGTGGTGCCGCCGATCTTGGATCCCACCGTGACGAGCTGGAAGCCGACGACGTCGAGGTCGCCGGACTCGCGGGGACGGAAGAAGTCGGCCAGGCACAGGTGCCGGTCGCGCCGCTGCCGCGGGAAGGTGAACCGCGTGCGCTCGGACCCGTCGTCGTGCAGGACGACCAGGTCGTCGCGCTCGCTCACGCAAGGGAAGTAGCCGTAGACGACGCCCGCCTCGACCAGGCCCTCGGACTGGATGCGGTCGAGCCACATGCGCAGCCGCGGGCGTCCCTCCGTGTCGACGAGCTCGTCGTACGAGGGGCCGTCGCCGCCGCGGGCCGGCTTGAGTCCCCACTGGCCCATGAAGGTGGCGCGTTCGTCGAGGTACGCGGTGTAGTCGGCCGTCGGGATGCCCTTGATGACCCGGTCGCCCAGGAACGGCGGGGAGGGCAGCTTGTTGTCGGTCGCGACGTCGGACCGGGCCGGCATCTCCTCGGGCTCGGTGACCTTGAGCTTGGCGCCCGTCCTGACCCGGCGTTCGCGCAACGGCGGCAGCGTGGCGCCCGCCTCGCCACGCTTGACGGCCATCAGGGCGTCCATGAGCCGCAGTCCCTCGAAGGCGTCACGGGCGTAGCGCACCTCGCCGCCGAAGAGGTCCGCCAGGTCCTGCTCGACGTACGCGCGGGTCAGCGCCGCGCCGCCGAGGAGCACCGGCCAGCGTTCGGCCAGGCCGCGGGAGTTCAGCTCCTCCAGGTTCTCCTTCATGATCACCGTGGACTTGACCAGCAGGCCGGACATGCCGATGACGTCGGCCCGGTGCTCCTTGGCGGCGTCCAGGATGGCCGACATCGGCTGCTTGATGCCGAGGTTGAAGACCTCGTAGCCGTTGTTGGACAGGATGATGTCGACGAGGTTCTTGCCGATGTCGTGGACGTCGCCCCTGACCGTGGCGAGCACGATGCGGCCCTTGCCCTCCTCGTCGGCCTTGTCCATGTGTGGTTCGAGGTAGGCCACCGCGGTCTTCATCACCTCGGCGGACTGAAGGACGAACGGCAACTGCATCTGGCCCGAGCCGAACAGCTCGCCGACGGTCTTCATGCCGTCCAGCAGCACCTCGTTGACGATCTCCAGTGCCGGCCGCTGCGACAGCGCCTCGTCCAGGTCGGCGCTCAGGCCGTCGAGCTCACCGTCGACGATGCGGCGCTTCAGCCGCTCCCACAGCGGCAGCCCGGCCAGCTCCTCGGCGCGCGCGGCGCGCACGGACGCGGCGTCGACGCCCTCGAACAGCTCCAGGAACCGCTGCAACGGGTCGTAGCCGTCACGGCGCCTGTCGTAGACCAGGTCGAGCGCGACCTGCCGCTGCTCGTCGGGGACACGCGCCATCGGCAGGATCTTCGAGGCGTGCACGATGGCCGAGTCGAGGCCCGCGTTGGCGCACTCGTTGAGGAACACCGAGTTCAGCACGATCCGGGCCGCGGGGTTCAGCCCGAACGACACGTTGGACAGCCCCAGCGTGGTCTGGACGGTCGGGTAGCGGTGTTTGAGCTCGCGGATCGCCTCGATGGTCTCGAGCGCGTCGCGCCGGGACTCCTCCTGGCCGGTGCCGATGGTGAAGGTCAGGCAGTCGACGATGATGTCCTCGACCCGCATGCCCCAGTTGCCGGTCAGGTCCTCGATGAGCCGCGACGCGACGCGTACCTTCCACTCCGCCGTACGTGCCTGGCCCTGCTCGTCGATGGTCAGCGCGATCACGGCGGCGCCGTGCTCCTTGACGACCGGCATCAGGCGGGCGGTGCGCGACTCGGGGCCGTCGCCGTCCTCGTAGTTGACCGAGTTGATCACGGCGCGGCCGCCGAGCATCTCCAGGCCCGCCTGGATCACCGGCGGCTCGGTGGAGTCCAGCACGATGGGCAGGGTCGCGGCGGTGGCGAACCGGAAGGCCAGTTGCCTCATGTCGGCGACGCCGTCGCGGCCGACGTAGTCGACGCAGTGGTCGAGCATGTGGGCGCCTTCGCGGGCCTGGTCGCGGGCGATCTTGACGCAGTCGTCCCAGCGCTCGTCGAGCATGGCCTCGCGGAAGGCCTTGGAGCCGTTCGCGTTGGTGCGCTCGCCGATGGCCAGGTAGGAGGTGTCCTGCCGGAACGGCACGTGCTGGTACAGCGAGGCGGCGCCGGCCTCACGGCGCGGCCTGCGGTGGGCGATCTCACGGCCGGGACCGGCCGGAGGCGGCCCGACGCGCTCGACGAGCCGGCGGATGTGCTCGGGCGTCGTACCGCAGCAGCCGCCGACCAGCGACAGGCCGAACTCGCGGGTGAAGGTGTCGTGGGCGTCGGCGAGCTCGCCGGGCGTCAGCGGGTAGAACGCGCCGTCGGTGGTGAGCTCGGGCAGGCCCGCGTTGGGCATGCACGACAGCAGCGTGGTCGCGTGGCGGGACAGGTAGCGCAGGTGCTCGCTCATCTCCGCCGGGCCGGTCGCGCAGTTGAGCCCGATCACGTCGAGTTCGAGGGGCTCCAGCGCGGTCAGGGCGGCGCCGATCTCCGAGCCGAGCAGCATCGCGCCGTTCTGCTCGATGGTCACCTGGCCGATGAGGACCGTGTCGGTGCCGGCGGCGGCGACGGCGCGCTTGGCGCCGATGATCGCGGCCTTGGCCTGCAGCAGGTCCTGGCAGGTCTCGATGATCAGGGCGTGCGCGCCGCCGGCGATCAGCCCGGCGGCGTTGTGCTGGTACGCGTCGCGCAGGTCGGCGAAGGCCACGTGGCCCAGCGTGGGGAGCTTGGTGCCCGGCCCCATCGAGCCGAGCACCCAGCGCGGCCGCTCGGGGGTGGACAGCCCGGCGGCGACCTCGGCGGCGATGCGCGCCCCGGCCTCGGACAGCTCTTCGATGCGATCCGTGATGCCGTATTCGCCGAGATTGGCGAGATTTGCGCCGAACGTGTTGGTCTCGACGCAGTCGGCCCCGGCCGCGAAGTACTCCTCATGAACGGCGCGGACGATGTCCGGTCTGGTCGCGTTGAGGACCTCGTTGCAGCCCTCGTGCCCCTCGAAATCCTCCAGAGACGGGCCGGCCGCCTGAAGCATCGTCCCCATGCCCCCATCAGCCACGACGACACGATCGCGGAGGGCCTGGCGCAGAGTCTGTGGAGTCGCGCTCATGGTTGACCAGCTTATCGAGGTCCAATTGAGGCTCACTTGATCGCGCCGGCGTCCCCTCCGCGGTGACGGACGTCACGGCCCGCACGCCATTCCGTAACCGTTAACGTCCTGTCGCGTTGTCGTCTACTGACAGACTCTCCAACAGCACTCTTCAACAACGGCGGCCCTAAGGAGCATCCGTGGCTTCGTACCGCAAGGTCCTCGTCGGCACCGACGGTTCCACCTCCTCGTTCCGCGCGGTCGAGACGGCGGGCCGGGTCGCGGCCGACGCCGGGGCGAAACTGCTGCTGGTGAGCGCCTACCAGCCGATGCCGGACCGCGACCGCGTACGCGCCGGCGACCAGCTCGGCGACCTGGCCTACAAGGTCGAGGGCTCCACCCCCGCCGACGACGCGCTGCGCGCCGCCCGCGAGCGGGCCATCGCCTCGGGAGCCACGGACGTCGAGGAGATCGCCGTGGCCGGCGACCCGGTGGACACCCTGCTGGAGCTGGCCGGCGATCACGAGGTGGACCTGGTCGTCGTCGGCAACCGCGGGCTGAGCACCCTCACCGGCCGGCTCCTCGGCTCGGTCCCGGCCACCCTCTCCCACCGGGCGCGCTGCGACGTGCTCATCGTGCACACGACCGACGGCAAGTAGTCCCCCGGCCGATCATGGCCTGATCGCCGATGGGCGACGAGCGGCTTACAGGACATAGGCTTGAGATGTCGTGTAAGGGACGCACCGATGAGGAGGCAGCGCGTGGTCGAGCTCGACGATGTGCCAGAGCTCGTCGAGCCGGTGGTGATCGCCGCCTTCGAGGGGTGGAACGACGCTGGTGAAGCGGCGAGCGGCGTCATCCAGCATCTCGAGGAAAGCTGGGGCGCCACCCCGCTCGCCGCGCTGGATCCGGACGACTACTACGACTTCCAGGTGACGCGCCCGACCGTCGAGATGGTCGACGGCCAGACCCGGCGCATCAGCTGGCCGACCACCCGAATCTCCGTGGCCAAGCTGCCCGACTCCAACCGCGACGCCGTGCTCATCCACGGCATCGAGCCGAACATGCGCTGGCGCTCGTTCTGCCAGGACCTGGTCGGCATCATGCTGGAGCTCGGCGTGGAGACGGCCGTGCTGCTGGGAGCGCTGCTCGCGGACGCGCCGCACACCCGTCCCGTGCCCGTGACGGCGGCCTCGTCCGACAGCGGCCTGACCACGCGCATGCAGCTCGAACCGGCCCGCTACGAGGGACCGACCGGCGTGCTCGGCGTGCTGCAGGACGCCTTCGCGACGGCCGGGCTGGAGACCGTATCGCTGTGGGCCGCGGTGCCGCACTACGTCGCGCAGCCGCCGTCCCCGAAGGCCACGCTCGCGCTGCTGCGCTGGGTGGAGGATCTCCTGGACGTCGCGGTGCCAATGGGCGACCTGCCCGAACAGGCCCGCGCGTGGGAACGCGGCGTCAACGAGCTGGCCGAACAGGACACCGAGGTCGCCGAGTACGTCCGTGCGCTCGAGGAGCAGAAGGACGCCACCGAGCTTCCCGAGGCCAGCGGCGACGCGATCGCGCGGGATTTCGAACGCTATCTGCGCCGCCGTGGCGGCGACACGGAATGACCCGGCGAGACGCCGCCGGATGAGCCCCAGCGGTCCGGCCCGACGTCGGCCACGGTGCTGGTGTCTCACATCCTGCGTGCGGTGCTGATCACCACGCCCGGCGGGCGCCTCACCGACCCCGGTTCGACCAACGGCACCTGCCTCAACGGCTCCCCAGGTACCTGCCGATTGGCCGGCAGGTGCCCGTCCACCCCGCTCCCTGATCGAGCTCGTGGCCGGAGATAAGGTGCGTCGGTGGAGGATTTGAGTCGTCTGTTCCGCTTGGCCGCTGACCACGCAGCCGATTACCGGCGGTCGTTGCCGGACCGGCCGGTCGGAGTGTCGATCGACCAGGGTGCGTTGGTCGACGCGTTCTCCGGCCCGTTGCCCTCCGCCCCCTCGCCGCCGGAGCAGGTGCTGGCGGACCTGCTCGCCGCGGCCGCGCCCGGCCTCGTTGCGAGCGCCGGCCCGCGATACTTCGGGTTCGTCATCGGCGGCGCGTTGCCGGCGGCGACCGCGGCCGACATCCTCGCCGCCGGTTGGGACCAGAACGCACACAACGCCGTGACGTCGCCAGCGGCCATCGCAGCAGAGGCTGCCGCCGGCGTCTGGCTGAAGGAGCTGCTGGGGATCCCGCCGTCGGCATCGGTCGGTTTCGTCACAGGCTGCCAAGCGGCTAATACCGTCGGGCTCGCCGCCGCCCGGCACCAGGTGCTGGCGGACGTGGGTTGGGACGTGGAACGGCGCGGGCTGCTCGGAGCGCCGCCCGTCCGGGTGATCGCCGGGGACGAGCGACACGGGACCATCGACCGGTCGCTGCGCCTGCTCGGCCTCGGGACGGACGTGGTGGAGCCGGTGCCCGCCGGGCCGAACGGCGCCATCGACCTTGAGTCGCTGCGGGCGCTGCTGCGAGCCGGCTCTCCGGGCCCTGCCATTGTGTGTCTGCAGTCTGGCAACGTGAACACCGGCGCCTGCGACCAGCTTCGGGAGGCATGCGAACTCGTCCACCGGCACGGTGGGTGGGTGCATGTGGACGGGGCATTCGGGCTGTGGGGCCGCGGCCAGCCCCGTGACCCGGCATCTGGTGGACGGGCTGGAACTGGCGGACTCCTGGGCCTGCGACGGTCACAAATGGCTGAATCTTCCGTACGACTCGGCCTTCGCCTTCTGCGCCCGCCCCGACGTGCATGCGGCGGCGATGTCCTACGCCGCCGCGTACCTGATCGGTTCCGGCGGCGCACCGGCAGGAGCGGACCTCACCGCCGAGTCCTCGCGCCGGGCCCGCGGGTTCGGAGTGTGGGCCGGACTGCGGGAACTGGGCCGCGACGGGGTTGCGACACTGGTCAACCGCTGCTGCGCGCTGGCCCGCCGGTTCGCCGAGGGCCTGACCTCGGCCGGGTTCGAGGTGGCGAACGAGGTAGTCCTCAACCAGGTGCTGGTTGGCTTCGGCGACGACGCGCGCACCGACCGGGTGGTGGCGGCGGTGCAGGCGGACGGCACCTGCTGGGCGGGCGGTACGACCTGGCGGGGACGGCGACTAATGCGGATCTCGGTGTCGAACGCCACCACAACCGAGGCGGACGTGGACCGGTCGATCGCCGCGATCACCCGCCTCGCCTGTGGGTGCCCGTAATTCGGCCAC
>JAOPYG010000154.1 GCA_025964685.1 Actinoallomurus sp. | reverse complement strand
CTGCACTCGATGCGGTCGGGCTCGATGAACGACGAGGACTGGACCCGCCTGGCGCGGCGCATGAGCGAGGTCGCCGAGGCGCCGCTGTTCATCGACGACTCACCCAACATGTCGATGATGGAGATCAGGGCGAAGTGCCGGCGTCTCAAACAGCAGCACGACCTGCGCATGGTGATCATCGACTATCTGCAGCTGATGCAGTCCGGCAAGCGTGTGGAGAGCCGCCAGGTCGAGGTCTCGGAGTTCTCCCGGTCGCTGAAGCTCCTCGCCAAGGAGCTGGAGGTGCCGGTCATCGCCCTTTCCCAGCTCAACCGAGGTCCCGAGCAGCGCACGGACAAAAAGCCCATGGTGTCCGACCTGCGTGAGTCCGGATGCCTTACCGCCGAGACGCGGATTCTCCGTGCCGACACCGGCGCCGAGGTCGCCCTGGGCGACCTGCTGGCCGCCGGTGAGCGCGACGTTCCCGTGTGGTCCCTCGACGAAAAGCTGCGGCTGATCCCCCGCACCATGACGCACGTGTTCTCGAGCGGGTCCAAGGAGGTCTTCCGGGTCCGGCTCGGCTCGGGTCGCGAGGTCAGTGCGACGGCCAACCACCCGTTCCTGACCCACGAGGGCTGGCGGGCGCTGGGTGACCTCACTGCCGGGTCCCGGGTGGCCGTGCCCAGGCACGCGCCCGCGCCGCTCCAGACGGTCGAGTGCCCGGACGCCGAGGTCACGCGGCTGGCCCGCCTCATCGGTGACGGATCGACGGCCGGGGAGCTCCCGCAGTCGGTCTTCTCCCTGCCGAAGCGGCAGCTCGCCGCCTTCCTGAGGCACCTGTGGGCGGCGGGTCGCGTCCAGTGGGACGAAAAGGCGGCACAGGCACGCATCTCGTACGGCTCGGCGAGCCGTCGGCTGGTCGACGACGTCGCACGGCTGCTGCTGCGATTCAACGTGATGACCCGCGTCGAAGAGGACGGCCAGGACGGTCACCGGCTCTTCATCCACGGAGCCGACAACCAGCTGCGCTTTCTCGACGACATCGGTCTCCAGGCCGAGCACACGCTGGTGAAAGCCAAGCTCGCCCTGCTCAAGGGCGACACTCAGCTCGACACCGTGCCCCGCGACGTCTGGGACCGCGTGCGTTCCGCGCTGCAGGAGCAGCGCATCCCGGCCTTCAGCGGCAGCGCTTCGCCACGCCCGACTGAGCGCCGCCTCGGCACGGTCGCCGAGATCCTCGACGATGCCGACCTCGAGATGCTGGCCACCAACGACGTGTTCTGGGACGAGATCGCCTCGATCGAGAGCATCGGGGTGCGGGAGGTCTACGACGCGACCGTCCTCGGCACCCACAACTTCGTCGCGGACGGCATCTGCCTGCACAACAGCATCGAGCAGGACGCCGACGTCGTCATCCTGTTGCACCGCGAGGACGCCTACGAAAAGGAGTCACCGCGCGCGGGCGAGGCCGACCTGATCGTGGCCAAGCACCGTAACGGTCCGACCGCGACCGTGACCGTCGCCTTCCAGGGGCATTACAGCCGCTTCGTCGACATGGCCCACTGACCTGCCGGGATACGCGGATCGGCCGGTGCCGGCGGTCAGCGCACCTGACGGCGCCAGGCCGAGGGGCTGACGGAGCGGACGCGCTTGAACGCCACGCTGAAGGCGAAGGCGTCCTCGTACCCGACCTTGTGGGCGACGGTGGCGACGGTCGCCTCGGTGTCACGGAGCAAGTCGGCTCCCAGGGTCATCCGCCAGCCGGTGAGGTAGGTGAGCGGGGGCTCGCCGACCAGGTTGGTGAAGCGTGCGGCAAATGCGGCGCGGGACATGCCGACCTTGGTGGCCAGCGCGGCGACCGTCCACCTGTGGGCGGGATCCTCGTGCAGCAGGCGCAGCGCGTCGCCGATGGCGGGATCGGCCAGCGCCCGGTACCAGGCGGGCGGCGCCGTCTCCGGTCTGGCGCACCATGCCCGCAACGCCAGCACGAGCACGAGGTCCAGCAGCCGGTGGAGGACGGCGTCCTGACCAGGTTCCTCGCGGGCGACCTCGGTGGCGAGCAGATCCAGCGCTGCCTGGGTTCGCGGGCCGGCGGGCACGACCGCCAGCGGCGGCAGCATGTCCAGCAGGCGGCCGCCCACGTCGCCGCGGAGTTCGTAGGCGCCCCGGAGCATGATGGTGGCCCCGGGCAGATCGTCGCCGTAGGTGCGTGGGGCCAGACTCCGGTGGGCCGACGCCGTCTCCTCGCCCCCGTCGACGACGTACTTCTTTCCGCCGTGAATCACGACCTGGGGTGGGGTGGATGGGCCGTCGGCGATCGTGTACCGGCCGATTCCGCTGATGAGGGCGATGTCACCTGCGGCAAGGCGCACCGGCGCGGCGCCGGTGTCGTCGAGCCGGACCGATGCGTGGCCGCCGAGCGTGGCGACGACCGTGAGTGGAGGAGCGTCGGCGAAGGTCAGTGACCACGGAGGCCGCTGGATCAGCTGCCTGACCAGCGCATTCCTGGCGCGGGCCCGGTGCAGCAGATCGCTTAGGACGTCCACGCCGCCCACGCTAGACGATCACAAATGGATCCGCGACGTGCTCCCATGGATCGTCTCGGGTCCGTGGAGTTCTCTGGGTGGCATGAAGACCATCCTCATCCTCGGCGGTACGGGAAAGACCGGTCGCCGCATCGCCCGGCACCTCCAGGCCGCCGGCCGGCCGGTACGGACGGCGTCCCGCACCAGCGGCGACATCCCCTTCGACCTGGACGACCCGACGACCTGGGCGCCCGCGCTCGACGGCGTCACCGCCGCCTACGTCCTGGAGCCCAGCCTGCAGATGAGCACAGACCGTCAGGCGCGCATCCCCAGGTTCGTGACCAAGGCGGTCGCCGCGGGCATCCGGCGGCTCGTGCTGCTGTCGGCCCCCCGCGCCGACGACGACGGTCACCCCCTCAAGGCGGCCGAGCAGGCCGTACGTGGCTCCGGCATCGACTGGACCATCCTGCGACCGGACTGGTTCTCGCAGAACTTCAGCGAGGGCTTCTGGCTGCCGGGGGTCCGGGGCGGGGTCCTGTCCCTGCCCACGGGTGACGGGCGCACGCCGTTCGTCGACGCCGAGGACATCGCCGAGGTCGCCGCGGCGGCGCTGACCGAAGACCGCCACAGCGGCCGGGTCTACCAGCTGACCGGCCCGCGGGCGATCAGCTTCGGTGAGGCAGCCGACCTCATCGGCAAGGCCACCGGGCGCACGATCCGTCACGTCGACGTCGCCCCGGAGGTCTTCGTCGAGCGCTGGGTCGCCGAGGGCATCCCACCCCACGTCGCGCGACTGCTCACCGACCTCTTCGTGGCCATCCGCGACGGCCAGGGCACCGCGCTCTCCGACGGTGTGGAACGAGCCCTCGGCCGGCCACCCAGGCCGTTTGAGGACTACGTCGCCAAGACCGCCGCCGCGGGCCACTGGAACTGACCGAGCAACCTCAGAGGAGAGCACCAACCGCCCCAGTGTTGTCACCCGGTCGGCTGGGCCGGGTGACAACGCCATTCGGCGCGTGGTCAGTGGGTGGGCGGGTTCCAGGTGGGGCCGTTGACGATCGTGCACGGCTTGACGGGGCAGTTGCCGAGCCAGAAGCCCACGGCCCTACCGGGGAGCAGGTGCGCCGGCGGTCAGCGTGCGTTCCCAGAACATCTCGTCACGCCAGGCTCCGTCGATGTGGATGTGCGCGTGGGCGATCCCCCACGGCGAGAATCCGTTGTTCCTCAACACCGCGTGGGATCCCAGGTTCTCCAGCTGGGTATGCGCCTCCACCCGGTGCAGGCCGAGTTCCTCGGTCATCACGCGCAATGTCAGGCCCACCGCACGGCTCGCGTGACCCTGGCCCTGGAACGCGGACGCGACCCAGTAGCCGAGGAAACCCTTCTGAATGGGGCCGCGGACGATCGTGCTCACCGTCACCTGCCCGATGACGGCGTCGTCGGCCACGATGACGCCGGGCCACCCTCCACCGCTGCCGTGGGTCGCGAGCAGCTGCTCGATGCGAGCGACCTGACCGGGTGTCGTGCTGAACCCGACCGGCCTGGCGGGCAGCCACCGGGCGAACTCCTCGGCGTCGCGCGTGAGATGGCCGGCGATCGCCGGGGCATCGGCGACGTCAATGAGGCGGATGGAGGTATGTGACGGCATTCGCCCGATTCTGCCAGGGGCTCAGCGCCGGTGGCTCGCGACGCCGACCAGTGCGATCAGCGGCAGCAGCACCTGCGTCGCCAGCGCCACGAGTTGCCATGCCTGCATCGATGGCAGCGGATGATCGGCGTGGTAGACGAAGTGCGGCACGGAGTAGACGAGCCAGGCCAGAGCGGTCGCGATCAGCAGGGGTGTGGTCGCCGCGATGGCCGCGACCAGCGCCAGGATGCCCAGCGCGCTCGCGAACCCGCCGACGTCGCGCAGCAGGTGTTCGTTGTAGACACCGCCGCCGGTCCTGACCCAGCTGAGGCCCACCGGAAAGTCGTCGTAGAACGAGCGGGGCGCCCACTGCGCCCAGATTCCCTGGTAAAGCGCCTCCGCGGCGAGTACTACCAGAGCCACGCGGGCGATGCGTCTCCGCACCGTCCCCGCCGACCATGCCATGGGCCGCTCACCGTCCGACGATTCCGGTGGACCTCGGGTGAGTTGCTGAAACCGGCTTACCAGCCGCCACCCCAGCTGTCCCAGCCACCGCCCCAGCTGTCCCAGCCGTCGTCGTCCCAGCCGCCGCCGCAGTCCTCGTCCCAGCAGCTCTGGCTGAGCTGAGGTGCGGCGCTGACGGTCTGCGTGCTGGGCCGCACCTGCTGCGCACCGGCCGGAACGGCCGTGCCCACCGCCAGGGCGGTGAGACCAGCGAAGGCAGTGCCGGCAATCGCTCCTGCCAGCCGTGTACGGATCTTCATGAGTGACCCCCCTCGGTCATTTCACGGCGGGGGCCCCGCCGGCATCACGCTCGGTGAGCCGCTCGGTCCGAGGCCGCAAGAGATTGTCCGCTCGTGAAAGTCCACCCGATCTCCATCAGGCTATGCCGATACGCCCTTATCTGGCGGTCCACCGCGGTGGACACCTGGGCGTACATCCCCAGGTGACGGTCATCGAACGTGCACCGTACGGAAGATCGCCGTGCCCTTCGCTGTTGTGCAGTGCCATCAAGCGTCAAAGGGGAGACAAATGCCGCAGGCGGTCAGATTCGAGCAGTACGGCGACATCGAAGAGCTGCGAGTCGTGGAGGTGGACCGGCCGGTCCCGGGGCCCGGCCAGGTTCTCGTACGGGTGAAGGCCGCCGGCATCAACCCGGGTGAGGCTTCTATCCGCAAGGGCCTGTTCGCCGACCGGTGGCCATCGACGTTCCCGTCCGGGCAGGGCAGCGATCTGGCCGGGGTGGTCGAGGAGGTCGGCGAGGGCGTCGTGGACGTGACGCTCGGCGACGAGGTGATCGCCTTCACGCACGAGCGGGCCAGCCAGGCGGAGCTGGTCGTGGTCGAGGTGGAAGACCTGACCCGGCGTCCCGAAGGCGTCTCCTGGGAGGCGGCCGGCGCGCTCTTCGTCGCCGGCACGACCGCGTACGCGGCGGTACGCGCCGTCGAGCTCGGCGAGGGCGACACGGTCGTGGTCTCCGGCGCCGCGGGCGGGGTCGGCTCGCTGGCCGTCCAGCTGGCCCGCAATGCCGGAGCCACCGTCATCGGCCTGGCCGGCGAGTCCAATCACGACTGGCTCTCGGCACACGGCGTGATCCCGGTGGCGTACAGCGAGGGCGTGGCCGACCGCATCCGGGCCGTCGCGCCGCGGGTGGACGCGTTCATCGACACCTTCGGTGACGGCTATGTCGAGCTGGCCCTCGAACTCGGCGTCAAGCCCGACCGCATCGACACGATCATCGATTTCGCGGCGGTGGAGAAGCACGGTGTGAAGGCCGACGGCAACATGGCCGGGGCCAGCGCGGCGGTGCTCGCGGAGCTCGCCGGGCTGATCGCCGACGGCCGCCTCGAGGTCCCGATCGCGAAGGTCCATCCGCTCGCGGAGGTGCGCGAGGCGTACCGGGAGCTCGAACGCCGTCACACCCGCGGCAAGATCGTGCTCACGCCCTAGGGTCCGGGCGAGTCGTCGAGGGGAGTTTCGGATGCCCGGGATCACGGTGCTGGAAGTGCCGCAGTGGCAGGGGTCCGGTTCGCCCACCGCGCACCGGCTGCGTGAGGGAGCCCGGTTGCTCGCCGACCTGGTCCCGGCGGCCGAGCGCGTGCGAGTGGACGTCGGCGACGTGCTGGCGGCGAACGCCGCCGGTGTCCGGGCCGCCCTCGAACGCCACCGCGGGCTGGTCCTCACCGCCGGAGGTGACTGCGGTGTCGAGCTGGAGCCGATCGCCGCGGCCCTGCGCCGGCACGGCGACCGGCTGGCGGTGGTCTGGTTCGACGCGCATGGAGACCTCAACACCCCCGCCACCTCGCCGTCCTGCACGTTCCACGGCATGGTCCTCCGTACGCTCCTGGGTGACGGGCCCGCCGGCCTCGTCCCGGACCGTCCGCTCCGGCGTGAGCAGGTCGTGCTCGCCGGTGTGCGGGCCCTCGACCCGGCCGAGCGGGCGTACGCCGAGGGGATGCCGGTCGTCACGGACCCGGCGGCGCTGGTCGCCGCCGTCGGTGACGCGGGGGCGGTGTACGTCCACATCGACCTCGACGTCTTGGACCCGGGTTCGTTCGCGTCCGTCGGCTGCCCCGAACCCGGAGGCCTGACGCCCGGCCGGCTGACCGAGATGATCGCGGCCCTCGCGGGCCGCTTCGAGATCGCGGGCATCGGTATCACCGAGTACGAGCCCGCACGGTCCGAGGACCAGCAGACCCTCGCCGGTCTGGTCGACGCCGTGGTGGTGGCATCCGAGGCGTCGATCGTCCGCGAGATCGAGCGGCGGGCCTTCGCGGCGTGGCCCGCCGGCCTCGTACGCGAGGAGGCGGGCTGGCTGCTGAGGCACACCCCGGAGGTACGCCGCCGCCGCTCGAACTCCGCGATACCCCCCGCCGCCTGGGACGGCTCGGTCGACCACGTCGAGGCGTTCTACCGTGCGCGCGACCGGCCGGTGATGGTCCAGCTCGGCCCGGCCCATCGCGACCTGGACGCGGTGCTGAAGGGACGCGGATACCGGATGGACGCGTCCACCTCGGTCATGACGGCCGTCACCGAGGACGTGGTGGCCGGGACCGCCGTGGCACAGGTCGCGCTCGCCGACGCTCCGTACGCCTGGTTGAAGACCTTCGCCGAACTCGACGAGCACGCCGACAGCGCGACGGTCGGCGAAAAGGTGATCTCCCGCATCGCCGCACCGGCCGCCTTCGTGAGCGTGACCCGCGATGGCCGTCCCGTGGGGATGGGCCTCTTCGCCGCCGACTCAGGTTGGGCCGGGGTGTTCGCGATGGCGACCGCACCGGAGTTTCGTGGCCAGGGCATCGCGACGGAGGTGCTCGGCGCGGGTGCCCGGTGGGCCGCCGGTCAGGGCGCGACCCGGCTCTACCTCCAGGTCGAGGAGGACAACGCGGCCGCCATCGGGCTCTACACCCGTGCCGGGTTCACCCCGTCGTACGGCTACCACTACCGGATTCAGCGGCCGGCGCGGTCGGGGGAGTCGGCCTCGATCCAGCGGTAGACCTCGCGTACGCCGTCGGCCAGCTCGGTGTGCGCCGACCAGCCGAGGTCGGCCCGCGCACGCTCGACGGCAAGGGCGCTGCGAAGCACCTCGCCCGGTCGTGCCGGAACGAACTCCGGCTCGAGCGTACGGCCGGCGGCCCTGCCGACCACGTCGATGAGCTCGAGGACACTGGTCTCGATGCTGGTGCCGATGTTCCAGAGGCCCGGCTTGTCGGTGCGCGCCGCGGCGAGGAAGGCCTCCGCGACGTCGCCGACGTAGACGTAGTCGCGGGTCTGGGCGCCGTCTCCGAAGACGGTCGGCCGCTCGCCACCCAAGGCCCGGTTGCAGAAGATGCCGACGACACCGGCCTCCCCGGTGGGGTCCTGGCGGGGGCCGTAGACGTTGGCGAGGCGCAGCGCGGCGTGCGTGGTTCCGTAGAGGCGGTTGTAGAGCCCGAGGTACTGCTCGGCGCAGTACTTCGCGGTGCCGTACGGCGCCTCCGGACCGGGCTGCTCGTCCTCGGAGGTGGGAACGGGCACGCCGGCGCCGTAGATGGCCCCGCCCGTACTGGCGAACAGCACCCGGGCCCCGACGGCGCGCGCGGCCTCCAGCACGTTGACCGTACCGACCACGTTGATCGCCGCGTCCGCTGCCGGAGCCTCGACCGAGACGCGCACGTCGATCTGCGCGGCGAGATGACAGATCACCTGCGGATGTGCCCGCTCGACCACGGACCTCAGCGCGTCCGCGTCGGAGATGTCGGTCTTGTAGACGGTGACCGAGGGGTCCACGCGCCCCGGCCGCCCGCGAGACAGATCGTCGAGGACGACCACCTCGTCACCGTTCGCGAGAAGGGCATCCGTCACATGAGAGCCGATGAAGCCGGCACCGCCGGTCACGAGAGTCCGCATGTCGGGCAAGCCTAGGCGCTGTTCTGCGGCGACGTCGCGCGAACCCGTGCCGCCGCTAGGCGGGGACCTTGTCGAGGAACCCGTGCACGACCTGGATCCGGCCGTCCTGAGCGATCACCGCGACATCGAACCCGACCACGACGGCCTCCCCGCCCTGGGGCCCGAGCTCCCACCAGAACCGCACCAGGTGGTGATGCGCGTCGACCCATCGTTCCAGACGTCGACGTCGCGGCTGAGAGGCCGTAGGCCGCAAGAAGAGACTACGAGCGGATCAGCTTCTTGGCCGTTCGTTCGAGGACGCGCAGTGACGCGAACGTCGTGTCGATCTCGTCCTGCAGCGTCTCGCCGGTCGCGATGCGTTCCTCCGGGGACAGCAGCAGCTGGTTCGGCGACAAGAACGCCACCCCGCATGCCATGGCCGTGACCTGCATCAGCTGCGCGGTCGCCGCCGACAGCGGGTCGTCCGGCTCCAGCGAGCCGATCACCAGCCGGAAATGCCGCAACGCCGCGAACGCCGATTCGAACGCGACCGTACGGGGATCTCCGAGGGGTTCCATGACCGTCTGGTAGGCGGCCGTGATCCGGGCGTTCTCGGTGCCCACATCGAGATCCTCGGGCAGATCCTCACGACGCAGCAGCGCGTACGCCGAACCCAGCAGCCGCCCGATCAGCTCCGGCCAGTCCGCCCGGGTCGCCGGCGACGGCAGGTCACCGAGATCGGTACCGAGGGCGGCCAGTGCTTCGCGGACCTGCTCGGGCGTGGGGGTTTCCGTCGTCATGCCACAGCAGCGTAGTGATCAAGGGTGGCGCTCCTGCTCTCCTTCACGAAGCGATACGCAGCGCGTAATTCCATCCCCGGTTTTCGGCGGCCGGGCCGTAGGCTTCGCGTGGGTGCCGCGAGGGTCACGCGGTGGCCGATGTGATCCGGAAAGGAACCCCCGCCATGAGGATGTTCGCGGACCGCTACGTCGGTGCGGTCGGTCTCGGTTGCATGGGCATGAGCTGGGCGTACGGCGAGTCCGAGCGCGACGACCGCGAGTCGGTCGCGCTGATCAGGGAGGCCGTCGAGCTCGGCGTGACGTTCCTGGACACCAGCGACGTCTACGGCGCGGGGCACAACGAGCAGCTCGTCGGCCGCGCCCTGGACGGCGTACGCGACCGGGTCGTGCTCGGCAGCAAGGTCGGGTTGGTGGTCGACCCGTCGACGCGCAGCATGGCCCGCGACGGTACACCGAAGCACGTACGCGAGGCGGTCGAGGCCAGTCTTGACCGGCTCGGCACCGACATGATCGACCTGTACTACCTGCACCGGATCGACCCGGAGGTGCCGCTCGCCGAGACGTGGGGTGCCATGTCGGAGCTGGTGGCAGAGGGCAAGGTCCGCAGGCTGGGCCTGTCGGAGGTCACGGTCGCGCAGGCGGAGGAGGCTCACACGGTCCATCCGGTCGCGGCGATCCAGTCCGAGTTGTCCCTGTGGACGCGCGACGCCCTCGGCGTGAAGACCGGCGACGGCGCGGTGAGCGATGCCGGATATGCCGGTGTCTCCGGTGACGGTCCGGGTGACGTCGTCGGCTGGTGCGCGGCGAACGGCGCGGCGTTCGTGCCGTTCTCGCCGCTCGGCCGGGGGTTTCTCACCGGCGCCGTGACCGCGGCGAGTTTCGAGGACGGTGACTTTCGCGGGAGCCTGCCACGCTTCCAGGAAGGCGTGCTGGAGCAGAACCTCCGCATCGTCGAGGTGGCCCGTACGGTCGCCGAGCGGCATGGCGCCACCCCGGCCCAGATCGCCATCGCCTGGACGCTCGCCCAGGGCGAGCACGTCATCCCGATCCCCGGTACGAAGAAGCGCAGGTATCTCCACGAGAACACCGTGGCGGCCGGCGTCGACCTCACCGAGATCGACCTCGCCGAGCTGGACGCCGTACCCCCGCCGGTGGGCGCGCGTTACTGAAAGTCCCGAAACTGACGGTGGTGCCCACTACCTTCTTCCTCACAGCGATCCGACCTGCCGTGACTAAGGAAGTGGTCATGCCTCTGCACGCCCCCGACTTCGAGCGGCTCTTCGCTCCCGGCACCCGCCACACGCTCCCCGGTGGTCATGTCGTCACCATCCGGCTGCGCACCGGTGCGGAGCTGTCGCTGCCCTCCGGCAGAGTCGTCGCCGGTGAGCCGTTCATGTACGGCAGCATGGAGGACTCCGGCGGGTTGATCCAGCGGGTTCCGCCCGGCCGCTACCCGGTGGTGCTCATCCTCGGCGACTTCGGCGGCGCCCGCGGCAACGAGGCGTACTCCTACACAACGGTGGCCGCGGCCCGTCTCGTGATCCGGGACGAGCCCGTCGTCTCGTGGGAGATGGCCGTGTACGACGGCCAGGACGTGGGGCGGCTCGGCGACGACGAGTTCTACGGCTATCCCGTCGACGGCGGCACAGGGGGGTTCGTCGACGTACAGAACATCGCGGCCTTGTGCGCGGACTATGACGACTACATTGAGCGGCTGCTGGTCGACTTCGGTGACAGCGACCACGACTCCACCGAGCCGGTCATCGTGACGAACGCCGAGTCCGAGCCTGTCGTGGTCGCGTTCACCTCCGGTGGCGGCGACGGTCGCTACCCGACCTGGGTCGGCCGTACGGCCGACGGGGAGGTGGCCTGCGTGCTCACCGACTTCTTCCAGCTGCCGGAGGAGGGAGACGAGGAGCCCGGAGAGCCGCCACGGGAGGATCACCTCGACCCGGCCGGCTTCGCGCAGGGCAACGAGATGCGCGTGGGCCAGACCTTGCGCAGGCAGTCCCTGACCTCGTCCTCCGGCCGCTACACCCTCGTCCACCAGGACGACGGCAACCTCGTGCTCTACCACAACGCCCAGCTCCGTCCCCTGTGGGCTTCGGGCACCGACGGGACGCGAGCGTCGATCTGCACGCTCCGTGAGGACGCCGGACTGGTCCTGGTCGACGGCGATGGCAGGCGCGTCTGGTCCTCTGGCATGGCGGGCCGCCCGGCCGCGCGTCTGGTGGTCCGCGACGACGGCGACATCGTGATCGAGGACTCCACCGGCACGGTGGTCTGGTCTTCGGGCACCGCGGAGGCCACGGCGCCGGAAGGGCCGGTGGCGATCGGCGACCGGATGCTGCCCGGCCAGACCCTGGGCCGCCAGTCCCTCACCTCGCCGTCCGGCCGCACCACGCTCGTCCACCAGGACGACGGCAACCTGGTGATCTATGACAACAACGGCCGGGGTGCCGTCTGGTCCTCCGGCACCCAGGGCAGGTACACGGCTCGCTGCGTCCTCCACCCGGATGGCGACCTGGCCCTCTACGACCGTCGGGGCCACGTCGTCTGGTCCACCGACACCGCCGGCCACCCGGAAAGCTTCCTGACCGTGGAGGACGACGGCATCGCGCTCCGCGCGCCGGACGGCACCGTGCTGTGGCGCGTCGCGACCTCCACGAACCCCCAGAGGGTGCCCTCGCCGTCGGCGGGGGCACCGACACTGGCCCGCCCGCTGACGACCCGGCCCCTCCGAGCAACCGCTGCTGTCAAGCCCCGGACCCCAGCCCTCCGATCCACCCCGGCCGTCCCCGCAGTCCCTGCCGTCCCCGCAGTCCGCAAACTCCCGGCAGTCCCGGCAGTCCCGGCAGTCCCGGCAAAACCGGCACTGCGCGCGGACGGAGCCGAAGGAGAAACGAACTCGTGAGCCGCCCGGCCTGATCGCGTCAAGCGGCTGAGTCGCCCCATCGGGGCGGGCGTTTCAGCGGCTCATGGGTCCATCACGGTGAGGATGAAGCGCACATCCTCCTCGCTCTCGTTCGCGTACGAGTGGGGGCGGTCGCCCCGGAAGACCGTCGCGTCGCCGGTCGGTACCTTCGTGCGGCCTTCGCCGACGAGCAGGCACAGCAGGCCCGACTCCACAAAGATGATCTCCCGGGTGCCCGCCGTGTGCGCCTCGCTGTCGCGGCGTTCGCCCGGGCGGAGTTCCCACCGCCAGAGCTCCACCGAAGGGCGCGGGTCGCTGCCGGCCAGCAGGGTTCCCGTGCCTCCCGACGGGCCCCGCCACAGGACCACGTGTCGGCCGGCCGGGAAGAGCTGGAACGGCGGCTCCTCCTCCACCTGGACCAGCCGGGTGAGCGGCACTCCCAGCGTCTCCGCCACCCGGGTCAGCGTGCCGAGGTTCGGGTTGCCCCTTGCCTGCTCCAACGCCACCAGCACGCCCTTACTGAGGCCGGAACGCGCGGCGAGCTGGTCCAGGCTCCAGCCGTGCGCGTTGCGCAGCCCGCGTACGGTGCGCGCCACGGCGTCGCCGACGTTCTCTGCCATGCCCTACCCTCACCGGTCGTTATGATGTACTGCGCGGTACTATATTCCGACCGACGCTTTAGGGGAGAGACATGCTGGACCGCATCCTCATCGACGACACGGTACGCGCTCTGCGCGCCGACTTCGCCGTACTGCTGATCACCGCAGAGGGCCTGCTCAACGGGCCGTCCGCCGATGGGGTCGAGAGCACCGGCGGCCTGGCCGAGCCGGCCGCTCCCCACGTGGAGGCATGGCGCGAGGCGTACCGCGGCTTCGGCGTGAACCCCAAGCGCGCGCGTCCGTCGGTGGACGCCCTGCTCCGCCGCCCCGAGCTGCCCCGGATCAACCGGGTCGTGGACGCCTACAACGCGATCAGCGTGCGCCATGGCCTGCCCATCGGCGGCGAGGACCTCGACGCGTACGACGGACCCGCCCGGCTCGTACGTGCCGCCGGCGACGAGCCCTTCGCCACGGTCAAGGACGGCGAATCGGTGATCGAGCATCCTGAGCCCGGTGAGGTGGTCTGGCGCGACGACGCGGGCGTCACCTGCCGGCGGTGGAACTGGCGTCAGTGCACCCGCACCCACATCACCGAGCAGACCAAGAACGCCCTGTTCATCCTGGAGCGCCTGGAGCCGTACCCGCTCGACCGCCTTGCCGCCGCGGGAGCCGAGCTGACCGCGCTGCTGAGCACGATCACCCCCGACGTCGCGATCGCCACCCGGCTGGTCGAGCCATGATCATCGCGCTCGCGCTCGGCTCGGCGATCGTGTTCGGAGCCGGTGACTTCTGTGGCGGCGCCGCGTCACGGCGCAGCGGGTCCACGGGCGTACTCCTGCTCAGCCTGCCCACCGGGCTGTGCCTGCTGCTGATCGTGGCGGTGGCACTCGGTGGCGACGCGACGCCCGGCGGGCTCGCGTGGGGCGCCGCGTCCGGGCTGGCCGGCGGGGCGGGCCTGCTGGTCTTCTATCGCGCTCTGGCGCAGGGGCCGATGAGCGTGGTCGCCCCGGTATCGGGCCTGATGGCCGCCGTGGTGCCGGCCGTGGTCGGCGTGGCGCGCGGGGACCGGCTGTCGGTCACGGCGCTCGCCGGCATCGGGCTGTGCCTGGTGGCGATCTGCTTCGTCAGCATCGAACCGAACAAGAATCGGAACGGGCGCGCCGGGGCGGCCGGTCCGCTTCTGGCCGCGCTCGCCGGAGCGGGCTTCGGGGCGTTCTTCGTGCTCATCCGGCAGGGCGACGACGGCACGCTGTGGCCGTTGGTGGCCTCCAAGGTCGCCGGCGTGCTGATGGTCGCCGTTGCCGCGGCGGCGCTGCGCACCGGTCCGCCGCTGAGAGACCGCGTCACGGTCGGCGTCGCGCTGCTCGCGGGCTCGCTCGACGTGCTCGGCAACGCGCTGTACGTCCTCGCGGCGCGAGCGGGGATGCTGAGCATCGCGGGTGTGCTGAGCTCGCTGTACCCGGCGAGCACGGTGCTGCTCGCCCGGCTGGTGTACGGGGAGCGACTCCGGCCGATCCAGCGTGTCGGCCTGCTCGTCGCGGTCGCCGGGGTCGGCCTCGTCACGTCGGGATGAGCTCTCAGGGCGTGTCTGACGAATCAGACACGCCCTGAGCCCGATCAGTGCAGGTTGACGACGATGTCGGAGTGCTGGGGGCTGGAGCGCAGCCCGGCCGACTCGAGGGCCTTGCGGTAGGCGTCCATCATCGCGGTCGCGTCTTCGGCCGTGCCGAACAGGTCGCCGAGCTCGCGCCACACCCGTGCGGTCGCCCGCGAGGTCTCCAGGCCGGCGAGTTCGTCGCGGGTCGCGCGCAGGGCCGCGAGGGCCTTGTTGCGGTCGCCCGTGGCGATCAGGGACTGGGCCAGCATCAGGCGGGCACGGATGGTCGTGACCGAGGCCTGGGACTGGGCGGTGAGCTCGGTAAGGACGTTCTCGGTGATCGAGACGGCGGATGCCGGCTCGCCGAGCAGCACCTTCGAGCGGGCCATCTCGATGCGGCACTCGGCCGCGTCCAGGCCGCTGAGCACGGGTTCGGCGGCGCTGAGGAGTTCGAGTGCCTTGCCGGCGTCCATCGGCGACGCGCCCGCGGGCAGGAGCGTGCGGGCGGCGGTCACGCGCAGGCGTGCCTGCGCCTTGGCCTGGTCGCCTCCCGCATGCAGGGCGAGTGCCTGCTCGGCGAGGTAGAGCGACTCGCCGCCTTCACCCTCGTCGAGGGCCTGCTGGCTGGCGCGGACGTAGGCGGAGATCATGATGTCGGCGTCGGGCTCGGTCGCGAAGAGGAGCCGCTCGGCCAGCTCGTACGCGGGGGCGGGCTCGCCGCGGTCAAGATAGGTCGCGATGAGAGTGCGGCCGATTTCGGCCGCGTCCTCACCGCCGAGGAGGCCGAGATCGGCGAGGCGGTTCAGCGCGGACTCGCCCAGGGCGAGGGTGCGGCCGAGGTCGCCGGCGGCGCGGTAGCAACGGGACAAGACGATGGTCACGGGCAGCCAGCCGGCACGGCCGCGGTCGCGGGTGGCCTCCTCGCGGAGCTCCTCGAGGGCCTTGATGGCCTCTTCGCCGCGTCCGATGATCTCCAGCGCGCGGGCCCGGCCCCACCGGGCGCGCTTCATCAACTCGGGGTCGTTGTCGACGGCCTCGAGGATCTCGCTGAACCAGGTCAGGGCCTGCTGCGCCTCGCCGCCCAGGAGCGCGAGCTCGGCGTGCCGCGCGCGAACCTGCAGGTGAAGGCGCTCTTCGGGCTCGATGCCCTCGGAGAGGTATTCCGGCAGGCAGCCCAGGCGACCGGCCAGCAGCCGCACGACGGCGGGCGTCGGCGTTCGCTTCCCTGACTCGATCAATGAGATGTAACTGTCAGACAACTCGGTCCCGGCAAGCTGGGCCTGAGAGAGGTGCTTACTCAGGCGCAGGTTGCGGACTCGCTCACCAACGCTTCCTTGACCCGGCATCTCGACTCACTTACCGAAGGGCTTCTCGCGGATTGGGTTACGACCTGATTGCGGCTTGCACTACCCCACAGAAGGAGGGTAACCCAAACAACTTGGACAAGGTGTAGGTGTTCGGGTCAAGTTACGCAGTAGAGATCAGTTGCTCGGTGGGTTGTTCTTGTAGTCGTCCGGGTCGTTCGGGTTGTCGTCGCGCCGATCGCCATACGGGTTCGTGGGCTGTTTGGGGTCTTGCCTGGGACGCGGCCTACGGCGACGTCGCTCGTAGTCATCGTCGTCTTCTGGCTTGTCCTTCGTCGGGAAGATCATGCTGCAGACCTCGAGGTACAGCTGCTCGGGGTAAGGCAGGAAGCTCACGACACGGAAGGCCTGGTCTTGACCGGCGGACTCCAGGACGAACTCGCCATAGCCCAGCATCCGCCCGCTGATCGAGCGTTGAAAGCTCATGTCGGTGACTTTGGCCAACGGCATCATGGCGACCTTACGAGTGAGCAGGCCGGTGGTCAGGAGCATGCGCTGGTTGGTGATGACGAAGTAGTCGACGGACCACGTCGCGACCTTCCAGACGAACCATGCGAGCAGGACCAGCCACGCCCACCAGATCCAGTTGACCAGGGAGCCGTTGCGGTCGACGACGACATTGCTCAGCACGCCCGCGACCACGAGTCCGCCGAGGACGAACGCGATGGGGGTCATCAGGACGGCCGGATGCCGGCGTACGGTGATCACCTGCTGCTCGTGCGGCAGGAGATAACGGTGGATTGAGGCCGGCGCGGAGTCGCCGGGAGTCACGAGTCTCATGTCAGCGCGTTGACGAACTGAGACAGTGAGTCGCCGGCCGACGCCAGACCACTGGCGGCGTTGTGGACGACCTGGGCCGCGCCTCCCGGGGACTTGAGCAGATAGAAGACCACAAAGGCCCCCAGCGCCCAAGTGAGGTACTTCTTCAAGGAACCCTGCCTCCCGAAGCCTGACCCACAGACCCAACTCAAGTAGTACACCAGCAGTGGATCTGGCTGCAAAGAGGCGCGTGACCGTATCTGTCCCCGCCGAAATCATTTGTCAAGGGCGGCGTGAGGGCTCAGCCGCCGCCGTGGCCTTCGGCGGCCGCCATCGCCAGCACTTCGAGGTGCTTGCGCGCGATGCGTTCGACCAGCTCAGGCGAGGCTTCGCCGATCACTTCCTCTGCGCTGTGCCGCGCGGCCTCGACGCATCGGATGACCATCTCGGCCGGATGAACCTCGCCGAACTCTTCGGCGAGGCTCTCGGCCACCGTCTCAAATGTCCATGCCATGACGCTCCCCGATCACCGCCCACGGCACGGACACGCCGCGGGGTCCTCTCGTCACAATCCGTAGCAGGCTATTACCCTGCGCGTACGGATCTTGAACGCGGGATGATCGGCGGAGGTTTACACGACCCCGTACAGGCGGTCGCCCGCGTCACCGAGGCCGGGGACGATGAAGCCGTGCTCGTTGAGGTGGGAGTCGATCGCGGCGGTGACGACGCGGACCGGCACCGTGCGCTGCGCCAGCGTCTCCTCCAGGTGGGCGATGCCCTCGGGCGCCGCGAGGAGGCAGATGGCGGTCACGTCGTCGGCGCCGCGGTCCATCAGGAGCTGGATGGCCGCGGCCAGGGTGCCGCCCGTGGCGAGCATGGGGTCCAGGACGTAGCACTGGCGTCCGGACAGGTCGTCGGGCAGCCGGGTGGCGTACGTCGTGGCCTTGAGCGTGCCCTCGTCGCGGACCATGCCCAGGAAACCGACCTCGGCGGTGGGCAGGAGGCGGGTCATGCCGTCCAGCATGCCCAGGCCGGCCCGCAGGATCGGGACCACGAGCGGCTGCGGCCGGGTCAGGCGTACGCCGTCGGCCGGACCGACAGGTGTGGTCACTGTCACATCGGCGACGCGCACGTCGCGGGTGGCCTCGTAGGCGAGGAGCGTCACGAGCTCATCGGCCAGGCGGCGGAACGTGGGGGAATCTGTGGTTTCGTCGCGGAGGGTCGTCAGCTTGTGGGCGACGAGGGGGTGATCGGCGACCAGGGTCTTCATATCGGGTCACGGTAGCCGAATGGATCCCTGAGCATGGGGAACGTACCCCGCATGGACAATGGCATGAGTCCTGAGGAGGTAAGAGATCGACTACGGCGCCGGGCGGTGTTCTTGCGGGAGCTTGCCGAGGCGCGTGAGCTGCGCAAGCGCGTCAGCCCACGGCGGTGGCGGCAGGAACGCATCCGGGCCACGGTTCGCATGCGCACGTTCCGCGCGAACTAGGGGGTTCCCGCCCCCGCTGGTTTCCCCGTGCCGTGAGTGTCGCAGCCCCACATCTGTCAGGATGCCCGAGCAGGACGCGCTGCGGTGGGGTGGAGATGACGGAACTGGACACGGCGGACTTCGCTGTCGTGGTCTCTCGTGAGGACGACGTATGGGAAGTCGAGCAACTTCCCATCGCGGTGACCGAGGACCTGGCAGGGCTGATCCATGCC
>JAOPYG010000036.1 GCA_025964685.1 Actinoallomurus sp. | reverse complement strand
CTCCGACTACCGAAGCCAGGGCTACCGCAACTTCGGCTACCCGCCGGCGGGCTCGGGCGGTGAAAGCGGCTACGGCCAGGATGAGTACGGCCAGAGCGGCTACGGCCAAGGCGGCCAGGGCCAGGGCCAGAGCGGCTACGGCCAAGGTGGCCAGAGTGGGTACGGCCAGAGCGGCCAAGGGGGCCAAGGCGGATACGGCCCCAGTGAATACGGCCCCAGTGAATACGGTCAAGGCGGATACGGCCAAGGCGGATACGGCCAAGGCGGCCAGGGTTACGGCGCTCCGGATCAGGGAGGCGCGGGTCAGGCGGGCTCAGGCCGAGGCGGTTCGGAGCAGGGCGGCTCGGGGCCCGGTGGCTCGGGGCCCGGCGGCTTCGGTCAGGGCGGTTCCGGCGAGGACGACTTCGGGCGGGACGAGTTCGGGCTCGGGGGTCCGGGATCGACGCCCAGCGGCGCTGGACGGCGCCGGGCGGTACGCCGCCGTTCGCTCAGCACGCTGATCGGCCCGCTGGCCGGCGCGATCGGGCTGGCGATCCTCCTCGGCGCGGGTGTGTACGCGCTCGCCGGCACCCACGCCTGCGGTGGTGACGCCATCAAGCTGAACGTCGCCGCGGCGCCGGAGGTCTCTCCGGCCATCACCCAGATCACCAAGTCCTTCAACAAGGAACGACACTCGGTCGACGGTAAGTGCGTCGAGGCCACGGTGAAGGCCTCCGACCCGGCCGGGATGTCCACGGTGCTGTCCGGCGGAGGTTCGGTGCCGGGCGAGGCCGACCCGGACGTCTGGATCCCCGACTCGTCGCTGTGGGTCACGCTCGTCCGCAGCACGGCCAAGGGCGCCGCGAGCGTACGCCTGACCCCGACGTCGGTCGCCAAGACGCCGATCGTCGTGGCCACGTCGCGCACCTTCGCCAACAAGCTCCACGCGCAGGGGATCCGCCCGAGCTGGGACATGCTGCTCAAGGCCACGGACGCGCTCTCCGCGGGCGCGGTGAGCAAGAACGACATGCTCCCGGCCGACTCGGTGCACCTGCAGATCCTCGACCCGAACCGCAGCGCCGGAGGCATCGGCGCGGTCGTCATGACCCGCGAGCTGCTCCAGGGCGACCCGAACGCCGACGCGATCTTCACCCAGATCGTGCGCAACGTGCAGAACAGCCTCTCGCCCACGCCACAGGCGCTGTTCGGCAGCTTCCACCGGGATCTGCACGGGCGCGCCCCGGTGGTGATCGTCCCCGAGCAGGCGGTGTGGAAGTTCAACCATGGCGCGCCGGCGACGCCGGCCTCGGCGATCTACCCCAGCGAGGGCCTGCTGAGCCTGGACTACCCGTTCACGCTGGCCACCGACGACGACGCGAAGGTACGCGCGGCCGGGCTGCTCGAACAGGCGATGGGCAGCGCGCAGGCCAAGAGCGCGGTGGCCGCGCTCGGGTTCCGCAGTCCGGACGGCCATCCGGGCGACGGTTTCACCGCCCAGAGCGGGCTGAGCCCGCGGATTCCGCGCGCGCTGCCCACCCCGGCGGCCGGTGACGTCACCGATGTCATGCAAGCGTGGACCAAGCTCTCCCTGCGCACCCGGATGCTGACCCTGCTGGACGTGTCGGGCTCCATGGCGCAGTCGGTCGGCAAGGGCGTGACGCGGATGCAGGCGACCGCCCAGGTGGCACAGGGCGGGCTGGCGATGCTGCCCGACGACACAGATCTGGGCCTGTGGACCTTCTCCACGAACCTCAACGGCCCTCTGGACTACCGCACGGAAGTGCCGATCGGACCGCTGTCCACCCGGCTGGGATCGGGCACGCGCCGGCAGGCGATCCTGGCCGCGCTCGGCCGCGTACGCCCGAAGCCCACCGGCAACACCGGCCTGTACGACTCCGTGCTCGCCGCCGTGCGGTCGCTGCAGAAGACGTACAGGCCGGGGTACTACAACGCCGCCCTCGTGCTGACGGACGGCAAGAACGACGACGCCCACGGCATCTCGCTCACCACCATGCTCCGCACCATCAAGCAGGAGGCCGACCCCGACCGGCCGGTCATGGTCGTCTTCATCGGCTTCGGGCCGGCCGTGGACATGGCGGCGATGCAGAAGATCGCGGTGGAGACGAACGGCGAGGCGTACCACGCGCTGAAGACCCAGGACGTGCAGCGCATCCTGCTGGAGACGATCGCCCACCGCATCTGCGCGCCGGAGTGTCACTGATTGATGCCACGAACCCGTCGACACGAGTTCATATCGGTCTAATCATTCGGGAGAGGATTTTCCGGTATTAGTGGCAGGATCCTGTGAACCTGGCTCCCTAGTGCCGCGTCTTGTATGTGAAGGAGGCCCGACGGGAGCGGGGCGTCGGGCCTTCTTCTCTTTCCCGGGGGCCTGTCCGGCTGACACTCTCGGGAGGCTCTTGTGGCCGGTTGGCCCAGTCTCGGCCGTGTAGAGGATCGCCGACTGGCGCAGGCTCTGCGCGACGGCGATCCCAGCTCTCTTGCGGAGATCTACGACTTCTACGCGCCTCGTCTGTTCGACTACAGCCATGCACTGCTCCGCGACCAGGACCTGGCCGCGGACGCCCTGCACGACTCGCTGATCGCGACGCAGCAGCACATCGGCAAGCTGCGTGAGCCGGAGCGGTTCCGCAGCTGGATCTACGCGATCGTGCGCAACGAATGTTTGCGGCAACTCGGCGATCCCGATCGCCCCCAGCAGCGTCACGAGGCGCCGGAGCAGAACGAGGACGCCTTCCTCGACGCCGAAGAGCGCCAGCGGCTCGACGAGACCCGGCAGCTCGTGCACAGCGCCCTCGCCGGGATGGCGGCACGGCACCGCGAGGCGGTCGACCTGTCCGCCCGCCACGACCTGTCCGCCGAGGAACTCGCCGGGGTGCTGGGCATCTCCTCGCAGCAGGCCACGGAACTGGTCGCACAGTCCCGCGACGACCTCGACAACTCCCTCGCCGCCGCGATCATCGCGCGGTCCGGCCGCGGCGACTGCCCGAGCGTGGCGGCGCTCGTCGACGAGGACGAGTGGCCGCTGCCGCCGGAGGTCTGCCGCAAGCTCATCCGCCACATCGAGTCCTGCCCGGTCTGCCGCGACCGCCGCAAGCGCAAGGTCTCCACGAACCGGCTGATGCAGGTGCTCCCGGTCGCGGCCATCCCCTCGGACCTGCGCATGGCCGTGCTGTCCCTGGCCGAGGCGCCCGACCACCACGAGCACCGCGTGCGCATCGCGCAGCGCGCCGAGCCGTTCGACGTCTGGGGCTGGCCGACGAGCCTCGAACGCCGCGCCCAGGCCTCCCGCAAGGAGAGCCGCGGCGACGGGACCACTTCGCATCTCCTGCCCGTCATCGCCGTGGCCGCCTGCGTGGCTCTCGTGATCGGCGCGATCTTCCTGCTCACCGGCGGCGGGCCGGACGGCTCCAAGAACGCGAACAACAAGGTCCCCGGCGGCATCGCGGCCGGACCCAGCGACAGCCCGTCGGATGACTTCCCCTCGCCCAGCGACAGCGTCGAGCCCTCGCCGACGGAGACCACGCCCTCGCCGTCGCCCACGCCGACCAAGCACACGCCGACGCCCACCCCCACCACCCACCGGCCGGTGCCACCACCCCCGCCGACCCGCAAGCCGAGCCCCAAGCCCCCGGCTCCCGGCACGCTGTCGGCCGATGGCTGCGACATGAACTTGCAGGACACCTGCCGTATCACGCTGTCCGCGAGTGGCGGCACGGTCAAATGGAGCCTCGCGGACAGCGGTGGCCTCACGATCACTCCCTCGAATGGAACCGTCCCGAAGGGCGGGACGAAGAAGGTGACAGCCACCCGGCCCTCCGGCCTTTGCCCTGGGAACACCTCGGCCACGGTCTCGTTCTCACCATCCGCTTCCGCGACCGTGCAATGGACGTGCCCCATCATCGGCGGCTGACGCCGCCTGTTTACGTGGTCGGTGGGCCAGTGCCAGGATGCGTGACATGACCCCCGATGCCGCCACGTTCAAAGCGGCCCGCGACTTCCTCCTGGCGCGGGCCGATGACTACGAGACCGCCCGCGACGGCTTCCGCTGGCCGGACGCGGCGGGGCTCAACTGGGCCGTGGACTGGTTCGACGGCGTGCTGGCCGCCGAGTCGCCCGACGCGCCGGCGCTGTGGATCGTGGAGCAGGACGGTTCGGAGACCAAGCTGACCTTCGCCGAGCTCGCCGGCCGGTCGAGCCGTGTCGCGGGCTGGCTGCGTTCGCACGGCGTAGGGCGCGGCGACCGGATCCTGCTCATGCTCGGCAACCAGGTCGAGCTGTGGGAGACGATGCTCGCCGCGATGAAGCTCGGGGCCGTCGTCATCCCGGCGACCACGCTGCTCACCTCGGCCGACATCGCCGACCGGATCGAGCGCGGCGGCGTGCGGCACGTGGTCACGACCGCCGATGACACGGCGAAGTTCGAGGGTCTCACCGGCGCCTGGACGAGGATCTCGGTCGGTCCGGCCGAGGGCTGGCTGTCGTACGAGGACGCGTCCGGCGCGGAGCCCTACACCGGGGGTGAGGAGGCGACGCACGGCGCTGACACGCTCCTGCTCTACTTCACCTCGGGCACGACCGACAAGCCCAAGCTCGTCGAGCACACTTACGCGTCGTACCCGGTGGGCCACCTGTCCACGATGTACTGGATCGGCCTGCGCCCCGGCGACGTGCACCTGAACGTCTCCTCACCGGGCTGGGCCAAGCACGCGTGGAGCAACTTCTTCGCGCCGTGGAACGCCGGTGCCTGCGTGCTGGTCTTCAACTACACCCGCTTCTCCGCGCCCGCGATGCTCGACGTCCTGAAGCGCTGCGAGGTCACGAGCTTCTGCGCCCCGCCGACCGTGTGGCGCATGCTGATCCAGGAGGACCTGTCCGCCTGGCAGCTGGGGCTGCGCACGGTCGTGGCGGCGGGCGAGCCTCTCAACCCGGAGATCATCGACCAGGTGCAGAAGCACTGGGGCCTGACGATCCGCGACGGGTACGGCCAGACCGAGACGACGGCGCAGATCGGCAACTCCCCCGGGCAGACGCTCAAGCCCGGGTCGATGGGCCGCCCGCTGCCCGGATACACGATCGCTCTCATCGACCCCGCCACCGGGGAGGAGGGCGACGAGGGCGAGGTCTGCATCGACCTGTCCGAACGCCCGGCGGCGCTGATGGTCGGCTACTACGGCGACACCGGGCTCAACGACGCGGCGATGGCCGACGGTTACTACCACACCGGCGACGTGGCGACGAAGGACGCCGACGGCTACATCACCTTCGTCGGCCGTACCGATGACGTGTTCAAGGCGTCGGACTACCGGATCTCGCCGTTCGAGCTCGAGAGCGTGCTGCTGGAGCACGAGGCGGTGGCAGAGGCCGCGGTGGTGCCTGCGCCGGACCCCGTGCGTCTCGCGGTGCCGAAGGCCTATGTCAGCCTCGCGGCGGGCCACGAGCCGACCGCCGAGACCGCGCGCGCGATCCTCGCGCACTGCCGGGAGAACCTCGCGCCGTACAAGCGCGTACGCCGGGTCGAGTTCGCGGAGCTGCCCAAGACGATCTCCGGGAAGATCCGCCGAGTCGAGCTGCGCGGCCTCGAGGGCGATGAGCGGCGTACGGAGGAGTTCCGCGAGGACGACTTTCCCGACCTGAAGTCGTGAGATGGGACGATCCGCCACGACGCCCTTGTGACGGTGCGTCAGAGCATCGTGCGCCAATAGGCGAATCCGTCACGTCGTGTAGTGGATTATCACACTATTGCTAGCAAAAGCGCCAAAGACGCTGCAATTAGTGGCAGGATCCTGTGAACCTTGTTTCGGACGGGGCGTCTGTGCGCTCGTGCACCCCCCGATTCAACAGGAGGACCCGTGGCCGGTTGGCCGACTATCGACAGGGCGGACGACCAGCGGCTCGCTCAGGCGCTGTACGGCGGTGACAGGAACGCGCTGCCGGAGATCTATGACCGGTACGCCCCTCGCCTGTTCGACTACTGTCACGTTCTCCTCCGTGACCAGGAAGGCGCCGCGCTCGCTCTGCACGACTCCCTGATCATCGTTCAGGAGCGCATCGGCAGGCTGCCGGACGCGAGGCTGTTCCGCGGCTGGATGTACTCCGTGGCACGCGCGGAGTGCCTGCGCCGGCGCGCGTACGCCGAGCTTCCGGCCGAGCGCCAGCGGGCGCCCGAGGCGGCCGGGCTGGAGGCCGACGAGGCGACGCGCCAGCTCGTACACGCCGCCCTGCTCGTGCTCAGCGGCCCGCAGCGCGAGGCGCTCGACCTGTCCCTGCGGCACGAGCTGGATCCGCATGAGCTCGCCGAGGTGTTCGGCGTGACGCCGCACGACGCCTCCGTGCGCGTGGCGCAGGCGCGGCACGACCTGGACGACGCGTTCGCGGCCGTGGTCGTGGCGGCGACCGGCCGCGAGGACTGCCCGAGCGTGGCCGCGCTCGCCGGACCGGTCGACGCGCCCCTGGACGCCGACACGTGCGCGAAGCTCGCCCGGCACATCTCCAACTGCCCGATCTGCGGCACCCGCGGCAACCGTAAGGTCGCCACCGCCCGGCTGCTGCACGCGATGCCCACGGCCGCCATTCCGGCGGCGCTGCGGTCGCGCGTGCTCAACACCGCGATGACCCCCGAGATGGCGGAGCTGCGCGCGACGATCGCGCTGCGCTCCGACCCGCCTGCCGAGCCGGAGTACTACGAGGAGGAGCGCGAGCGTACGGCCCCTCGCCTGTGGCCGGTGTTCGCTGCGGTCGCCTGCGTCCTTCTCGTCGTCGGTGGCATCTTCTTGATGCTGCCCGGCTCGGGCCAGCAGAAGACGAGCGGCGAGCAGCCCCTCGCCGCTCCGAGCGACTCGTCATCCACCGACGACTCACTGCCGTCTGATTCGACGGACCCCCAGCCGAGCACCAGCGACGGGGCTCCGACCCCGACGCCGTCCGACTCCAGCAAGACCCCCACGCCGACACCGACTCCGTCGAAGTCCTCCCACAGCCACCGGCCGGCACCCCCGCCGCCGGCACCGCAGGGGCCGGGAAGGCTCTCGGTCTCGGGCTGCCATATGAACGGCGGCTACCACTGCTCGGTCACGGTCACCGCGCAGGGCGGCCCGGTCAACTGGAGGGTGAGCGGCACGAACGGCAACATCAGTGCCAGCGGGAGCGGCAGCCTCTCCTCCGGGCAGAGCGCCTACGTCAACGTCACCCGTCACGACAGCATCTGCCTCAGCGGGGGCAGCGGCTCGGTGCGGTTCTCCTCGGGCGCGTCGGCGTCGGTCAGCTGGAGCTGCTGAACCGAAGGTGGTCCGGGCGGGGAGCGGCCGAAGTGGCCCTTCAGCGTGGGTGGGGCATGGCCGTACGGTCGAGGGCATGAACCTCACCGGCAAGGCCGCACGACTGCGCGAGCTGCATCGCGGCGAAGGCCTCCTCGTCCTGCCCAACGCGTGGGACGCCGCGAGCGCCCGGGTGCTGGCCGGATCCGGGTTCCCAGCGCTGGCCACCGCGAGCTACGCCGTGTCGGCCGTCCTGGGCCACGAAGACGGTGAGGGCGCTCCGGCGGAGGAGATGTTCGCCGCGGCGGCGCGCATCGCGCGCAGCGTCGAGGTGCCGGTCTCGGTCGACGCGGAGTCCGGCTACGGCCTGGCGCCGGCCGAGCTCGCCGAGTGCCTGCGCGAGGCCGGTGCCGCGGGCTGCAACCTCGAGGACACCGTCCACGGCGGAGCGGCAGGCGGCGGTGACACGCTCGCCGACGCCCCTGCCCAGGCCGAACGCGTCGGCGCGCTACGGGACGCCGACCCCCACCTGGTCATCAACGCCCGCACCGACGTCTTCGAGGAGGACGCACTGCCGGGCGCCTCGGCCGAGGAGATCCTCGACGAGGCGGTGAACCGCGCCCGTGCGTACCTCGAGGCGGGCGCCGACTGCGTGTTCCCGATCATGGTCGTCGACGAGGCGACGATCGGCGCCCTGGTCAGGCGGATCCCCGGACCGGTCAGTGTCCTCTACCGGCCCGGCATGCCGTCGCTCACCCGGCTCGCCGAACTGGGCGTCGCCCGCGTGACGTTCGGGCCGGGCCTGCACCGGGCGACCCTGGCCCTCCTCGGCGACCTCGCCACGAAGATCCGCTCCGGCGCGGCTCCGTACTGATGACTGGGGCGTGTCTGACGGAGCCCGTTCGTAGCGAGACAGGGATTTCGTCAGATACGCCCTAGACGGTGCCCTCGTCCAGGACCCGGTGGGCGCGGTCGAGGAACACCGGCACCGACGCGCCGATCTGCTCGAAGCCCTCGCCGACGGTCGCCTTCTGCAGGAACCGCGCGTGGATGCCCTCCAGGATGACCGCGAGCTTGAAGCAGCCGAACGCCACGTAGAAGTCCAGGTCAGCCAGGTCGTAGCCGGTCAGCTCGGCGTACCGGCCGGCGAACTCGCGCCGGGTGAGGAACCCGGGCGCGCTCGTCACGGTCGAGCCGACCGCGACCTGCGTACGGTCGGCATCGCCCGCGTCGGCCCAGTACACGAGCGTCAGCCCGAGGTCGGACAGCGGGTCGCCGAGCGTGGACATCTCCCAGTCGACGACCGCGGCGATCTCCGGCTCCGGCCGCAGCCGTACGAGCGCGTTGTCGAGCCGGAAGTCGCCGTGCACGAGGC
>JAOPYG010000006.1 GCA_025964685.1 Actinoallomurus sp. | reverse complement strand
TCGCCGCCGGCCAGCCGCAGCAGTGCGGTGGCGTGCCGGGCGGTGACCCTGGCGCCCACGGTCGTGCCGTCGCGGACCTGGCCGAGCAGCCGGCGGGCCTGCTCCCGGTGTCCTCGGTCGAGGGCGACCAGGGCCGCCAGGGTGCGCGCGTCGGCCGCGGCGGACGCCCATCCGGTGCGCTCGAGGTGGTCGGCGGCACGTTCGGCCTCGACCGCCAGCGCGGCCGAACGATCGCCGTCCGCCCACCGGGCCCGCAGCCGCACCTGCTCGGCGAGCAGCGCGAACCCGGCGCGTTCGGTGCCGAACGCGTCCCGCGCCCGCCGCGCGGTCGCCGCGGCGGCGCCCGGATCGCCGTCGGCCAGCTCGGCGTGGGAGAGCAGCAACAGGGCGTCGGCGACGTCACAGCCGTAACCGGCGCCGTCGAGCCGTTCGAGCGTCCGGGTGAGGAGCACGCGCGCCTCCTCCGGCAGCCGCGCGGCGATGAGCGCCTCGGCGCGGTCGAGGTGGAGCTGGCAGATCCGCTCACCGACGCCGGCCATCTCCGGCTCGACGTCGTCATAGATCGCCAGCGCGCGGGGCAGGTCACCGCGGCGCAGCGCGACCACGGCCAGGTTGTGCCGGACCATCGCCGCCTGGTGCCGCAGGCCGGTCCGCTCGGCCACGGCGAGCGCGCCGCGCAGGTCGGCCTCGGCCCGTCCGAGCCTGCCGGCGTACGCCCTGGCCAGCCCGACGTTGACCCGAAGACCGATCTGGACCTCCGGGTCACGGCACGTGCGGGCGATCCGGGCCACCTCGCCGACGCGACCGCTGCGGGCCAGGACGCACGCGCGGTTGGCCAGCAGCCGATCGGCGTCCGCGCCGGTGAGTATCGGAGCGGCGCGATCGGCCTCCGCCAGCGCGGCCTCCATGTCGCCGCGCGCGGTCAGCAGGCCGACGAGGTTCATCCGCACCTGCGCGGCCGCGTAGGTGAGCCCCTCGGCCTCGGCGGTCCGCAGAGCCTCGGCCAGATGCGCGAGACCCTCATCGAGCCGGCCGAGCTCCTTGCAGGCGAGGCCCAGCGCACGCCGGGCCCTGACGCGGAGGGCGGGATCGTCGGCCGTCGTCATCGCGCGCGCCGCGTCGTAGGCCCGGTGCGGGTCGGCGGCCGCCGCCGTGATCAGGTCACACACGGATCCAGCTCGTCACGACCGAGGTCGCGTCGGTGAGCCGGAAGAGCAGGCTGACCACACCCGCGGGCACCTCGGAGAGGGCGAACGAGCCGGCCTCGTCGGTACGCGTGCCGCGCTCGCCGGCGGGCGAGCGCAGGATCACCTCGGCCGCCGAAGCCGGGACGAGCTGCCCGACGATCTCCTGGCCGCAGACCTCGACCTCCACGCTCACGCGGGCGCCGGCGAACGTGAGCAGCCGCGTGCCGCTCCCGCGTACGCCGGCCGGCGCGGCCCGGGTCTCGGAGGTGAGCGTCGCCAGCGCGGCGGTGGGCTCGAACCACACGAAGGCGGCCTGGCCGAGTGCCAGCACCCGCTCGGGAACCGGGCTGAGACACGCGCGCAGCACGCCGGTCAGCTCGTCGTCGCTCGGCTCGCCGGCCCTCACGTGTGGCCGTCCAGCCGCCGGCGCAGGTGGGTCAGGCACCGGGCACGGGTCGGACCGACGCTGCCGACCGGCATCTCGAGCGCGGCCGAGATCTCGGCATAACTCAGCCGCGGTGAGGCGGCGAACAGCTCCAGCAGGTCACGGCAGCGTGGCGGGATCGTCTCCAGCGCCGCGCCGACGGAGGCGGCGAGGTCACGGCCGAACACCACGTGGTGCGGGCCGGTGACCGACGGCCCGGTGCCCTTGAGGGGGCGTTCGCGACCCAGCCGCCGGAGCGTGGCCATGCTCTCCCGGCGCGCGGTGACGGCGAGCCACGCGCCCGCACGTGCCGGATCGCGCAGAAGGGTGAGCCGCTCGACCAGCCGGAGCCAGGTCGTCTGCATCACGTCGTCGGCGTCCGCGCCGCTCAGCCCGTACGACCGGGCGATGGCGCACAGCAGGCGGGAGTAGCGCCCGACGAGGGCCCGCCATGCCTCCGCGTCGCCCTGGCCCGCCCGCCGCACGAGCTCACCGGTGCTCTGGTCCTCCACAGACGGGGATATTAGCGCAACGTTACGACGCAATCACGTTAAGTCATGAGGACCACTCCGAGGTCCGGCAACGTGCGCCGGCCCGCCGGGTCGAGGACACGGTGCGCGGCGACCACGGCCGGCAGGTCGTCGGTGGCGGCCCGGTCCGCGATCGCACCGGCCACCGCCGGAGCCGCGAACGACGTGCCGCTCCACGTCGCGTAGCCGGTGAAGTCATCCGGGTCGATGCCGCGCACCCGCGGGCGCGGCCCGTCGAACAGCACGAAGCAGCTGGTGACGCCGACTCCGGGCGCGCACGCGTCGACCCAGCTCCCGTAGTTGGAGAACCAGGCACGCTCGTCCCCGTCCAGCGCCGCGACGGCGATCACCTCGGTCAGCGCCGCGGGCCAGAACGGGCGGTCGCTCCCGTGGTTGCCCGCGCACGCCACGACGGCCGAACGGCGCGCGAGGGCGCTCACCGCGCGGGCGACGACGGGGGAGGGCCGGTCGTCGTAGGTGTGACAGCCGAGCGACAGGTTCACCACGTCGGCGCGGCCCCAGGAGGACAGCCAGGCCAGCGCGCGCAGCACGCCGAGCTCGTCGCCGACGCCGTCACCGCCGATCACGCGCCTGGCGCGGACGCGGACGCCCGGCGCGTGCCGCAGCAGGACGCCCGCGATGAACGTCCCGTGGCCCGCCTGGGCGTCGAGCGCGTAGTCCAGGTCGGCGTCGAGGATCTCGGTGACCTCCTCGCGCTGCGCGGCGTACCACTCGGTGGAGCCGTACCACGGGTGCGGTGACATGCCGGTGTCCAGCACCGCGACCGTGACCGGGCGCCCCCTCCCGCCCGCCGCGGGCGGCGCGATCGGTGCGGCGGGGCGTGGCCGCCCGGCGGGGCCGGTCCACCACATCGGCTGGCCGTGTACGAGGTGGTTGGGTGCGACGGCCAGCCCGTGGCCACCGCCCAGCCGCGCGGACAGCTCGCACACGTCGACGGCCGCCGGCGCGCGCAGCCGTACGAGTGAGACGCCCGGCCCGTCCTCCCGCGCGGCGAGCCAGCGGCGCGCCAGATCCTCGACCGCCGGCACGTCGTGGGCGGCGACGAGGATCTGGTCCCGGCGTACGAGTGTCGGGCGTCCGCGGACCGGCTCGGCCACGACGGCGTCCCGATGCCGGGCGAGCAGGCGTTCGATCCGGGTCTCCTGGGCGGACTCGTCGAACATGCCGTACCTCCACCGGCCTTTCGCCACGCTGAGCGAGTGGCCGTCACCCAGTGTGCCTGACATGTCGCGTACGGACCAGTGGCCCGGAACGGGCGGTCGCCAGCACATCCTTGCCGCGCGCCGCCGCGACGATCACGCTGGAGGGATGAGGGCGTCGGCGGAGTACACGGGGCGTGCGCCGGCGGACCCTGGCACTCGCCGTGCCGTGGTCCTGCGCCGGCGGCTGCCGTCCCTCGTGGCCGGGGCGCTGCCGGTCCTGGCGTTCCCGCGCCCGGAGCTGGACTGGCTGGCATGGGTGGCCCTCGTGCCCGGGCTCCTGCTGGCACGCTCCGCGCCGGGCGGACGCGAGGCGGCCGTACGCGGATGGTGGTTCGGCGCCGGGTTCATCCTGGCCGCGCTCTACTGGCTGATCCCCGCGATCGGGCCCGGCCTGCTGCTGCTCGCCCTCGCGGCGGGTGCGCTCTGGGCGCCGTGGGGATACGCGGCGTGGGCGCTCATGCGTCCCGGCCGGCTCATCGGGGCCTTCGTGGTGGTGCCCTGCGTGTGGGTGGCGGCGGAATGGGCGCGTTCCTGGCAGGCGCTGGGCGGACCCTGGGCGCTGTACGGCGCGACGCAGTGGCGGCACCCCGCGGTGCTCGGCCTGGCCTCCGTCGGCGGGGTGTGGCTGGTGAGCCTGGCCCTCGTGGCGGTCAACACCGCCCTGGCCGTCGCGGTGAGCGCCCGGTCGGCGCGCGCCGCGCTTCTCCCGTTGCTCGCCGCCGTCGCCGTCGCCGCCGCCGGGCCGATCGCGTACACCCCGTGGACCCGGCCGGTGGGCCGGCCGTTGACGGTGGCGCTCGTGCAGCCGGGCG
>JAOPYG010000476.1 GCA_025964685.1 Actinoallomurus sp. | reverse complement strand
TGTCGGTGTGCCATCCGCGGTCTTTGGGGAACTCGGTGATCGCGTCGGTGCCGTTTTCGACCAGTCGCCACAGGTCCTCGGGGGTGTTCACCCCGCCGGGGTAGCGGCAGCCCATCCCCACGATCGCCACCGGCTCCCGTGCCCGCTCCTCGGCCTCGCGCAGCTGCTTTTCCGTCTGGTACAGCTTTACCGTCGCCCGTTTAAGGTACTTTTCCAGTCGTTCTTGGTCCGACATTGAATTCACCCGTTCTGCGCGGCCATTACTGAGGTCCGTTGTCGATCAGCGCGAATATCTCCTCGTTGGTGGCCGACAGAATCGTCCGGGTGAGGTCGTCGCCCTCGTCGTCAGTGCCGTTCAGTCGCTGAAGCAGGTTCCGCAGCCGGGCCGCGACCTCCTCGCGGGCCTCCTCGGGCGGGTCCGATGAGAGCGCCGCCTCCAGCCGGTCCAGCTCGGCGAGCACCGGAGGCGCCGTCTCCTCGGGCGCGAGCCGGTCGTGCAGATAGGTGGCGAGGGCCGCGGGCGTCGGGTGGTCGAAGACGGTCGTGGCGGGCAGCCGGAGCCCGGTCGCGCCGCTCAGCCGGTTGCGCAGTTCGACGGCGGTGAGAGAGTCGAAGCCGAGGTTCCGGAACGCCAGCCCCGGCTCGATGCCGTCCGCCGCGCCCCGGCCGAGCACGGCCGCCGCCTGCGCGCGCACCAGGTCCAGCAGCAGGCGGTGCCGCTCCGGCGTGGGCAGCGCGGCCAGCCGCCGTTCCAGGGTGTCGGTGCCGGCGCCCGCCGCCGTACGCCGCGTGGGGGAGCCGGCCAGACCTCGCAGCACCGCGGGAAGGGTGCCCGCGCGGGCCCGTTGGCGCAGCGCCGCCGGATCGAGCAGGGCGGGCACCAGGTCCGGCTCGGCGGTGGCGAGGGCGGCGTCGAACAGCTCCAGCGCCGGTTCGGTGGCAAGGGGGACGACGCCGCTTCGGCTCATGCGGTCCACGTCGGCGTCCGTGAGGTGACTGGACAGGTCACTCACCTGCGCCCAGCGCCCCCAGGCGAGGCTGGTCGCGGGAAGGCCGGCGGCGTGGCGATGCCAGGCCAGCCCGTCGAGGAACGCGTTGGCGGCGGCGTAGTTGGCCTGGCCCGGAGCGCCGATGACGCCGATGATCGAGGAGAACAGCACGAACGCCGACAGGTCCAGATCGGCGGTCATCCGGTGCAGGTTCCACGCACCGTCGACCTTGGGGCGCAGGACGGCGTGCAGCCGTTCCGGTGTGAGGCCGGCCAGCGTGCCGTCATCGATGGTGCCGGCCGCGTGCACGACGGCGATGAGCGGATGCTCGGCCGGGACGGCGGCCAGCGTCGCCGCGAGGTCGCGTTCGTCCGCGACGTCGCAGGCGGCGATGGTCACTCCGCGAGCCCCGAGGTCCGCCAGCTCGGCCTCGATCCGCTCGGTGCCGGCGGATCCGTGCCGGTTGACCAGCAGGAGGTGGCGTACGCCGTGGCCGCTCACGAGCCGGCCGGCGACGAGCCGGCCGAGGGTGCCGGTGCCCCCGGTGATCATCACGGTGCCGTCGGGGTCGAGGGCACGCGTACGGCTCTCACCGGGCTCGGCGCGGCCCAGGCGCGGCACGAGGAGCCGGCCGTCGCGGACGGCGAGCTGGGGTTCGTCGCCGGCCAGAGCGGCCTGGACCGCCTGGAAGGAGTCACCGGGATCGTCCAGCAGGAGGAGACGGCCCGGGTGCTCGGACTGCGCGGTGCGCACCAGCCCCCACACGGCGGCGCCGGTCAGGTCACGCACCTCGTCGGACGGCCGCGCGGCGACCGCACGGTGCGTGACCACGACCAGCCGGGACTCGCCGAGGCGGTCGTCGGCGAGCCATTCCCGCAGCAGCGTGAGCGCGGCCTCGGTCACCGCGTGCACGTGTGCCGCACCGGCTTCGCCGTCCTCGGGACACGGCACGACGATCGCACCCGGTGCGTGACCGCCGCCGGACAGGTCCGCGCGGAGCGCGGCCAGATCCGGGTACGCGCCGTCGCCGGTGGACGGGGCGCCCGGACGGAGGGTGTTCAGGACGGCGAATCCGGCGCTCCCATCCGCGACCGGCTCCGGCCGGGGCGCCCAGCCGAGCCGGTACAGCCCGCCGTGTTCGCGCCGGTGCGCGGTCGCCGGGCGCAGTTCCAGCGAACGCACGGTCAGCACCGGCTCGCCGGCCGGGTCGGCGAGGTCGACGGCGACCGCGTCACCGTCCACCGGAGACACCCGTACCCGTACGGCGGTGGCGTCCGTGGCGTGCAGCCGCAGGCCGGTCCAGCGGGCCGCGTGCAGCGTGCCGGGAGCGGAGTCCGCGCCGGCCGCGGCGGCCTGCAGGGCGGTGTCCAGCAGCACGGGGTGGACGCCGAATCCGGAACCGTCCTGGTCGTCGGGCAGGACCGCCTCCGCGTAGGTGTCCTCGCCGAGCCGCCACAGCGCCCGCAGCCCCTGGAACGCCGGGCCGTACCGATGGCCGCGGTCCGACAGGTCCGCGTGGACGTCGGTCAGGTCCACCGGCGTCGCGCCGGGTGGCGGCCACGCGCCGCCGAGTGCGGCCACGGCCCGTTCCGCCGTCCCGGCCGGTGCGGCCGTCGCCGTCGCGTACCGCGTCCAGCCGTCCTCACCGTCCTCACCGTCCTCACCGTCCTCATCCGCGGTCCGGGCGTACACGCCGACCGGCCTCCGCCCCGACTCGTCCGCGGCGCGCACCGTCACCTGCAGCCGCATCTCGCCGCCCTCGGGTACGGCGAGCGGACCGTGGACGGTCAGCTCCTCGACCTCGCCGAGGCCGGCCTGGTCGGCCGCGTACAGGGCGAGTTCGGCGAGGGCCGCGGCGGGCAGCACGGCCCCGGGCTCCGTGCCCATCCCGTGGTCGGCCAGCCAGGGACTCGTGTGCGCGGACAGGACGCCGGTGAACACCAGCTCACCGCCGCCGGCCAGTCCCACGGTCGCGCCGAGCAGCGCGTGGTCCGCGGGCCGCATGCCCGCCGAGGTCACGTCCGCCGCCCCGGGCGAGTCGTTCAGCCAGTGGCGTTCGCGCTGGAACGGATAGTTGGGCAGCGACGCCCGTGGCCCGGAGAACAGGCCGCGCCAGTCGGGGGTGATCCCGTTGGTGTGGGCGTGGGCCAGCGCGGTCAGCAGTCGCTCGCGCCCTCCACTGCGCCGGCGGAGCGTGCCGAGCGTCACGACGTCGTCGCCGGCCGTCTCCTGGAGGCTGACGGCCAGGAGCGGATGCGGGCTGACCTCGATGAACGCCCGGTGCCCCCGCTCCAGCAGGGCGCGGGTCGCCTTCTCGAACTCCACCGGCTCGCGCATGTTCCGGTACCAGTAGGTGGCGTCGAGCTCGGCGGTGTTCAGCGGCCCGCCGGTGACGGTGGAGAAGAAGGGGATCTCGGCCGGGCGGGGGGCGACCGGGCCGAGGACGTCGAGCAGGTGGTCGCGGAGCACCTCCACCTGGGCGTTGTGCCCGGCCACGTTGGCGCCGCGGACGGGGCGGACGCGCACTCCTTCCGCGGTCAGCTCCCCGACGAGCTCGTCGAGTGCGTCCGGGGACCCCGTCACGGCCGCGGTACCGGGACTGTTGATCGCGCCGATCGAGATCCGGTCCCCCCAGCGGCGGAGCCGGGGCCGAAGCTCGTCGGCGCCGATGGCGACGGCGATGGTGGCGCCGCGGCCGGCCAGCGCCAGCATCGCCTGGCTCCGGAGGGCGACGATGCGGGCGCCGTCGCCCAGGCTGATTCCGCCCGCGACGCACGCGGCGGCGATCTCACCCTGGGAATGGCCGATCACCGCGGCCGGCTCGACGCCGTGGGCCCGCCACAGGGCGGCCAGCGAGACCATCATCGTGAAGAGCACGGGCTGGATGACATCGATCGAGGTCAGCTCCGGCGTCCCCGGCGTACCGCGGAGCAGGTCGAGCACCGACCAGTCCAGGTACGGGCGCAGAGCCGCGTCGCACGCCCGCACGCTGTCGCGGAACGCCGGCGAGTCCTCGAGCAGGCCGTCCGCCATTCCGTCCCACTGTGAGCCCTGGCCGGGGAAGACGAAGACGGCCTCGCGGGAACCGCCGGCCGCACATCCCTGGACGAGCCCGCGTGCGTTCTCACCCTCGGCGAGGGCGCGCAGGGCGGTGGTGAACTGCTCGTTGGTGGTGGCGGTGATGACGGCGCGGTGGTCGAAGACGGTGCGGTCGGCGAGGGCGCGACCGACGTGCGCGGGATCCTGGGGCGGTCCGTCGCCCAGGTGCGTGAGGAGGCGGCCGGCGGCGGCGCGGAGTGCGGCGGGGGTCTCGGCGGAGAGGGTCCAGGGGGTGGGGCCGGGATCGCCGGACTGGGCCGGGGCCTCGGCGTGAGGTGGGGCCTCGAGAATGACGTGGGCGTTGGTGCCGGAGATCCCGAAGGAGGAGACGGCGGCTCTGCGGGGCCGGCCGGTGGCGGGCCAGGGGACGGGCTCGGTGAGCAGCGCCACCTTGCCGCTCTCCCAGTCGACGTGCGGGGTCGGCCGGTCCACGTGCAGGGTCCGGGGAAGGCGGCCCCGCTGGATCGCCATCGTCATCTTGATGGTCGAGGCGACGCCGGCCGCGGCCTGCGTGTGCCCGATGTTCGACTTGATCGATCCCAGCCATACCGGTTCGTCGCGGTTCTGGCCGTAGGTGCCCAGGATGGCTTGGGCTTCGATGGGGTCGCCGAGGGTGGTGCCGGTGCCGTGGGCTTCGACGGCGTCGATGTGGTCGGGGGTGAGGTGGGCGTTGGTGAGGGCTTGG
>JAOPYG010000120.1 GCA_025964685.1 Actinoallomurus sp. | reverse complement strand
CGGAGGGGTGGGGTTATGCCGAAGGCAGCGGGGATTGATCTTGGTACGACGAATTCGGTGATCGCGGCGATGGTGGATGGTCATGCGACGGTGGTGCCGAATAGTGAGGGGTCGCGGACGACGCCGTCGGTGGTGGCGTTCACGCCTGAGGGTGAGCGGTTGGTGGGGCAGTTGGCGCGTCGTCAGGCGATTTTGAATCCGAAGGGGACGATTTCGTCGGCGAAGCGGTTCATTGGGCGGCGGTTTGATGAGGTGTCCAGTGAGGTGGGTGCGGTGACGTATGACGTGGTGGCGGGTCCGGATGGGGTGGTGCGGTTCGCGGTGGGCGGGAAGCAGTATGCGCCGGAGGAGATTTCGGCGTTGGTGTTGCGGAAGCTGGCTGATGATGCGGGCAGGTTCTTGGGTGAGCGGGTGACCGAGGCGGTCATCACGGTGCCGGCGTATTTCAATGATGCGCAGCGTCATGCGACGCGGGATGCGGGGCGGATCGCGGGGTTGGAGGTGTTGCGGATCATTAATGAGCCGACGGCGGCGGCGTTGGCGTATGGGTTGGATAAGAAGGGCAACGAGACGGTCCTGGTGTTCGATTTGGGTGGCGGGACGTTCGATGTGTCGGTTCTGGATGTCGGTGATGGGGTGGTGGAGGTCCGGTCGACCTCGGGTGATGGGCATCTGGGCGGTGATGATTTCGATCGCCGTATCGTCGATCATCTGGCTGAGGAGTTCGCCGGTGATACCGGGATTGATCTGCGGCAGGACCCGCAGGCGTTGCAGCGGTTGTTCGAGGCGGCGGAAAAAGCGAAGGTGGAGTTGTCGTCGGTGACTCAGACGACGATCAATCTGCCGTTCATCACCGCGGATGCTTCGGGGCCGAAGCATTTGAACACCACGTTGATGCGGTCCCGGTTCGAGCAGTTGATCGGGGATCTGCTGGAGCGGTGTGAGGGGCCGGTCCGTCAGGCGATGGGTGATGCGAAGGTCACCGCCGATGACATCGATGAGGTGATCCTTGTTGGTGGGTCGACGCGGATCCCGGCGGTTCAGGCGCTGGTGCGGCGGTTGACGGGTGGTAAGGAACCGAACATGACGGTCAACCCCGATGAGGTCGTGGCGATCGGCGCGGCGATCCAGGCCGGGGTGTTGAAGGGTGAGGTCGGTGATGTGGTGCTGCTGGACGTCACGCCGCTTTCGCTCGGTCTGGAGACCTTGGGTGGGGTGATGACCAAGACGCTGGAGCGCAACACCACGATCCCGGCGCGGCGTTCGGAGACGTTCTCCACGGCCGAGGATGAGCAGACCGCGGTGGATGTGGTGGTGTTGCAGGGCGAGCGGGAGCGGGCGGCCGACAATCGGACGCTGGGGCGGTTCCGGTTGGAGAACATCCGTCCCGCGCCGCGGGGGGAACCTCAGGTGGAGGTGACCTTCGACGTGGACGCCAACGGCATCTTGAACGTCTCAGCGCGGGACAAGGACACCGGCGCGGAACAGGCCATCACGATCAGTGAGACCACGAACCTGGATCAGTCCGAGATCGAACGGATGATCCATGACGCGGAGCAGCACAGCAGCGAAGACGCCCGGGTGCGGGAGGTCATCGACGCGCGTAACGAACTCGACGCGATCACCTACCAGGTCCAGAAGCGGGTCGATGAGCTGGGTGGGGCGGTGCCCGAACACGAACGCGCCCGCGCTCAGATGCTCATCAACGACGCCCACCAGGCGGTCAAGGAAGAAGCACCCATCGACCGGATCCGTTCACTGACCGCCGAACTCCAACAGATCTACCAAGCCCTCGCCACCACCGGAACAACCGGAACAACCGGACCAGCCGGCCCGGGCGGCACCCAGCAACCCCCACCCACCGGCGGCGGCACCGACGAAGACGTCATCGACGCGGAATTCACAACCGATGAGTGAGTGATATGCGCGACGAACACAATGGACGGCACCCGGGACGGCCACCCGAGGAGACGCCGCGTCAGAGTGCACGGGCCGACAACGGCGGTCCTCCGGACGGCGTGACGGAAGGCGCATCGGAGCAGCCGCGTACCTGGCCCGTGGACCCGGTCGAAGAACGGGCCGCCCGGCCCCCGGCCAGAGGGCCCGACGACGGCGGTCGGCCCGCGGAGGCAGGAGCACCCGCCGAGGCGGGAGCACCCGCGGACGACACCGCCAAGCGGATCTCTGAGTTGGAGGACCGGTGGCGCCGGGCGCTGGCCGACCTGGACAACTACCGCAAGCGTGCGGTGCGCGCGCTCGAACAGGAGCGCAGTGGCGAGCGCGCCAGGACGGCGGCGGAGTGGCTGCCCGTCCTGGACAACCTCGAACGCGCCCTCGAACACGCCGACGCCGAGCCCGGCGCCGTCATCCAGGGCGTCCGCTCGGTCCTCGAGCAGGCCCGCGACGTGATCGGCCGGCTCGGCTTCCCACGCCGCGACGACATGGGGCAATCCTTCGACCCGGCCCGGCATGAGGCCGTGAGCACTGTGGCCGATTCCAGTGTTCCGGACGGCACGGTGGTGGGCGTTGTGCGACCTGGATACGGCGAGGGCACCACCCAGTTGCGGCCGGCGCAGGTAGTGGTCGCCCAGGGACGTGGCGATGGCCCCGTCCCGTGACTTCTATGAAGACCTCGGGGTGGCGCGGACGGCGAGCCAGGAGGAGATCCAGCGCGCCTACCGCAAGCTCGCGCGGAAGTTCCATCCGGATGTGAACAAGGCTCCGGACGCGGAGGAGCGCTTCAAGGACATCTCCGAGGCGTACTCCGTCCTGTCAGACCCGGACCAGCGGAAACGCTATGACGCCTTTGGCGCGGACTTCCGCCGGGTGCCCGAGGACGTCGATCCGGAGACCTGGGCCCGTGCCGGAGCGGGCCGGGCTCGCACCGGTGCAGGCGCCGGTGCAGGCGCGCGTACCGGTGGCTTCGGCGGCGGTTTCGAGGACGTCGACTTCGAGGACCTGTTCGGCGACATCTTCGCCGGGCGTGGACGTGGTCGTGGCGGTCGTGGCGGTCGTGGCGCGGGCCGGTACGGCGGGCCGATGCCGGGCGCGGACCAGGAGGCCGAGGTCGAGCTGTCGGTGGAGGAGGCCTACCACGGCACCCGGCGGAGTCTGCGGATCGCCGGGCCGGAGGGGACCCGCACGGTCGAGGTGAACATCCCGGCCGGGGTCACCGACGGCCAGCGGATCCGGTTGGCCGGTCAGGGCGGCCGTGGCGGGGACGGCGGCCCGCCCGGAGATCTGTATCTGATCGCGACGATCCGGCCGGACTCGCGCTACCGCGTGGAGGGCCGGGACATCTACGTACGGCTCCCGCTCGCCCCGTGGGAGGCCGCCCTGGGTACCACCGTCCCGCTGGAGACCCCCGGCGGTGAGACCAAGGTCAAGGTGCCCCCTGGCACCTCTTCGGGCCGGCGGCTGCGGCTGCGCGGACGCGGCCTGCCCAACCCACGCGGCCGGCCGGGCGATGTGTTCGCCGAGGTCCAGATCATGGTGCCACCGAAGCTGACCGAGCAGGAACGAGAACTGTTCGAACAGCTCGCCGCCACCTCCACCTTCGACCCCAGGGAGCAGCGATGACGTACACGTTGATGCGGCCGCTGCGGCTCGACCTCGACTCCTTCGCCCGGCTGACGGGCACCCACCCCGAGCTGATCCGCCGGCTCGTGGCCCTGGGGCTGATCGAGGCCGAACAGGACGCCTATGGCGCGCTGTGGTTCCTGCCGGCCCAGATCGCCGAGGTCGGCCGGATCCGGCGGCTGCGCGCCGCCTTCTCCCTCAACTACGCCTCAATCGGACTCGTGTGTGACCTGCTCGACCGCATCGCCGTACTGGAGTCGGCCATGCACCATCGTTCCAGACGTCTGGGAGACCGATCATGGACCTGAACAAGCTGACGGAGAAGTCGCAGGAAGCCCTGAAATCCGCCCAGAACCATGCGGTGGCGAGGGGACACAGCGATGTCGACGCCGAGCACCTGACCATGGCCCTGCTCGACCAGCCCGACGGGCTGGCGCCGCGCCTGCTCGAACGGGCGAACGTCGACCCGAGCCTGCTGCGTCACGAGATGGAGACCCAGCTCGACCGGCGCCCGCACGTCGCGGGACCCGGAGCGACACCCGAGCAGGTCCACGTCACGCGCCGGCTCGGACGAGTGCTGGAAAAGGCCTTCGAGGAGGCCCAGCGGCTCAAGGACGACTACGTCTCGGTCGAGCATCTGCTGATGGCGCTGATCGACGAGGGTGTGATCACTGGAGTACCGCGGGAGAAGTTCGCCGAAGCGGTGTCGTCCGTACGCGGGAACCAGCGGGTGACCTCCTCCAACCCCGAGGCCGCCTATGAGGCGTTGGAGAAGTACGGCGTGGACCTGGTCACCCTGGCACGCGAAGGCAAACTCGATCCGGTGATCGGGCGGGACGCCGAGATCCGGCGCGTCATCCAGATCCTGTCCCGCAAGACCAAGAACAACCCGGTGCTCGTCGGTGACCCCGGCGTCGGCAAGACCGCCATCGTCGAAGGCCTGGCCCAGCGCATCGAACGCGGCGACGTCCCCGAAGGACTGCGCGACAAGATCCTGTTCACCCTGGACATGGGTTCCCTGGTCGCCGGCGCCAAATACCGCGGGGAGTTCGAAGAACGCCTCCAGGCGGTGCTGAGCGAGGTCAAGGCCGCTGAAGGGCAGATCCTGCTGTTCGTCGACGAACTCCACAACGTCGTCGGCGCCGGCGCCACCGAAGGCTCGATGGACGCCGGCAACATGCTCAAACCCATGCTCGCCCGCGGCGAACTCCACATGATCGGCGCCACCACCGTCCAGGAATACCGCAAGAACATCGAAAAGGACGCCGCCCTCGAACGACGCTTCCAACCCGTCATGGTCGAGGAACCGTCCGTCGAGGACGCCATCTCGATCCTGCGTGGCCTCCGTGAACGCCTGGAGGTCTTCCACGGCGTGAAGATCCAGGACTCCGCCATCATCGCCGCGGTCACCATGAGCCACCGCTACATCTCCGACCGGTTCCTGCCCGACAAGGCCATCGACCTGGTGGATGAGGCCTGCGCCAAACTCCGCACCGAAATCGACTCCATGCCCGCGGAGCTGGACGAGCTGACCCGCCGCGTCACACGGCTGGAGATCGAGGCCGCGGCTCTGGAGAAGGAGGAGGACCCGGCCAGCCGTGCCCGTCTGGAAGAACTCCGCCGGGACCTGGCAGAGCTGCGGAGTGAGGCCGATGCCATGCGGGCGCAGTGGGAGGCGGAACGCCACGCCGTCCGCCGGCTCCAGGAACTCCGGCAGGAGATCGAACGGGTCCGCCGCGAGGCCGACCAGGCGGAACGCGACTACGACCTGAACCGGGCCGCCGAGCTGCGCCATGGCGTACTACCGGAACTGGAACGCAGGTTGCAGGCCGAAGAATCCAGGCTTCTGTCCAAGCAAGGCGAGAACCGGCTGCTGCGCGAGGTCGTCACCGAAGATGAGATCGCCGCCATCGTGTCCCGCTGGACCGGCATCCCGATCACCCGGCTGAAAGAGGGCGAACGAGACAAGCTGCTGCGACTGGAGGACATCCTGCACGAGCGGGTCATCGGCCAGGAGGAGGCCGTACGGCTCGTCAGCGACGCGATCATCCGCGCCCGCTCCGGGATCAAGGACCCCCGGCGTCCGATCGGCTCGTTCATCTTCCTCGGCCCCACCGGGGTCGGGAAGACCGAACTGGCCAAAGCGCTCGCCGAAGCGCTGTTCGACACCGAGGAGAACATCATCCGCCTGGACATGAGCGAATACCAGGAACGCCACACCGTCAGCCGTCTGGTCGGCGCGCCGCCCGGTTACATCGGCTACGAAGAAGGCGGCCAGCTCACCGAGGCGGTACGCCGCAAGCCGTACTCCGTGGTGCTCTTCGACGAGATCGAGAAGGCGCACGCGGACGTGTTCAACACGCTGCTGCAGGTACTCGACGACGGCCGGCTCACCGACGCTCAAGGCCGCACCGTCGACTTCCGCAACACCATCCTGATCATGACGTCCAACGTCGGCTCGGACCTGCTGCTCGACGGGGTCACCCCCCAAGGCGACATCAAGCCCGACGCCCGCGAGGGGGTCATGCGCGCCCTGCAGAGCCACTTCCGGCCGGAGTTCCTGAACCGCGTCGATGACATCATCCTGTTCAAGCCGCTGACCCAGGCCGAGATCGAACAGATCGTCGACCTGATGTTCAACGACCTGCGCGAACGCCTGGCGGAGCGGCGAATGAGGCTCGAGGTCAGCCAACAGGCACGCGAGTACATCGCACGCCAGGGCTTCGACCCCGTCTATGGCGCCCGGCCACTACGCCGCTACATCGCCCGTGAGGTGGAGACCCGCATCGGACGTGCACTGCTGAGCGAGGACATCCAGGAGGGCGCCCTCATCAGGGTCGACCTCGACAACGACCGGATCGCCGTCACCTTCGAGAACCCGACCGAAAGCTGAGTGAGACAAGCTGAGTAAGAAGACACAGGGGCTGAGCGGTAGGTAATACGTACGTGCAAAGCACGGCACCGGCCGTGACCGGTGCCGTGACGGCGTTGCTCAGTTCGGCGAGTTCGGGTGCAGGACGACCTTCGTCCAGCCGAAGTCGCGGCGGTCGAAGTGCTCATAACCCTCCGGAGCCTGCTCCAAGGGGAGCTCGTGCGAGACGATCCACGAGGGCTTCGCCCTGCCCAACTGGACGAGGCGCATCAGGTGGCGGTTGTAGTTCTTGACGTTGCACTGGCCGTTCCCGATGGTCTGGCCCTTGAACCAGAAGAGGCCGTAGTCGAAGGCGACCTCGCCCTCCTTGTACAGAGGGTCCGGACTCTGCGGATCGCGCGGCACGAAGACCCCGACGACGCCGATGGAACCGGTGAAGCGTACGGATTTGACCAGGTTGTTCAAGGTCATGTTCGGGTGCTCATGTCCCTGCGGGTCATGGGCCTGGTAACCGACGCACTCGCAACCGCGGTCCGCTCCGGCACCGTCGGTCTGCTCGAGGATCTGGTCGACGGGCGACGCCTTCGAGTCGTCGATCGGAATCGCGCCGATCTCCTCGGCGAGCCGGAGGCGGTCCGGGTGCCGGTCGACGACGAAGACCTTGCTCGCACTCTTGAGCGTCGCGGACAGCGCCGCCATCAGGCCGACCGGCCCGGCGCCGTAGATGGCGACCGTCTCTCCGGCGTTCACACAGGCGAGCTGTGTCGCGTGCCATCCCGTCGGGAAGATGTCGGCCAGCATCACGTAGTCCGTCTGCTGCTCTCGTGCCTCCGGCGGAAGGATGAGGCAGTTGAAGTCGGCGTAGGGAACGCGGAGCATTTGGGCCTGGCCGCCGTTGTACGGCCCCATGTCAGCGAATCCGTAGGCGGCCCCCGCCATACCCGGATCCGGATTGGCGATGAGGCAGAAAGCGGTGAGTCCGTGCTCACAGTTCTCACAGAATCCGCAGCTGATATTGAAGGGCATGCACACCAGATCACCGACCTTGACGCGGTCCACGGCCTCCCCGATCTCGATCACCTCGCCGAGGTTCTCGTGACCGAGCACACGACCGGTCTCCATATCGGTGCGACCTTCGTACATGTGCAGGTCGGAGCCGCAGATGTTGGTGGTGGTGATCTTCACCAGCGCGTCCGTGGGCCGTTCGATCCTGGCATCCGGCACGTCCTCGACCCGGACCGTACGGGGTCCTTCATATACCAAGCCCTTCATGGCGAATACCCCGATCTTTTCGGTGAACGAAATACGACCAGACGGCCGTGTGGCATCGAGTGCCGGCGAATCTCAGACAATCGGCATTACGCCCGGCGGAAATGAGTATTCGACGGCATCCCCCCTTTTCGAGTTTGTCACCCAACGAGCGGGTGTCAACGCGGCGATGGATTATTTACCCGGCCGTTCCGCCCCTGCGGAACCAGCTCCCCCGGCCATGCCCTTTCCCCGCTTCCCTCCCATCGCTCCCCTCCCGGTCCCGCCACGGAGCCGTCTCCGTCTCGGCGGGTAGGACCTCTAGTGCGGACAGACAGCCAGGTGCGGGTCGAGCAACGGGGAGGCTCCTATGGCGGGAGCGGACGAACCGGTGCGGACGCGGCCGGCCGAGGCCGGTCGGGGTTTCCAGCTGAGTGTGGAACTCGACCGGATCGCCGACCAGCTGAAGGCGCTGGCTCGGGTCCAGGACGGCCTCCACCAGTTGTACGAGACCGTCCTCGGCCGCGATGTGGACTTGACCGTGTTGCTGCGCCAGATCGTCGCCACCGCGATGGACCTGGTCGATGCCCGCTATGGCGCTCTGGGGGTGCTCGACGAGGACGGCGAACGTGTGGTGCGGTTCATTCCGGTCGGCCTGTCGGACCGTGAGAAGGCCGACCTGGCCGGAGTGGAGCTCCCGCAGGGACGTGGCGTGCTGGGATACCTCATGACTCATCCCGAACCCCTGCGGGTCGACGACATCCGCGGCCATGCGGCGTCGGTCGGCTTTCCCCCGGGACATCCACCGATGCGTACACTGCTCGGAGTCGCGATCAGCAGCCGTGGCCGGACGTACGGCAGGTTGTACGTCTCCGAACGCCACGACGGCCGGGCTTTCGACGCCCACGACGAAGCCATGATCGTCGCGCTGGCCGGTGCCGCGAGCCTGGCCATCGACGACGCCCGCCTGTTCTCTCAGGTACGCGCCGAGGGAGAGCAGTTCCAGCGGTTGCTGCTGCCTCAACTGCCCGACCTGCGGCCGTTCAAGGCCGCCGCCCTCTACCTTCCCGCGCCCACTCCCGGTCAGATCGGCGGGGACTGGTACGACGCCCTGCTCCTGCCCGACGGCACGTGCGCCGCGGTGATCGGCGACGTCGGAGGGCACGGCCTGAACAGTGCCGCGGCGATGGCGCAGGTCCGCTCGATGCTGCGCGCTCTGCTGTACGACCGGCTCACACCGCCCAGCGAGATACTCGCCCAGCTCGACCGTACGCTCCAGGCGATCACCGATACGCCCTTCACCACGAGCTGCCTCGCCCGGATCGAACCCGACGGCCGCGAATGGTCGCTTCGCTGGAGCACCGCCGGCCACCCGGCGCCACTCCTGGTCGTTCCCGGCCAGAGAGCCAGGTACCTGACCGCCGAGCCCGGGGTGCCCCTGGGAGTCGACGTCGACCAGGTACGTCCTGATCACCGGCATCACCTCCCCGGTGGCGCCACCGTCGTGTTCTTCACCGACGGACTCGTCGAGGACCACACCCGGCCGATCGACGACGGCCTGCGTACCCTCGCCGACATCGCCACGGCCAACGCCGGCAAGCCACCCGACCAGCTCTGCCGGGCTCTCGCCGAGGATCACCCCAGCGACGGAACCGACGACATGGCCCTGCTCGCCATCACGACTCCCGAACATCCCGTACCGACGCGATCCAGCGACGTCACGGAGTGAGGACCACCTTCAGGCACTCGTCCTCCTTGTGCTTGAACATGTCGTAGCCGCGCGGCGTGTCGTCGAGCCGCATCCGGTGGCTGATCACGAAGCTCGGGTCGATGTCGCCGGCGCGGATCCGGTCGAGCAGCGGTCGCAGATACCGCTGGACGTGGCACTGCGCACCCCGCATGGTGAGCGAGCGGTTCATGAACGAGCCCATCGGAAACTTGTCGACCATTCCGGCGTACACCCCGATGACGGACACCACGCCACCGTTGCGGCAGGCCATGACGGCCTCGCGCAGGGCGAACGGCCGGTCGGTCTCCACCCGGGCCATCTGCTTGGCACGGTCGTACCCGTACATCATCGGAGCGGGATGGTGCGCCTCGATACCGACCGCGTCGATGCACGCGTCGGGACCGCGACCGGCCGTCATGTCACGCAAGGCGTCCAGGACGTCGACGTCCTCGTAGTTGAGAGTCTCCGCGCCGGCACGCTCGGCCTTGCGCAGGCGGTACGAGAAGCGGTCAATGGCGATCACCCGCTCGGCGCCCATGAGGAACGCCGACGCGATGGCGAACTGCCCGACCGGCCCGGCTCCCCAGACGGCGATCACGTCACCTGGCGTGATCTCGCACATCTCCGCGCCCATCCAGCCCGTCGGGAAGACGTCGGACAGGAACAGCACCTTCTCGTCCGGCAGGTCGTCCGGGATCTTGATGGGACCGACGTCGGCGAACGGCACCCGCGCGTACTCCGCCTGCCCTCCCGGGAAGCCGCCCAGCATGTGGGAGTAGCCGAAGATGCCGGCCGGAGAGTGCCCCATGATCTTCTCCGCGAGTCCGGCGTTGGGGTTGGAGTTCTCACACACCGAGAACTGACCGTGCTGGCACGCGTTGCAGGCGCCGCACGCGATGGGAAACGGCACGACGATGCGGTCCCCGGGGCGGAGATTCGTCACGCCCGGACCGGTCTCCACCACCTCCCCCATGAACTCGTGCCCCATGATGTCGCCCTTCTTCATCGTGGGGATGAAGCCGTTGAACAGGTGCAGATCGGATCCGCAGATCGTCGTCGAGGTGATCCGGATGATCGCGTCTCGGGAGTTCAGGATCTTCGGATCCGGCACGTTCCGAACCTGGACCTTGTTCTTGCCCATCCAGCAGTTGGCTCTCACGGTCTTCCTCCTGACATCACAGGCTGCGCGGGACGTTGCCTGAGCTGGCGGATCGCGTGGACGCCCTCCGGGCTGCCCTCCGAACGGACCACCTCACCGGTCTCCATGACCTGCTTGAACCGCCGCATGTCATCGCGTACCTGCTGGTCGGGATGTTCGCCCAGCATCCGGGCGAAGGCGGCGCCGAGCATTCCGCCCGGCGGGTCGAAGCGCAGCTCCACCCGCACCTCCGTGCCCCGGCCACCCGGTGCGTCGGTGAAGCTGACGGAACCGCTGTTACGCACCCGCGCACCGGCGGCCGAACGCCAGGCGATGAGTTCCTCGGGCCGGTCCTCGACGATCTGCGCGTCCCACTCGACGTCCTTTCCGGCGGGTCCCTTGGCGATCCAGCGCGAACGTCGTTGGTCGATCACTTGCACGGACCGCAGGTGGATCATGAAACGCGGCAGGTTCTCGAGATCGCGCCAGAACCCGTAGACCTCGTCACGTGGACGCTTGACCGTGATGGCCGCGTGCAGGCTCAGCCCGTACGCCCACGGGCGCCGGCCTGCGCGTATGGCGGTGTAGAGATCAACGGCGGTGATACCGGCCACCGCCGCGGTGGCCGTCATCGTCCGGCGGCGTCTCTTCCCCCGGCGGTGTGAGACCGCGCACCCCAGCGACGTCAGGTCCATGACGTCTCCCGCGACGCGCGTCCACACCCAGGGCCCCGGCCTCCGGCTGCCCAGCAGGACAGCGGCGTGGAACAGCTCCCGTACCCCCACCAACGGCACCATGACGCGGGACAGGGACGAGTCATCGACTCCGCTCATGTGGCGGACCATGTCCGGTGCGGAGAGCTGAACCGCCCCCAGCCCCAGGCTGGCCCATCCGAGCCCCCGGGCCAGGCCCTCGAGATTGTGATGATCTCGTTCGGTCATATCGTCCCCCCGCTTCCCGCTCGTGCGAACCGGCGGTGCGCCGGTCCGCGCAGTGGTGAGCCGCAGCGCTCACCGGCCGTGGTCGTGCCGCCGGATTTCACTCTGTGGCCTAGTGATCGTCGGATCTGCCAGGGAGCGCGACGTAGGTCTCCTTCCACAGGACCGCGTCCGTCGCCCCAGGTCAAAGGGCCGTCGGGAAACTTAGGCCAGGCTTTGCCAAGGACGGCTGGAACCCTCCGGTCACGCCATTCCCGTACGTCACATCCCTCAGCGGCGCGGAACGTCCTCGGCCGCGGCTCGCGCCAGGCGGGAGTACACGTCCTCATAGGCGGCGGCCATGATCGACACGTCGAAGTGGCGGGTGACGTGACGGCGGCACGCCCGGGGCACGATGGTGCCCACCGCGTCGATCGCCGCGGGCAGGTCGGCCGGACGTTCGCAGACGAAGCCGGTGACGCAGTCCCGCACCACCTCGGGCACCGAACCGCGGCGAAGCGCGACGACAGGCGTGCCGCATGCCATCGCCTCGATCATGACCAGCCCGAACGGCTCGTCCCACGCGATCGGGAAGACCAGGCAGTGGGCGCCCGCGTAAAGGCATCGCTTCTGCCAGGTGTCCGCCTCTCCGACGAACTCCGTGTCCCCTCCGAGGCGTGGCCGGATCTCCGCCTCGAAGTACGCCCGCTCGCACGGCTCTCGCATCTTGCCGGCCAGGACGATCCGCCGGCCGGCGGCACGGGCGGCATCGATCGCGAGGTGAGCGCCCTTCTCCTCGACGAACCGGCCCATGAACAGGACGTAGTCCTCCTTGCGCGCCTGGAAGGGATAGGCGGCGACCCTGATCGCGTTGTGCACCAGGCCCGCCCAGTTGAGGTCCGGTGCCAGCCGCCGCTGTGACTCAGAGATCGCTACGAGGTGGACGTCGCCGGGCAGGTAGCGGTAGTAGGACGCCATCTCACCGGTGCACGGGCCGTGCGTGGTGACGATGGTCGGCGTCCGCCGGCCATTCGCGGTGAGCGGACCGGCCAGCGAGTGGTCGTGGACGACGTCGAGCTCCAGCGCCTCCAGGTAGCGGCTCGTCCACGCCGCCTGCAGCACCTCGGGCAACGCCTCCCCCACCCGGTCCGACGGCGCCACCTCGTACGTGCGCAGGAACCGCGCGCTGGTGCCGTTTACCCCGGCGCCGACCAGCACCACCTCATGACCCCGCGCGACCAGGGCGTCGGCCAGGTCGGCGACGAGCGACTCGATCCCGCCGTAGGCGAGTGGGGGCACGTCGAACCACGGCGGGAGCGTCAACGCCACGCGGAGCGGCGGCGTCGAGTCGACGCATGGGGCGTTGGGGTGCTGAGGCGGGGGTGCCCAGCCGTTCACTGGGGAGTCTCCGGCAGGGTCACCGAGGTCAGCGGCGGGCGCGCCTCGCGGATCAACTCGACGTCGTCCGGCCAGCCGGCGACGTTCACCTGCCCGCCGGACACGTCGATCGAGATCTGCCGCCCGCCGAGAGACAGGCGCTCGACCTGCAGTTCGCCCAGACACGGCGGAAGCGCCGGCGCGAGCCACACCTTCCGATACGGCACCCAGGGGTCGAGGCGCAACAGGGTCCGGAGCATGTAGAGGGGGCTCGCGGCCGCCCACGCCTGCGGCGCGCACGATGTCGGATAGGGCACTGGTCGTGAAAATTCGCTGCGGTCGAATCCGCAGAAGAGCTCGGGCAACCGCCCGTCGAACGCCGCGGCGGCGTCGAGCATGCTCATGATGACGCGCTGGGCGTACTCCACGAACCCGTAGCGCATCAGGCCACCGGCGATGATCGCGTTGTCGTGCGGCCAGATCGACCCGTTGTGGTAACTCATCGGGTTGTACGCGCCCATCGACGACGCCAGCGTGCGGACCCCCCAGCCGCTGAACATCTCGGGGCTCACCAGGTGCTCGGCGACGCGGCCGACCTTGTCCACGTCGATGATCCCGGACAGGAGACAGTGCCCCATGTTGGAGGCGAGGGCGTCGATGGGGTTCTTGTCGCGGTCCAGGCCGACGGCGTACCAGCCCCGGTCGGCGAGCCAGAAACGCTCGTTGAACGCCTGCCTCAGCTCCGCGGCCCGGTCGGCGTACTTCCTCGCCGTGGCGCTGTCACCCAGCTCGCGGGCGAGATGGGACTTGGAGACGTAGGCCATGTAGACATAGCCCTGCACCTCCGCGAGCGCGATGGGGGGCTGGGCGATCGTGCCGTCGGCGAAATTGATGCCGTCGTAGGAGTCCTTCCAGCCCTGGTTGATCAGGCCCCGGTCGGTCTTGCGCTGATACTCCACGAAGCCGTCGCCGTCCATGTCGCCGTACCGTTCGATCCACTCGAGGGCACGGTCGG
>JAOPYG010000114.1 GCA_025964685.1 Actinoallomurus sp. | reverse complement strand
GCGGCGGAGCGGTGCCCTACCACTGGGGGCGCTACCGGGGCCTTGCCGTCCGGATGGGCCGTCCGGACCCGTCAGAGCACGTCATGAAGAACGTCTTCTTCGACACCTGCGTGTACCACCAACCCGGCATCGACCTGCTGCACCGGGTCGTCGACGCCGACAACATCCTGTTCGCGTCGGAGATGCTGGGCGCAGTCCGCGGCGTCGACCCCGAGACCGGTATCGCCTGGGACGACACCAAGCGGTACGTCGACCGCGCCGATCTCACCGACGAGCAGCGGCACAAGGTCTTCGAGGCCAACACTCGGCGTGTCTACCCCCGTCTGCACGCGCGACTGACTTCGGAAGGCAGGTAGACCATGTCCCGGCTGCACCTCACGTTCGCCTGCGGCGACTACGACCGGACGCGGGCCCTGAACGAGGAGACGATCCGCCCGGACGGGATCGACCTGACCTATCTGCGGCTGCCCGTCGAGGAGACATTCTTCCGCATGATGCGGCACCAGGAGTTCGAGGTGGCGGAGATGTCGCTGTCCTCCTACGTCGTCTCGCTGCGCGCCGACCCCTCGCCGTTCGTGGCCCTGCCGGTCTTCACCTCCCGCATGTTCCGGCACGGATCGCTCTACTGCCACGCCGACGCGGGCATCTCGTCGCCGGAGGATCTGCGGGGCAAGGTGGTCGGCACACCGGAGTACCAACTCACCGCGTGCGTGTGGATGCGCGGCATCCTCGGTGACCGGCACGGCGTCCCGTTCGACTCGGTCACCTACCGCACGGGCGGGCAGGAGACGGCCGGGCGCCTCGAGAAGGCGAGCGTCGACCTGCCGGACTCGGTTCGGATCAGCCGCATTCCCGAGGACAAGACGCTCTCCGCCATGCTGGTCGAGGGCGAGATCGACGCCCTGTGCACTCCGCGCGTCCCGAGCCCGTTCGTCGCCGGCGACCCCCGTGTTCGACGGGTGTTCACCGATGTCGTCGCCAGCGAGAAGGAGTACTACGGGGCGACAGGCATCTTTCCGATCATGCACGTGGTCGTGATCCGGCGCGATGTCTACGACCGCCATCCCTGGATCGCCCAGTCGCTCTACAAGGCCCTGCTGGCGGCCAAGGAGGAGGCGTACGCCAATCTCTACGACACCTCGGCGCTGCGGTTCATGCTCCCCTGGCTGACCCCGCAACTCGAGGAAGCACGAGCCCTCCTGGGCAAGGACTACTGGTCCTACGGGCTCGAGGGCAACCACGAGACACTGGCCACCTTTCTTCGCTACCACCACGAGCAGGGGTTGTCCAAGCGGTTGTGGACACCCGAGGAGCTGTTCGCCCCTGAGTCGACGGAGTCGGCGGTCATCTGACCACGCGCCGGCTCAGGATGCGGAGACATGAACACGCTGATCCTCCTTCGCCACGGCGAGAGCGAATGGAACTCGAAGAACCTGTTCACCGGGTGGGTCGACGTCGATCTCACGCCGTTCGGCGAGGAGCAGGCACGGCGCGGCGGGCAACTGCTGCGTGAGGCCGGGCTGCTGCCGACCGTGGTGCACACCTCCCTGCTGACACGCGCGGTGCGCACCGGCAACCTCGCGCTCGAGGCCGCCGGCCGGGTCTGGATCCCGGCCGCCCGGCACTGGCGGCTCAACGAGCGGCACTACGGCGCGCTGCAGGGCAAGGAGAAGAAGGCGACGCTGGAGGAGTACGGCGAGGAGCGGTTCCAGCTCTGGCGCCGGTCGTACGACGTACCACCGCCGCCGATCGGACCCGACGACGAGTGGCAGGTGGCGAGCGACCCGCGATACGCCGGGCTGACCCGCGACCTCATGCCGCGGACCGAGTCCCTCGCCGACGTCATCGCCCGCCTGCTGCCCTACTGGTCCGACGTCATCGCGCCCAACCTGCGCGCCGGGCAGACGGTCCTGGTCGTGGCGCACAGCAACTCGCTGCGGGCGCTCGTCGCGCACCTCGACGGCCTGAGCCGTGAGGAGGTCATGGCGCTGAACATCCCTACCGGCATTCCCCTGCGCTATGAACTCGACGAGGATCTGACCCCGGTCGAGCGCGGCGGCCGCTACCTCGACCCGGAAGCCGCCGCGGAGGGCGCCCAGACGGTGGCGAACCAGGGCCGTTAGCGGTGCGACGGAGTCGCGCAGGCATTGATATTTGAATGTTGACACTTGACCAGTTTGGCCTTATGGTCATACCAATACGCAGCCGGTCCGTGACTCCGCCAGCCCTATCTGGGGCAGAAAGTCACGTCCGGCCTATGAGGAAGGGCTGCTGCATGGCCAGGGACGCGCTCGTCAACGACCAACTCGCGGCGAAGTTCGTCACCGAGAAGGAGTCCCCCTACACCCGTTGGGTGGCCGCTGAGGGGCTGGACATCATCGCCGCCCACTACGTGCCGGATCTGCGCACGGTCGAGCTCAAGCCCTGGGAGCGGCGCGGCGGACGAGGCGTCTTCATCAATCACGAGGCCACCCGCACGTCGAACGACTGCTACGTCTGCGAGATCCCGGCGGGCGGCAAGCTGGCGCCGCAGCGGCAGCTGTTCGAGGAGATGATCCTCGTCCTCGAGGGGCAGGGGTCCACGAAGGTCTGGAACGACGCCGGCGCCGAGGTCACATTCGAATGGCAAGCCGGCTCGTTGTTCGCCATCCCGCTCAACGCCCACCACCAGCACTTCAACGGCTCAGGGCAGAAGGCGGCACGTTTCGTCTCCTCGACGAACATTCCTCCGGTCATCAACCTCTACGACGACGTCGACTTCGTGTTCAACACCCCCAAGGACTTCCCGAACCGCTTCAACGGCGAGCCCGACTACTTCTCGCCCAAGGGCGAGCAGAAGGGCCTGCTCCTGGACACGAACTTCGTCGCCGACGCGGCGAACCTGCCGCTGATCGAAGCGAAGGAACGCGGCGCGGGCGGCGGGCACATCCGCTTCGCGATGGCCAAGGGCTCGATGAACAGCCACATCTCGCAGTTCCCGACCGCGACGTACAAGAAGGGGCACCGCCACGGCCCGGGCGCCCACGTCATCATGCTGACGGGCACGGGCTACAGCCTGATGTGGCCCGAGGGAGAGGAGCCGCGGCGCTACGAGTGGGGCCCCGGCACCTTGATCGTCCCCCCGAACATGTGGTTCCACCAACACTTCAACACCGGCCTCGACCCCGCCCGTTACCTCGCCTTCAAACACGAGGTGGTATCGGTGCGCAACGCGCAGGGCGTGCCAAAGGCATGGATCAGCCAGCGCGTCGGCGGCGACCAGATCGACTACGCCGACGAGTCGCGCTACGTGCGCGACACCTTCCGCGAGGCCCTGGCCGAGCACGGCATCGAGCCGCAGATGGACGACGTGTACGCGGCCGAGCTCCCGACGCTGCAGCCCAAGCCGTAGTCAGCACAGCAGGCACCGCCTGGCTCCGACGCCGCGAGAGGAGTACGACCGTGAGGCACGCCGGTGCACACGACCACGGCCATGGCCGCGACCACCAGCACACGGAAGTGCCCACGGTCTACTCGGCGTACGTCCCGGACCACGACCACGTGCACGACGATGAGGCCCTGAGCCCGCTCGAGGACAACCCGATCTGGCAGCAGGACAACGTCACGCTGCACAGCGTGGGGATGGACATCGGGTCGTCCGGCACGCAGGTCGTCTTCTCCCGTCTGCATCTGCGGCGGATCAGCG
>JAOPYG010000417.1 GCA_025964685.1 Actinoallomurus sp. | reverse complement strand
GAGGACGTCCTGCACGACCTCGGCGCGATCTCGATGATCGGCTCGGACTCCCAGGCCATGGGCCGGATCGGCGAGACCGTGATCCGCACCTGGCAGACCGCGCACGTGATGAAGGGCCACCGGGGCGGGCTGGATGACAACCTGCGCGCTCGCCGCTACGTCGCCAAGTACACGATCTGCCCCGCGATCGCGCACGGCCTGGACGACGAGGTCGGCTCGGTGGAGCCGGGCAAGCTGGCCGACCTGGTGCTGTGGGACCCGGCGTTCTTCGGCGTACGGCCGCACGTGGTGCTGAAGGGCGGCATGATCGCCTGGGGCCAGATGGGCGACGCGAACGCCTCCATCCCCACGCCGCAGCCGGTGCTCCCCCGCCCGATGTGGGGTGCCACGGCGGCGCCGGCGACCTCGGTGCACTTCGTCGCGCCGGCCGCGCTGGACGACGGCCTCGCCGGCCGGCTCGACGTACGGCGGCGGCTCGTGGCGGTGAAGGACACCCGGCGGGTGGGCAAGGCTGACATGCCGCTCAACGACGCGCTGCCGGAGATCAAGGTCGACCCCGACACGTTCACGGTGTCCGTCGACGGCGATGAGGTCGAGCCCGCGCCCGCGTCCGTGCTGCCCATGGCCCAGCGCTACTTCCTGTTCTGATCATGGATACCGCACTGTTGCTCCTCGCCGACTCGCGCCTTCCCGCGGGCGGTCACGCGCACTCCGGTGGGCTCGAACCGGCCGCCACCGCCGGTGCCGTACGGGATCTGGACACGCTCGCGGACTTCCTGCGCGGCCGGCTGGCCACGGCCGGGCTGGTCGCCGCGGGTCTGGCCGCGGCGTCGGTGTCGGGAGACCGGGCGGCGCTCGACGCCGAGGCGGACGCCCGCACGCCCTCGCCCGCGCAGCGGCGGGCGTCGCGTGCCCAGGGACGGGCCCTGCTGCGGGCCGTACGCGCCGCCTGGCCCGATCCGGCGCTGGACGAGCTCACCGGCGCCCACCACCCGGTCGTCCTCGGTGCGGCCGTCGGCATCGTGGGCGGCACGCCGGAGCAGGCGGCGGCCATCGCGGCGTACGGCTCGGTGAACGGGCCCGCGTCGGCGGCGGTGCGGCTGCTCGGCCTGGACCCTCTCGGCGTGCAGCGCGTGCTCGCGGGCCTCGCCGGGCGGGTCGACGCGGTCGCGGCCGAGGCATCCGTGACCGTACGGGCGGGCGGGTTGCCCGCGGCGTCGGCACCTGCCCTCGACCTGCTCGCCGAACTCCACCAGCGGGCGGATCTTCGCCTGTTCGAATCCTGATTTTGGAGACGCCCATGGGACTGGATCACAGCCACGACCCGCACGAGCCGACACCGCACCGGGCACTCCGGCTCGGCATCGGCGGCCCGGTCGGCAGCGGCAAGACAGCGCTGACCGCCGCGCTGTGCAGGCTGCTCCGCGACGAGCTCAACCTGGCCGTGGTCACCAACGACATCTACACGACCGAGGACGCCGACTTCCTGCGGCGGGGCGCGGTGCTCGACGACGACCGGATCGAGGCGGTCCGCACCGGCTGCTGCCCGCACACCGCGATCCGCGACGACATCTCGGCCAACCTCGACGCGGTCGAGTCGCTGGAGGAACGCCACGCACCGCTGGACCTGGTCGTCATCGAGAGCGGCGGCGACAACCTGACCGCGACCTTCAGCCGCGGGCTCGCCGACCGGCAGATCTTCGTCCTGGACGTCTCCGGCGGTGACAAGGTGCCGCGCAAGGGCGGCCCGGGCGTGACCACGGCCGATCTGCTGGTCGTCAACAAGACCGACCTGGCGCCGCTGGTCGGAGCCGACCTCGACGTGATGGCACGCGACGCCGAGCGTGTACGTGACGGGCTGCCGATCGCGTTCACGTCGCTGCGCGAGCGGCCGGACGTCCCCGAGGTGGTGGACTGGGTGCGCGGCGTCGTCGGGGCGCGGACGCCCGCGTGAGCACCGGTTTCGCGTCGCGCGCGGCGGTCGCCGCGTCGCTCGGCCCGGGAGGGCGGACCCGCGTCACGCGGCTCCGGTCGGACGGCCCGCTGGCCGTGCGCGAGTCCGGCGGCGCGGTGTTCATGGTGGGCGCGGGCGCCGGACCGCTCGGCGGCGACGACCTGGAGCTGACCATCGAGGTCGGGCCCGGGGCGTGTCTCGACGTCCGGTCCGCCGCCGCGTCGCTGGTCCTGCCGGGCCGGCGCCGGGAGCCGTCCCGCCTGGTCGTACGCGCCCGCGTCGGTGCCGGCGCGCGGCTGGTCTTCTCCCCGGAGCCGTCGATCGCCGCGGCGGGCTGCGACCATCGGGCGTTCGCCGACGTCGCCTTGGAGGAGGGCGCGGAGCTGGTCTGGCAGGAGGAGATCGTGCTGGGCCGGCACGGCGAACGGCCCGGCCGGTACGTGAGCCGCTTCGACGTCACGTCCGGCGGCATCCCGCTGCTCCGCCACGAACTGCGCGTGGACTCCGACGCGCCGAGCACGGCCGTCCTCGGCGACGCGAAGGCGGTCGGCACCGTGCTGCTGGCCGGAAAGGACCTGCTCACCGAGCCGTACGCCACCGACGGGCTGGCCGTGCTGCCACTCGCCGGCCCCGGTGTGCTGGTCACCGCCCTGGCCGCCGACACCGTACGGCTCCGTGACCTCCTGCGGCAGGGCCGTTCCGCCGCCACGGAACACCCGGCCGTGCCGATCTGACGACCGCGACCGCTACAGGCCGCGTTCCCTGGCGATCATGTCGACCGCTGACTTGGCCTCCGCCAAGCCGGCGCCGGTCTGTTCCCGGTAGATCTTGATCGCCTGGATCTTGTTGCCCCGTTCGAGCTGCGCCACCACGCCGGACACGGGCGGCTCGGGTTCCTGAATCTCGAGCCGCTGCATGATCAGGCCGAGCTGCCACTCGATCCGGGCCAGGCGCCTGTCCATGGCCGCCGGGGGCCGCGAGCGGCACGAGGACGCGAGCGCCGCCGCGCCGAGCCCGGTACAGGCGAAGAGGAGTGCGGGCACCCAAGGGTCCATGCGAGGCAGTAAACCAACCAACGGCGCTCCACGCGTACGCAGAGGCGAAAAGCTTTTATGATCGACGGCTTGCCCGGGGTGTGGGGGGACCTACCGGAATGACGTTGATCGGTCCCCTACGCGTTGCACACCGGCGTATCGCGCACCGCGTCATCCAGCCAAGCCGGGCGCCCTCTCGGCATTCCTGATGGGAGGAATCAGTGGTGGAAGCTGGTCGCGTCGTCGGGGCCGTAGATGGGCCCGGGCTGCTTGCGCAGCCACGGCAGCAGGCTCCGTAGGTCCTCCACCAGCCGGTCGGCCAGGTCGAGCGAGAACCCGTTGCGGCATACGACCCGCAGCACCGCCAGGTCCTCGCGGTTCGCCGGGAAGGTGTACGCGGGGACGATCCAGCCGAACTCCCGTAGCCGCCGTGACACGTCGAAGACGCTGAACCGGGTCACGTCATCGGTGGTCGTCAAGGCGAACACCGGCAGTTCGTCGCCGCGCGTCAGCAGCCGGAAGCAGCCGAGGGCCTCGATCTGTTCGGCCAGGTACATCGCCACTTCACGGGTGGCCCGCTGCACCGCGCCGTAGCCCTGGTGGCCGAGCCGCAGGAAGTAGTAGTACTGCGCGATGACCTGAGAGCCGGGCCGGGAGAAGTTGAGCGTGAACGTGGGGACGTCACCACCCAGATAGTTCACCCGCTCGACCAGTTCGTCCGGGAGCGCCTCCTCGTCGCGCCACATCACCCAGCCGATCCCCGGATACACCAGCCCGTACTTGTGGCCCGAGGTGTTGATCGAGGCGACTCTGGCGAGCCGGAAATCCCATTCCAGCTCAGGTTCGAGGAAGGGCGCGATCATGCCGCCGGACGCGGCGTCCACGTGGACGGGAACATCCCAGCCCGTACGGTCGCGCAGCGCGTCGAGCGCGGCGCAGATCTCGGCGACCGGCTCATAGCTGCCGTCCATGGTCGATCCGAGGATGGCCACCACGCCGATCGTGTCCTCATCGCACGCCTCCGCGGCCTGTTCGGCGCCCAGGTGGAACCGGTCGCCTTCCATCGGGACCAGGCGCGGCCGCACCTCCCAGTAGTTGCAGAACTTCTTCCAGCACACCTGGGCGTTGGTGCCCATGACGAGGTTGGGCCGGGCGCCGGCGGCGTAGCGATCGGCGTTGCGGTGGATCCAGCGGCGCTTGAGCGCCATCCCGCCGAGCATGCACGCTTCGCTGGATCCGATGGTGGAGGTGCCGACCGGGGCGTCGGGGTCAGAGGCGTTCCACAGGTGGGCCAGCATGGCGACGCAGCGCCGTTCCATGTCGGAGGTCGCGGGGTATTCATCCCGGTCGATGAAGTTCTTGTCGGCCGTGTCGCCCATCAGAGCGTGCGCCTCGGGCTCCATCCAGGTGGTCACGAAGGTGGCCAGGTTCAGCCGCGGATTGCCGTCCAGCATGAGTTCGTCGCGGATCAGCCGCGCCGCGGTCGTCGGCGTCATCGGGCTGTCCGGGAGCCGGTGCCGGGGAAGGACCGTCTTCGCGCCGGAGACCGGGTCGGTCGCCCCGAACAGCGGGTTCACCCAGAGCGGCCGTTGCCGGCCTTTCTCGCCTTCCGACGCCACCTGCATTCCCCCTTTGACAGGCGCCACCGAGGAGCAAGTCTGGCAAGCGGCCGGTACAGGTCAGGCAGACGGCGACTAAAGCCAACGTATGGGCTTCAGCCGGCCAGGGCCGCGACCTCCGTACCCGCGTACAGGAAACCTCCCACGCCGAAGTCGGCGGTGGTGTCGGCGGTCACCGGCCGGCTCGACTCCGGTTCGTGCCCCACACCCTGGACCCAGCCGAGGAAGCCGTCGGAGTGCACGGCCGTGGCGACCATGCCGTTCCACGCGCGGGCGACGACGGGCAGGTAGGTCGCGCGGTCGAGCAGCCCGCTGCGGATTCCGTACGCCAGCCCGTAGGTGAAGAACGCCGTGCCGCTCGTCTCCGGACCCGGCAGGTGCTGAGGGTCGGCGAGGTTGACGTTCCAGAAGCCGTCGGAGCGCTGCAGCGCGCGCAGCGTCGACGCCATCTCGACCAGCCGGTCGCGGTACTCCCCCGTACGGGACGCCGGCAGCACCTGAAGTACCTTGGCGAACGCCGCGGCGGCCCAGCCGTCGCCGCGGGACCAGTAGACGTTCTTCCCGTTCGGCGACGTCTTCCCGCCGGGTAGGAGGTATCTCTTGTCGCGCCACCAGAGCCGGTCGGCCGGGTCGAGCAGGCCCTTGCCGCCCTCGACGCTCTTGGTATGGGTGTAGAGCGCGTCCATCTTGTCCCAGTAGCGGGTGTCATCGAACAGCACGCCGACCCGCGCGAACGGCGGCATCGCCATGTGCAGCGCGTCCACCCACCACCAGTCGTCGTCCTTCGCCGCGTCCGGGCCCTCGACCATGAGTCGCAGCGACGCCCCGATCTGGGCGATCTTCGCCGGCTCGGGCTCCAGCTCGTACAGGTCGAGATAGGCCTGCCCGGCGCACTGGTCATCGGCGTGCCGGGTGGTGACCCCGGTGTTCAGGGCGTAGGACCACTTCTCCGCCCAGCCGCGGGCGTGGTCGAGGTAGCGCTGGTCCTGCGTGAGCCGGTAAAGGGCCAGGTCACCGGCCATGTACGTGGCGCGCGCCCACTGGTTGTCCCCGGGGTCGGTGTTCGCGCCGATCCAGTGGTCGTTGACCTTCCGCAAGGTGCGCACGACCTCGGCCCGGCTCGGCAGCTTCATCAGGGCACCATCCAGCCGAGGACGGGCGTGGACTGGAGCCAGACGAGCAGGCACATGAGGAGGAGCAGCAGCACGCTCCAGCCGAAGACGCGCCGGAACAGCGTGCCCTCGGCGCCGACGATGCCGACCGCCGCGGTGCCGACCGCGAGGTTCTGCGGCGAGATCATCTTGGCCATGACGCCGCCGGAGGTGTTCGCGGCACCGAAGAGCGTCGGTGCGACGTTGAGCTGGTGCGCGGCGGTCACCTGGAGGTTGCCGAACAACGCGTTCGACCCGGCGTCCGTCCCGGTGATCGTGACGCCGAACCAGCCGACGACCGGCGCCAGGAACGCGAAGAAGCCGCCGGCCTTGGCGAGCCACACGCCGAGGGTGGAGATCTGGCCGGACAGGTTCATGACGTAGGAGATCGCGAAGACGCAGAAGATGGTGAAGATCGCCCAGCCGAACTGCCGGATCGTCTCTCCGTACGTCCGCAGGCCGGCGATCGGGCTCATCCGCAGGACGATGAGCGTGAACAGGCCGGAGACGAACAGGAGCGTGCCGGTCGCGCCGAGGTAGTTGAGCACGTACGCGGTGTTGGCGGGCTTGCCCTTGGGGGTCAGCACGTGCAGGCCGGGCCAGTCGAAGGTCCAGACGCCGTGTGTAGTGAGCCAGTTCTTCACCGCCGTGATCTGCGCGAGGGAGAACAGCACGACGATGATGATGTACGGCGCGAACGCCTTGAACACGTCGCCGGCGGAGTCGTCGCGGCCCACACGCCGCTCGAACGCCGCGTCGGGCACGTCGGCCGAGCCGCCCGCGATGACGGGCGTCGCGACGGCGGCCTCCCTCGGGTGCCACACGCGGTTGAGCAGGATGATCGCTCCCGCCGAGACGAGTGCGGCGAAGATGTCGCACAGCTTGTAGGACCAGAAGTTGGAGAAGAGGAACTGGCAGATCCCGAAGGTCAGGCCGGCGGTCAGCGCGGCCGGCCATGCCTGGCGGAGCCCCCTGCGGCCGTCGGCGACGCCGATCAGGATGAACGGCACGAACACCGCGAGGATCGCGGTCTGCCGCCCGGCCATCGCGCCGAAGTCCTCCGGCGCCAGCCCGGTCGTGGTGCCGAGGATGGTGATCGGGTTGCCGAGCCCGCCGAAGGCGACCGGCGCGGTGTCCGCGATGAGCGCGAGCGCCGCCGCCTTGATCGGGTCGAAGCCGATCGCGATGAGCATGACCGCGCAGATGGCGACGGGTGACCCGCCGCCGGCCAGCGCCTCCAGCAGGGCCCCGAAAGAGAACGCGATGACGATCGCCTGGATCCGGCGGTCGTCGCTGATCGAGGCGAACGCCCGCCGCAGCACCGCGAAGTGCCCGGATCTGACCGTCAGGTTGTAGATCCAGATGGCGTTGAAGGTGATCCACAGGATGTTCAGGACGCTCAGCGCCGCGCCGAAGACGCCCGCGTCCAGCGCCTGCCTCACCGGCATGGAGTAGGTGAGGACCGCGATCGCGAGGGACAGCGCCAGGGCCACAAGGCTCGCCCAGTGCGCCTTCCAGCGGAACCCGCCCAGCAGCACGAGCAGGACGATCAGGGGCAGCAGGGCGAGCAGGGCGCTGACGGTCAGCGAACCGGTGGGGTTGAGGTCTTGGCGGAACACGGTGCACCTCCGGCCGTGGGCCGTGCGTTACATCACAGGCGTTCCATAAGACAGAACGCTATTCTGTAGAGTGGGTTTATAGTGCCACCGGGAAACGACCAAGGGAAGAGGTCCGAGGTATGGAGATCCGGCACGCCACGCACCCCAGCCGGCTCGGCGGCTTCGCCACCGCCGACCTGCGCGCGCACTATCTGGTGGAGGACCTGTTCCCGGACTCCGAGGTACGCCTGGTGTACTCCCACCAGGACCGGACGGTCGTGGGAGGAGTGGCGCCCTCGTCCCCCGTCAGGCTCGAGACGGCCGATCCGCTGCGCAGCTCGTACTTCTGCGAACGCCGGGAGCTGGGCGTCGTCAACGTCGGCGAGGCGGCCTCGATGAGCGTCGACGGCACGTCGTACGACCTCGCGCACGGCGACTGTCTCTACGTCGGACGCGGCGCCCGCGACGTGGTGTTCGGCCCCGGCGGTTACCTGTACTTCGACCTGCCGCAGGACCACCGCGTCGTCCACCTCATGGGCCGGCCGGACGAGACGCGCAACATCATCGTGGCGAACCGCCAGGCCGTGATCTCACCGAGCTGGTCGGTGCACTGCGGCTTCGGCACCGCCAGCTACGCCTTCGTCTGGGCGATGGCCGGGGAGAACCATGCCTTCGACGACATGGACCACGTCGCCATACCCTCACTGCGATGAAGAGCACTCCGGGGAACGGCAACGCGACCGAGAAGGTCCTCGCGGTCCTGCAGGCGCTGGCCGACAACGAGCGCATCGCGGATATCTCGGGTACGACCGGACTGCCCAAGTCCACCGTCCACCGGATCCTCCAGTCGCTCGTCGAGCACCGCTTCGCCCTGAACGCGGGCGACGGCCACTACATCGGCGGACCGCGCATCCTGACGCTCGCGGGCCGGCTGATGGGCCGCTTCGATCCGGCCCAGCACGCCGACGGCACGTTGCGGCGGCTGCGGGAGGACACCGGCTACACCGTGCACTTCGGCCTGCTGGCGGGCGACGACGTGGTCTACGCGGCGAAGGTCGAGGCCGAGAAGCCGTACCGGATGCCGTCGCGGGTGGGCATGAGCGTCCGCCTGCACACGACGGCGATCGGCAAGGCCATCCTCGCCACGATGCCCGACGACGCGGTCGCCGCCATCATGGCCCGTACGGGGATGGAGGCACGCACGCCGGGCACCATCACCGACGTGACCGCGCTGCTGGACCATCTGTCGTCGGTGCGGGCGCGGGGCTACTCCCTGGACGAAGAGGAGAACGAACCGGGCATCCGCTGCGTCGGCGCGGCGGTCTATGACCACACGGGCCGCGCCACGGGAGCGGTGAGCATCTCCACCCTCGTCCTCGAACCCTGGGACCGGCCACTGGGCGACCTCGCCGCCCGGGTACGCACAGCCGCGCGGGAGATCTCCGAGTCGCTCGGTGCCCTCCCCGCACGACCCGCCCGCTCCGAAGCCGGCCAGAGGACACCATCCCCATGACCGACGACGGGATATCGCTCAGCGAAGGGGCTGAGCGAACCAGCTGATCCCCTGCCCGTGCGGCCGGGTCCAGGCGAGCGGCGTCCCGTCCAGCGCGAGCACGTTGTGCAGCGCGTCGTCCGGCGGCTCCGGCAGCGTGTCGTGGGGCAGCAGGCCGGGGCTCTCGTTCGCGATCCAGTGGCCGGGCAGCCCGCGTACGACCTCGGCGAACGCCTCCCGCCTCGGCGCCGGCACGTAGAACAGCAGGGAGGCGTGGAACACCACCAGCGTCGCGCCGGCCGGCGCCCGCGCGGCCAGCGCCGGCAGGTCGTCGACCAGGTCACCGCGCATGAGCAGGGGCGGCTCGGCCGCGGCGATGGCCGCCGCGGCCCGCAGCCGGGTGCGGCGGTGGGTGTGCTCGGGCCAGATGAGGGCGTCCAGCCACGCGACGTCCGCAGGGTCGGTAACGTCGAGCGGATTCAGATCCAGGCCGGCGCGCCACACCACCTCGGGTACGCGGGCCGGCGGCGTCATGCCGGTCGCCGCGCATTCGAGGACCGGTTCGCCGGTGCCGACCGCGTGGTCGCCGTAGCGGTAGGCGTACCGGTCGGGGTAGAGGCACAGCCCGGCGGACGTGCCGACCTCCAGCAGCGCGAGCGGCTGTGGCAGCGCGGCGAACACCGGCAGCAGCACGGCACACCGCCCGGCCTCGTTCGTCTGCGTGGCCCGAGTGCGCATCTCCGCTTCGATCGCCGGCCAGTTCGCCGCCGCGTAGTCGTGGAACGCGGCCGGTTCCTCCACGGGGCCGCCGAGGAACCGTACGACGCCGAACAGCAGGTTCGGCTGCCTCTTGATCGGCGGGAGCGTGCCGAGCAGTGCGAGCAGCTCGTCGTCGCGGGAGACCGCGAGCGACAGCCGCTCGTACACGGGCGACACGCCACGCGCCTCACGCGCGCCGAACTCGGCGTACTCCGTGGCGATCGTCATGTCCGAATGATCGCGCCACATCGTCATCCGTGCCAGCCTGCTCAGGTGGATCCTCGTTCAGCACACCGGTGAGCAGCAGATCCGTGAGTCTCCGGATGACCGAGGACGCCCTCTCGGCCGGAAGAGCCCGGAAGGAGCTGATCGCCATCAGGGCGATGCGCGCGTCCTCGACCGACACCTGCCCGCGGACAGCTCCGTCATCGCGCGCACGCTCCACCAGCCGCGCGAACGCCTCCGCATGCGCGCGGCGCTGTTCGGCGAACGCTGCTCCCGCCACGTGCGAACCGAGCAGCGCTTCGTTGAGCCCTCGATCATTCACCTGCCGTTCGCCGAAGCGGAGAATGGTGCCGCGCAGCGCACGCCCGGAATCCGGATGGGCGAGAGCGGCCTGCATCTCCTCGCCGCAACGCGCGACCTGCTCGGCGAGCACGGCGGAGATGAGGTCCTGACGCGACGGGAAGTGCCGGTAGACCGTGGCGACACCCATGCCCGCGCGCCGGGCGATCTCACGCACTGGCAGGTCCAGCCCGTCTGCGGCGAACGCCGCCCGCGCGACCTCCAGGATGCGCCTCCGGTTGTGCTCGGCGTCCGTCCGACGTTTCCGAGTCAATGTGCCCAGCGCACCTCTCACTTCCCGCTATCCGGAACAGCCGTTCCCTTTCCGCTCCTACGGTAGTGCGCGGTTGCCCAGGTATGAGAGGTGAGCGTGTTCGCGGTTCAGTTCGACAGGTTCGGTCCTCCCGAGGTGCTCTCCGTCGGCCCGTTCGCCGAGCCGCACGCGGGGCGGGGAGAAGTGCGCGTCAGAGTCAGAGCCGCCGGAGTCTCGCCGGTCGATGTCGCACTTCGCGCGGGACGGTCTCCGTCTGCGGAGCGAGTCGCTCTGCCTCACATTCCGGGCGTCGACGCGGCAGGAGTCGTCGACGAGGTGGGTCCGGATGTCACCGGCGTCGCGATCGGTGACGAGGTGTTCGGTGCGGTCGATGTCGCGCGGCTCGGCGGGGCGAGCGCCGAGTTCGCCGTTTTGGCGTTCTGGGCCGCGAAACCGGCGTCGATGTCGTGGGAAGAGGCCGGCGCGGGCGCTACGAGCATCGAGACGGCGACCCGGGCGCTCGACCTGCTCGACGTGGGCGAAGGAACAACGCTGTTGATCGACGGCGCGGCAGGCGGCGTCGGCAGCGTCGCCGTGCAGCTGGCGATCGCGCGGGGCGCCCGTGTGATCGGGACGGGCAGCCCGGAGAACCAGGCCTTCATCGCTCAGCTCGGTGCGATCCCCACCACGTACGGCCGGGGGCTGCCCGAACGGGTCCGCCGACTTCGCGAGGTCGACCTCGTGCTCGACGTCGCCGGTGCCGGCTCGCTTCCCGAACTCATCGCGATCACCGGCACGGCGGCGTCGGTCGTCACGATCGCGGAATTCACCGGCCCGCGACTCGGGGTCCGTCTCTCGCTCGGCGATCTCGGCGGCGACCCGAATGGGCGCCACGGTCTCGCCGTCGCCGCCGCGCTCCTCGAAGAAGGACGCTTCCGCCTTCCGTTGCAGGAGGTGTTCCCCATGGCACAGGCGGCCCGAGCTCACGCATTCGCCGCACGAGGGCCACGGCAGGGCAAGATCGTCCTGGCCGTTCCCTAAGGCATGTCTGACAAATCCCTGTCCGTCTGCGCGGTGTCCAGACGACGCTCGCTACGAACGCGATTCATCAGACACGCCCCAGCGTGTCTGACAACAGGCCCTAGTCGCGCTTCCGCGGCGGCGTGTGCGTCGGGGCGGCGATGCGGTTCCAGGCGTTGATCATCGCGACCTGGGCGACCAGGTAGGCGGTCTCCTCCGGCTTGAACGCCGCCGTCACCGCGTCCCAGACCTCATCCGACACTCCGCTGGGCAGCGTCGTCGCGGCCTCGGTGTAGGCGAGTGCCGCGCGTTCGGCGCCCGAGTACAGCTCCGACTCGCGCCAGGCGGTGAGCTGATAGATGCGGTCCTGGGTCTCGCCGAGTTCCAGCGCCTCGTGGATGTGCATGTCGATGCAGAACAGGCAACCGTTCATCTGCGAGGCGCGGATCTTGACCAGTTCGCTCACGGCCGGGTCCAGCGGCCCCTTCCGTATCGCCGCCTGGCTGTGGGAGAACGCCCGGTAGACCTCCGGCGCGACGTCGGAGACGTTGATGCGTGCCACGTGTCTTCCCTTCTCGATCTGTCGTCAGGGAGACGAGACTGCGGCGGCCGGTGTGACGGCCTCCGCCGAAAAAAGTGTCACGTGCGCGAGCTTGTCCGGGTTGAGCACCCGGTGGAGGGCCAGGATCCGGCCGTCATCGCCGATGTCGTACGTGTCGACCCCGACAAGCGTGCCCTCGCGGTGGAGGGCCAGGGCCGTCTCGCCTCCCACCTCCAGCGTGACCGTTGACGCGAGTCCCCGCCGCTGCCCGACGCGCACCAGCACGGTCGCGACCCGTTCGGCGCCGATGATGAGCCTGCGCGCCGCCTTGACCCGGCCTCCGCCGTCGGTGACGTAGACCGCGTCGGGGTGCAGGAGGGCGACCAGGCCCTCCAGGTCGCCGGCCAGGTACGCCGCGCGGAAGGCGGCCAGCACGCGTTCGCGCTGGGGACGGTCGGCCCGCGGTGTCTCCTGCGCGGCCGCGACCCGGCGACGGGCGCGTGAGGCGAGCTGCCGCCCGGCCACCGCGGTCGTGCCGAGCACCTCGGCGATCCGCTCGAAAGGCACCTCGAAGACATCGTGCAGCACGAACGCGACCCGCTCCGGCGGGCTGAGGCGTTCCATCACCAGCAGCATCGCCGTGCTCACCGAGTCATCGACGAGCACGGGCTCGGAGGCGTCCGGGCCGGTCAGCAGCGGCTCGGGCAGCCACGGCCCGGCGTAGGTCTCGCGCCGCACCCGGGCTGACCCGAGAACGTCGTAGGCCCGGCGCGCCGCGACCGTGACGAGCCACGCCCGCAGGTCACGTACGCCGGACAGGTCGGCCGAGGACGCGCGCAGCCAGACGTCCTGCTCGATGTCCTCCGCATCGCTCACCGTGCCGAGCAGCCGGTACGCCACCCCGAACACCGCCGGCCGATGCTCGGCCCAGTCTTCCTCCGTCACACTCCGACGTTACAGAATCAGCCCGCGAGCTCCCGATGCCGGGCGAGCGCGGCCGTGTCGGTGAGGGAGGCCACCTGGTCGACGATCGCGCGCAGCCGGCCGGCGTCGTCGGATGCCTCGTCGTAGAAGTCGCGGAAGACCGGCGCGAGCGTGTCCGGCGCTCCCGCCGTCAGTGCGGTGACCAGCTCGGCGATGATCTCCCGTTCGCGCGCCTGCGCCTTCTCGTGGCTCTCGCGTCTCATCACGTAGTGCGCGGCGAGCCCCTTGAGCAGGGCGCATTCGAGCCGCTGGGCGCGGGGCACGACGAGGTCGGCGGCGTAGCGGGTGAGGGGGGATCGGCCGTACGCGTCGTAGGTGGCCTGTTCGGCGGCGCGGCAGAACCGGCCGATCAGCTCGCTGGTGAGGTTCTTCAGCGAGGCCAGTGTGCGCAGGGTCCCGTCGTACCGTCTCGGCCAGTACCGCTCCGCCAGCAGCACGGCGAACCGCTCCTCCAGCTCGGCCGGCTCCGCGTCGCAGTAGAGATGGGTGGTGAGCTCGCACACCGCCCGGCGCTCGGCGGGGTCGGCGAGCGCGGCGAACTGGATGTGCCCGGCGTGGAGCCCGTCCTCCAGGTCGTGCACGGAGTAGGCGACGTCGTCGGACCAGTCCATGACCTGCGCCTCGAAGCAGAGCCGCTCCCCCGGCGCGTCCTCGCGCACCCAGTCGAAGATCCGCCGGTCGTCGTCGTACACCCCGTACTTCGGCCCGCCGTCCTTCCGTGCCCAGGGGTACTTCATCGCGGCGTCGAGGGCGGCGCGGGTGAGGTTGAGCCCGGCGCTGCAGCCGTCGGGGGTGAACGACTTGGCCTCCAGGCGGGTCAGCAGCCGCAGGCTCTGCGCGTTGCCCTCGAACCCGCCGCATGCCGCCGCGACCTCGTCGAGCACCGCCTCACCGTTGTGCCCGAACGGCGGATGCCCGAGGTCGTGCGACAGGCAGGCCACCTCGGACAGGTCGGGGTCACAGCCGAACGCCTTGCCCAGCTCCCGCCCGATCTGCGCGCACTCCAGCGAGTGGGTGAGGCGGGTGCGCGGGCTGTGCTCACCGTGCTGGTCATGTTCGCTCGCGGCGAGCTCGACCACCTGGGTCTTGGCGGCCAGCCGGCGCAGCGCCGCGCTGTGCAGAACGCGGGCACGGTCGCGCTCGAACGGGGTGCGCTCGCGCCGCTTCGGCGGCTCTACCGCCCAGCGCTCCCGGTCGTGATCGGTGTAACGGGTGTGTCCGGTCATGGGAGTCCGAGCGTACGTCCTGGCGTCGCCACCCCTGAGCCCTGGGCGATTTGCGCCGATTCGCCGCCTCTGATCCTCTAGGGTCCTGCTATCTCCGTCGGACATCCACCACTCCCGAGGCCCGTACATGATCACGACTTTCCGTGCGGCGGTGGCCGTCGTCCTGCTCGCGGGCTTCTACGTCCTCGTCACCGCGATCGCCGCCGGCACCGGCGTACTCGACTTCTACGCGATCAAGTACGGGCACGCGGGCGGCTTCAAGGTCGCGGCGTTCGCCACCTTGGGCGCGTTCGCGATGCTGCGCGGCGTGTTCGTCGTCGGCCGCCGCCAGGACACCGACGAGCAGCCCGGCGTCGCGGTGACGGCGCGGGACGAGCCCGAGCTGTGGCGTACGGTCACCGAGCTCGCCGCTCAGGTCCGGACCCGGGTGCCGGACGAGATCCGGCTGGTGCCGGAGGTCAACGCCGCGGTCAGCGAGGACGCCCGGCTGCTCGGGCTGATCCCGGGGCGCCGCCGCATGTACGTCGGCGTCCCGCTGATGCTGACCCTCGACGCCGGCGAGCTGCGCGCCGTGCTGTGCCACGAGCTCGGGCACTACGGCGGATCGCACACCCGCCTGGGCGGCATCACCTACCGGGGCCGTACGACCCTGATCCGCACGATCGAGCGGCTCCACGGGCACGCGATCATCCGCGCGGTCTTCCTCGGCTACGCGACGCTCTATCTCCGGGTCTCCCAGGCGTTCTCCCGCCGGCAGGAGCTGGAGGCCGACGCCTCCGCCGTCGCCGTCGCGGGCCGGCGTCCCATGGGTGACGCCCTGCGCAAGGTACGCGCGAGCGCGGCGGCGTGGGACTTCTACCTGAACACCCACTGCCGGATGATCGGCCCGGCACAGGCGCGACCGGCCGACCTTTTCGCCGGCTTCTACACGCTCGTCCACGAGCCGACCATGGGAGGCGAGCTGGCCAAGGTGATGAACGCGCCCGAGGAGCGCTCGCCGTACGACTCGCATCCGAGCCTGGCCGAACGGCTCGCGGCGATCGGCCGGCTACCGGAACCCTCCGTACGGCCGGACACCCGCCCGGCGCTGGCACTGCTCACCGACCCCCGCCGCGCGGCGCTGGCCACGCAGGCGTCGATGCTCACCCCGGACGCGATGCGGCTACCGGTCCTGGAATGGCCGCAGATCGTCGAGCGCGGCCTGTGGGCCGCGTCGAACGCCGAGGCCCTGAAAGACGTGTTCGAGGCCGTCGGCGAGATGGCCGGCACTCCGCAGCCGAGCGTGGACACCGTCCTGCGGGTGCTGGCGGGCGGTGGCGCGGGCGACCTCGGCGCACGGCTGCGGAGAGTGAACTGGCGGGGTGACGACACGGCCGAGCTGGTGGCCCGCGTCGTCGCCCGCGCCTTCGAAGGCCTGTTGATCAAGGCCGGCCGTGCCCGTTACGTCTTCTCCTGGTCCGACCTGGCCAAGCTCCGCGACGACACCGGAGCCGAAATCGACCTTTCCAGCCTCGTGCGGAGCGCGGTGGACGATTCCCGGCAGGTGAACGCCCTTTATGAGGGACTGATGCGCCTGGGCATCAGTCCGGACGGACGCCCGTAGCTTTCGAAAAACGCCATTCCGGGCTTTTAGCTCATGGTTTGATACTGACCCGCAATTCGGATTGTACGGGGAGTATTTGCGATGAGACGTGGGGCATTGCTCGCGGTGACGGGCGTACTGATGGTGGCACTCGCGGCCTGCGATCCTGCGCCGGGCGGGGACAAGAAGCCCGCTGGCGGACCACCGCCCGGTGGCTGGCCGCAGCCGGTCAACGGCCAGCTCACCACAAAGATGTGCGGCCTGCTGACCGACGCCGACTATGCCGGATACGGCCATCAACGGTTGCCGGTGGTCTCTCAGAAACGCGTCGAGAACCAGGCGAACGCGATCGACTGCCTTTACACCACCTCCGACGAGCTGAGCCTGTACGTCCAGCCCAACGCCCAGACCGCCAAGCTGCAGTACGCCGAGGGCCTCAAGGACCACAAGGCACGGCTCGCCGAGGACCAGCGCCCCACGATCCTGGCCACGAACGTCGTCCCGGGCGCCGACGAGAGCTGGTTCGACTACTGGACACTCGGCACCGCCGGCTCCAAGTTCACCGAATACCAGATCAGCGTGCGCCGGCGAGCCCTGATGGTCGGCATCACGCTCAGCGGCCTCAAGGGCAAGAAGGAGAAGGATCCCCGCGAGCTGCTCGCCGGTCTGGCCGGTCTGGTCCTGCAGCGCATCCCGAACGTCGGCGTGAGCGACACCGCCAAGTCGCATATGACGAGGTTCTCGGTGATCGGCCCTGGCCGCGCCAAGCAGATCATCTACAACGACCCCAGCACGTTGGCGCCGATCACCCTGAGGAACGTCAAGCTGCCGTGGCACGTCGACAAGCCGATGATCCCCCTCGGCCAGCCCATGATCATGCTGAGCCTGAGCGCGACCAGCGCCAACCCGATGGCCGTGATCGGCTGCAACATCTCGGTGGACGGCCGGACCGCGGTCCGGCAGGCACCCATCATCGGCGGCTTCGCCAACTGCATGCAGTCCTTCACCCCGCCCACCTGACGTTTCCGGTACACCATTTGGCCGTCTCTCGCGTCCTTTGTAGGTCTTTGCGAGATAACGGAGGGTTTTTCATGAGGCGTGGCGGGCCCATCGCGTTCGGCTGTGTCCTGCTGCTCGCGCTGGCGGGCTGTCGCCTGACGAGGGGCGGGGACACCCAGAGCGGCCCCCCGGCAGGCGGCTGGCCGCAGCCGGCGGGCACCCGGGTCACCTCGGCCATGTGCGGACTGCTGACCGACGCCGACTACGCGAGACTCGGCCACGACCGGAAGCCGAGCACCTCGCACACCGTGAGAGACCGGACCAACACCGTCGACTGCCTGTACGAGTCCATCGACGAGATGACGCTGAGCCTCGAGCCGACCGCCGCGGTCGCCAAGTACCTCTTCGCCGCCGACCTGCGGAACCACCGGAAGCAACTGACCGAGGGCCGCCGCCGCTCGGACCTGGCCAGCGGCGTGGTGGGACCCGCCGACGAGAGCTGGTTCGACAACTGGTCCGCGGGCACCGCGGCGTCGAGCCCGGCGGCGCACGAGATCCGCGTACGCCGGGGCGGACTGATCCTCGGCATCACGCTCAGCAGCGACCGGGGCAAGAAGGAACGTGACCCGCGCAGTGTGCTGGTCGACCTGGCCGACCTGATCCTGCGCCGCCTCCCCCACGTCGGCGCACGGGACACGGGAACCACACACCGGATCGAGTACGAGCTGATCGGCTCGGGCAAGGCCACGGGGGTCTACTGGGACGACTACACCGGCATCGAGAACAGCGACGTGGAGAACCTCCGCCTGCCCTGGTCAACGGTCGTGGAGATGGCCTCCCCGGAGGGCGTGACCCCGGACCCGCCGATACTCCACGCGGAGGTGGACCCGAACGCCAAGCTGACCTGCCTGATCTTCGTCGACGGCGTACCGGTGGCCGGCGAGAAGTCACACAAGGGCGTCGTGGAGTGCGAGGGCGTCCTCCCGGACAGCAATGACGCCGGTGCCGGCGCACAACCGGCTTAGATCCCTTCCGCAATGACGTTCGCGGCCACGCAGAGCGCGTCGGCTTCCAGCGTGAGGGACTGCTGCGCAGCTGGCAGCGGGTCGGAGACGAGCGCCGAACCATGGTCTTGTACTCCATGCTGCGCTGCGACCCGCTACCTCGTGCTCGGGAGCGATGAGTTCTGTCGGCCTGCGGAGTCAGACTGTCGGCAACCAACAGGAAGGGATGTCCGATGCGCAGACTGTCCGTCAACACATTCATCTCCCTCGATGGCGTCATGCAGGCCCCCGGTGGCCCCCAGGAGGATCCAACAGGTCACTTCGCCTACGGAGGGTGGAACGTCACCTTCTGGGACGATGTGATGGGCCAGGCCATGGCGAAGGCGTTCGACCAGCCGTACGAGCTGCTGCTCGGCCGCAAGACCTATGAGATCTTCGCGGCGCACTGGCCGTACGTCAGCGACGACCCGGTGGCGCACCGTTTGAACGCCAT